>JADGPW010000002.1 GCA_017882265.1 Chitinophagaceae bacterium | reverse complement strand
TTGAAGATTTGGAGATATGGAAGCTGGCGAGGGAACAGGCAAAGGAAATTTATCAATTGACTATGGAGGGTAGTTTTGCAAAGGATTTCGATCTAAAGAACCAGATAAATGCTTCTGCAGGTTCTTCAATGGATAATATTGCAGAAGGATTCGAAAGGTTCACTAATAAGGAATTTGCCCAGTTTCTTGTCATTTCAAAAGGTTCGAATGGGGAAATGCGTTCGCAATTATACCGGGCATTTGACAGAAATCATATTACGGAAGAAATTTTAATAGCAAGACTGGAGTTTTCTGTAATGCCTGGCAACAAGATCAAATCCTTTCTCGATTATCTTCACTCTTCAAAATATAAGAGTAAGCCTCGAAAAAAAGAGGACTAACATCCAGGGCGAACTTCCAACATCCAACTTCCAATATCGACGATAATAAGATTTGAAGACCTTTAATGGAATCTTCAAATACAAAGGGAAATCACAAATAAAAGACTGGTGGCAAACATCCAACCTCCAACATCAAACATCCAACCATAATGTATAATTACCCTCATTATAAGGAGCATGATAAAGAAAAAATAATTGAATTCATGAAGCAGCATCCTTTTGTGATGCTGGTGGGATGTGATAAGAACCTTAGACCAGCGGTTACGCAGGTTCCTGTATTAATAGATGAGAAGGATGGGAAGATCATTATCACGGGCCATGTGGCAAAAAAATCGGACCATGAAAAAACCTTTGAGGAAAACCCAAATATACTAGTAGTGTTTACGAGTGCCCATGCGTATGTCAGTGGCACTTGGTACGCCGGCAATCCCCACCAGGCCTCTACCTGGAATTATATCGCCATTCATGCCCGGGGCGAAATGAAATGGATGGAAGAAAGACAGTTGATAGAACTTTTACGAAAACTTTCCCTGCATTTTGAAAATGATAATACCGCTTCCACTACCATATACGATAACCTACCGGTTGATTATAAAGAAAAATTGGTAAAAGCCATCATAGGTTTTGAAATAGAAGTAACCGAACTGGACAACGTATATAAGCTGAGCCAGAACCGGGATGAAAAAAGCTATGATAATATTGTAACACAACTGAAACAGCAGGAAGGTGAAGGGAAAGAGATCGGAAATTTGATGGAGCTACGAAAATCTAAAGTATTCCATCATCATTAAATGTTCTGTTTTTTACTTCATACTTTTTATGGCTTCTTCAACTATAATGACTGCTCTGAAGCCCCCTTTAAGGGGTTTGGGGGTTTTCGATAAACAAGGCCATCGCGGTTGCCGGGGGCTGATGCCGGAGAATACGATCCCGGCTATGAAAACAGCTATTGACCTGGGAGTTACCACACTGGAAATGGATGTAGTGATCACGAAGGATAAAAAAGTGGTTGTATCACATGATCCCTGGTTTGACCATGATATCACGACCAAACCTGATGGCACCTATATTAGTGAGAAAGAAGAACGCAGCTTCAATATTTACCGGATGAATTATGCGGAGGTAAAAACTTTTGATGTCGGTCTGAAGCCAAACCCGCATTTCCCGCAGCAGCAAAAAATGAAGGCCATCAAACCTTTGCTCAGCGACCTCGTGGACAGCATCCGTCAATTCATGATGGTGCGCAGACCCCCGTTTCCGTTTTATAATATTGAAATCAAGAGCGACCCGGCTTTCGATGATATTTTTCAGCCGAAACCGGATGAGTTCGTAGAATTGCTGATGGCAGTGATAAAAGAGAAAGATATACAGGACTTTGTGATCATTCAATCTTTTGATTTCAGGGCCTTGCAATATATATATCAAAAATACCCGGCCATCCCGACGGCTTTACTGATCGATTCTACGGATAAAAGAAACATGGATAAGCAATTAAAAGATCTGGGCTTTACCCCAACAATCTACTGTCCTGCTTATCAACTGGTGAATGATAAGCTATTGAAAAAGTGCCATGATAAAAAAATGAAACTTATTACCTGGACAGTGAATGACAAGCTGAAAATCGGGCAATTGATAAAAATGGGTGTGGACGGGATCATTACTGACTACCCTAACCTTTTTTGAGCTGTAATAAATAAAATGCTTTCTGATTAAAATATAGGGTGGGTCTTTTTATCAAACCCAAGCCAATCAACGGCGTTTCTGTGCAGTAATTTCTTTATTGTTTTTTTATCCAGGTTCATTTTTTCAATCAGCCTGCCGGGATGATTTTCTCCCAACGGGAATGGGTAATCACTACCCAGGCAAATATTATCCTCACCCATGGTTTCAAGCAGGTAGCCGAATGCTTTTTTATCGTGTACGAGGCTATCGATCCAGAATTTACCAATGTAATTTTTCGGCGCGACCGCATTATCAATAGCCACGAGGTCGGGGCGAACATTAAAACCATGCTCGATCCTGCCAAGGGTGAAAGGAAATGAGCCGCCGCCATGGGCAAAAGCGACCCTTAGTTTTGGGAATTGCTCAAAGATGCCGGCAAATATCATAGAACAGATCGCCCTTGTTGTTTCCGCCGGCATTCCCACCAGCCAGGGTAACCAGTATTTTTCCATTTGTTTTTCGCCCATCATCTCCCAGGGATGAACAAACAAGGCGCAGCCCATCTTTTCCGCGGCTTCATAAAATGGGAAGAACTCTTTTTCCGAAAGATTCTGACCATTGATATTAGAGCCTATTTCAAGCCCCGGCATTTTTAATTCATTTACGCAGCGATCCATTTCCTTGATGGAAAGACTGATATTCTGCAGGGGGACCGTCCCCAGACCGATAAACCGATGCGGGTGTTTTGAAACTGTATCTGCGATATGATCATTGAAGAAACGGGATGTTTCGTATCCATCCGTCGACTTTGCCCAATAATTAAATAAAACGGGAATTGTAGACAATACCTGGATATTCACTTCAGTATCATCCATCTCTTTCAGCCGGGTATCTTCTTTAAAACAATTCTCTTCCACTACCCTGAATACCTTATCGCCTTTCATCATGCAGGCTTCGCAATTGCGATGTTCAAGATGAATGAAATCGCCATACCCGAACTTCTCGGACCAGTTGGGCATATGCTCCGGCATGATGTGAGTATGAATATCAATCTTCATGTTGGAGGTTCGAGGTTGGAGGTTGGATGTTTGCCATCAGTTTTATATTAGTGGTTTTCTTCTTCATGTTGGATGTTGGAAGTTCGATGTTGGATGTTTGCGATCAGTCATTTTTTTCGTGGTTTCCTCATTATGTTGGAGGTTGGACGATTGAGGTTGGATGTTTGCCATCAGTCTTGTATTAGTGGTTTCCTTCTTCATGTTGGAAGTTGGAAGTTCGATGTTGGATGTTTGCGATCATCCTCCAACCTCCAACCTCCAACTATTTCCTAACCGGCGGCTCCATCACCGTCCCACACTTCTTACAGGTTCTCAATTCTACGCTTCCCCAGAATTTATCCATCACGGGGGGCAATTGTTTCACAATATCTTTTACAAAAAGAACATCCTCATAAAGTTTATTACCGCAGTTTTCACAGAACCACATAAAAGCATCTTTCTCGTCTTCTTCATCTTCTCTTACTTTTTCAATAACCAATCCAACCGTATTAGGTCCGCGTTGCGGTGAATGCGGCGTCTTGGGTGGTAATAAAAACATGTCTCCTTCATTGATGGGAATGGATTTGGGGACACCCTCATCAATGATCTTCAAAACGATATTCCCTTCCACCTGGAAATACAATTCCTCGCTCTCATTGTAATGGTAATCTTTCCGGGCATTAGGCCCACCCACCACCATGACAATAAAATTCTCGGCATCCTTATAAATACACTGATTTCCTACCGGCGGCTTTAGCATATCACGGTGATCGTCGATCCATTTTTTTAGATTGAAGGGAGCAGTTACAGCCATTATAAAATGTTTAAAGTTTAATGATTTACAGGATTAATGTTAAGTAACATTGATTTTCCTGAACGAAAAATTACAACTTTTTACCGTAGGTTTGACGGTATGAATCTTTCTCTCGAAGGCAAATATGCCATCATTTGCGGAAGTACACAGGGTATCGGTCTAGCCATTGCGGAAGAACTGGCATTGCTGGGCGCCAATTGCACCCTGATAGCCCGTAATGAGGAAGTTTTGAAAACGGCTGTACACAATTTAGATACTGCCCTCCGACAGCAACATGGATGGCTTATTGCCGATTTCAGCAAACCGGAACAAGTTCAGGAAGTGATCAACGCACATATTCTTAAAAGCCCTGTCCATATTTTGATCAATAACACAGGCGGCCCCCCCGCCGGACCGGTGATCGAAGCCAGCGAAAAAGCATTTCTTGACGCCTTCAACCAGCATTTGATCTGCAATCATATTCTTGTAAAAGCAGTTGTTCCTTCTATGAAAAAAGAAGGGTACGGGCGTATCGTCAATATAATTTCCACTTCGGTAAAAATACCTTTGAAGAATCTTGGTGTTTCAAATACCATTCGGGGGGCGGTGGCCTCCTGGGCCAAATCAATGGCAAATGAATTGGGACAATACCAGATCACAGTGAACAATATATTGCCAGGGTATACTACCACGAAGCGTTTGTCATCTTTAATCGAAACGATGGCGAAGAAAGGAAATACAGTGGTGGAACTGGTGGAAAAGAATATGCTGGAAGAAGTGCCCATGAAACGATTTGGCGATGCATCGGAAATAGCAGCGATGGCGGCATTTCTTGCTTCGCCGGCTGCTTCGTATGTAAACGGTGTGAGTATCCCGGTGGATGGGGGAAGGACGGGGAGTATTTAGTTAATTGGTTAATTAGTTAATTAGGTTTTCGGGGGATTCTGTTTAATGAAATGTTATTGAACTTTAAAATTTTGTGAAATGGGTTATACTTTAGAAAAACTGGATGTATATCAACTGGCCGAATTATTTGGAGATGAGATCTGGGAAATTGTGATGGGTTGGGATCATTTCAAAAAAGATACAATTGGTAAACAAATAGTAAAATCGTCGGATTCCATATCTGCTAATATTGCAGAAGGTTATGGAAGATTTTATTATAAAGAAAGCAAACAATTTTATTTTTATTCAAGAGAATCTATCCAGGAAACAAAATCCTGGCTTGGAAAATGCAAAAGAAGTAAAATTATCAAAGAGGATAAATGTGATGTACTGCTTCAAAAGGCGGAAACAATTCTTGTAAAACTCAATGCCTTTATCAAATTTATTTCCAAATCATCAAAACACAATCCAAAATAAGGAGTTTCCCATTTTAACTAATTAACTAATTAACCAATTAACCTCCAAATACCATATCATCTCGAAAACTATATCGGCGGCGATCTGGTAGCCCCTTTGAGTGGAAATTTCATTGATAATGTGAATCCCGCAACAGGTGAAGTGTACGGACAAATCCCTGATTCAAATTCAAAAGATGTAGAAGCTGCTGTTCATGTGGCGCAAAAAGCATTTCCCGTATGGAGTACAACGCCGGCAGAAGAAAGGTTTAAGATCCTCAATCGTATTGCGGAACTCATTGACGAAAATCTTGATGAATTAGCCCTTGCAGAAACAAATGATAATGGTAAACCGCTATGGTTAAGTAAGAAAGTGGATATACCCCGTGCTTCCGCCAATTTCAGGTTCTTTGCTACAGGGATCATGCATTTTGCCACCGAGAGCCATCACATGGAGGACAAAGCCGTGAACTATACGCTTCGTCAGCCGATCGGTATTGTGGCCTGCATCTCTCCCTGGAATCTTCCGTTATATCTTTTTACCTGGAAAATTGCACCGGCATTGGCGGCAGGTAATTGTGTGATCGCAAAACCTTCGGAAGTAACACCCGTGACGGCTTTCCTGCTATCAATAATTTGCCGGGAAGCCGGTTTACCACCCGGTGTACTAAATATCATTCATGGAACGGGGAATACAACGGGTGAAGCCATCGTGAAACATCCTGCTATTAAAGCGATATCTTTTACAGGAAGTACAAGGGCCGGCGAACGGATCGCTTCTATAGCGGCCCCGAAATTTAAAAAACTGTCATTAGAGTTAGGCGGTAAGAACCCTAATATCATTTTTGCGGATTGTGACTGGGAAAAAATGCTGAAGATCTCTGTTCAGTCCTCTTTCAGTAACCAGGGTGAGATCTGTTTATGCGGCAGCAGGATATTGATTGAAGAAACAGTGTATGAAAGATTCAAAGCTGCATTTGTTGAAAGAACGAAACAACTCAAGGTTGGAGATCCATTGAATGAAAGATCGAAACAGGGAGCCATTGTCAGTAAAGTTCATTTTGATAAGATCATCCGTTGTATCGATACGGCCAGGCAGGAGGGTGGAAAAATATTATGTGGTGGCCATGCGATCAAAGGTGAAGGCAGATGTGAAAATGGCTATTTCATTGAACCCACTGTGATCGAAGGTCTGGGCCCGGATTGCCAGACCAACCAGGAAGAGATCTTTGGACCGGTGGTTACCCTTCAATCTTTCAAAACTGAAGAGGAAGCATTACAGTTAGCAAATGCCACACAATATGGGTTAGCTGCCAGCATCTGGACACAGGATATTTCTAAAGCCAATCGTATGGCAGCCCGGGTGGAAAGCGGTATCATCTGGGTGAATTGCTGGTTACTTCGTGATTTACGTACTCCTTTTGGTGGCATGAAAAATAGTGGTGTGGGCAGGGAAGGGGGCTGGGAAGCTTTGCGTTTCTTTACGGAAGCGAAAAATATTTGTATTGAATTCTAAATATAGCCGGGAAGGAGAAGAATGCAGAACAGATGAACAAGGAATGCCGAATGAAGAAGGTGAAGATTCCGTTCTTCGAAGGTTTAAGGAATGACCGTGCTGACTTAGACATTCTTAAATCCTTGTTCATCTGTTCTGCATTCTTCCCGTCTTCCCGGCCTTCCCGGCAAATATTTTTTTATTCGCCTTTACTCTAATTTATAAACCATGAATGAAATTATAAATACAGAAAATGCATCAAAGCCTCTCGGCGCCTATCCACATGCACGTAAAGTGGGCAATCTTTTATTTCTTTCCGGTATTGGCCCCCGCAACCCAAAAGACAACTCTATTCCGGGATTAGAATTAGATAAAGATGGAAATATCCTAAAATATGGTATCGAGGCAGAATGTCACGCTGTTTTTGCCAATGTAAAAGCTGTCCTGGAAGCCAGTGGCAGCCATTGGGAAAAGATCGTCGATGTGACCGTATTTCTTACCAACATGAAAAAAGATTTTCCCATCTACAATAAAATATATGCGGATTATTTTGCTTCGGTACAGGCTTGTCGTACGACGGTGGAGGTAAAAAGTTTGCCGACGCCGATTGCCATTGAATTAAAAGTAATAGCTACAATTGATTAAGATGAGTTTTCAAAATACCATCTCCTTCGCCCGGGAACTTGACTCAAAAGATCCGTTACGGCGTTTCCGGAATAAGTTTTTTATTCCCCGGCATAATGGGAAAGATTGCATTTATCTTACCGGGAATTCGCTGGGTCTGCAGGCAAAAACTACATCGCAATATGTACAGCAGGAATTAGATGATTGGGCTACCATGGGTGTGGAAGCCCATTTCAAGGAGAAAAATCCCTGGATGCCTTATCATGAGAGTTTCCCGAAACTATTATCGAAAATTGTAGGCTGTAAGGAAACTGAAGTGGTGGTGATGAATCAATTGACGGTGAACCTGCATCTGCTGATGGTGACCTTTTATCGGCCGACCAAAATGCGTTATAAGATCATTTGCGAAGCAAAAGCATTCCCCTCGGACCAATATGCATTTGAATCACAGGTAAAATACCATGGATTTGATCCAGCCGGGGCAGTGATTGAAATTTCACCAAAAGAAGGAGAACATACTATAAGAACGGATGATATCCTTTCCGCTATTCAGCAGCACGGTGAGAGTATCGCGCTTATCCTGTTTGGCGGAGTGAACTATTATACCGGCCAGGTATTCGATATGAGCGCCATTACCGAAGCGGCGCAGAGAGCCGGGGCTTTTTGTGGGTTTGATCTTGCTCATGCGGCAGGGAATGTGGAATTAAAGATGCATGAATGGAATGTTGACTTTGCCTGCTGGTGTTCCTATAAGTACCTGAATTCGGGTCCGGGCGGAGTCGGCGGAGTGTATATACATGAAAAACATGCTACCAACACCCATCTCCCCCGTTTTGCCGGCTGGTGGGGCTATACCAAGGAAACCCGGTTTAAAATGGAAAAAGGTTTTGAAGCCATACCCACAGCCGAGGGCTGGCAGATCAGTAATGCGCCGGTACTAAGCCTGGCAGCTCACAAGGCATCGCTGGATATTTTTGAAGAAGCAGGCATAGATAATCTACATGAAAAAAGAAAATTATTGTCAGGGTATCTTCATTACCTTTTAAACGATATTAACAGCAGGCAGGCGGAGAAAGTACTGGAAATAATTACACCGGCTGATGAAAAAGAAAGAGGCTGCCAGGTTTCTATGTTGATGCTAAAACGAGGAAAGGAGATTTTCAATGAATTGACTAATCAGGGAGTTATTGCAGACTGGCGGGAACCTAATGTGATCCGGGTAGCGCCGGTACCCTTGTATAACAGTTTTGAGGATGTTTGGCGGTTTGGGGATATCCTTCATAGTTTAATTGATTGATGAAAAACTTCATGATTCGTTATTCCTTGTTCATCTGTTCGATATTCAAAAAGATGAACAGACGAACAGATGAACCCCATAATACAACGGGGCAGGCATGGACTTAAGAATGTCGAAGTTGTATCCAAATAATATTATGCGTTCATTATGAAAAAAGACGTCGTCATAGTTGGAGCAGGCCTTGTCGGTTCTCTTTTATCCATTTACCTGGCCAAAAGAGGGCATAAGGTTCGTGTATACGAGCGCCTGGGTGATATGCGGAAGGAAGAAATAAGCGGGGGCCGTTCTATCAACCTGGCGTTAAGTGACAGGGGGTTGCTGGCCCTTGAAAAAGTGGGACTGGCAGAGGAAATAAAAAAGATTTCCATTCCTATGCATGGCCGTTTTATTCATAATTCCGATGGCAGCTCTGCTTTTCAACCCTATGGGAAAAAAGAACAATTCATTAATTCTGTTTCCAGGGCTGAGCTGAACATGAAACTGATGGACCTGGCCGAAGAACAGGACGTCAGGATCTTATTTCATCAAAGATGTCTTGCCATCGACTGGGTAAATAACCTGGTCAGTTTTGAAGATACCCGCCATTCACGGCTTAATAGTCATGATTCACCGCTGATATTCGGCGCGGATGGCGCTTTTTCCGCCGCCCGGCTTCAGCACCAGTTGCAATCGGATAAATTCGAATACCAGCAATCCTATATTGATTGCGGTTATAAAGAACTGACCATACCGCCTACGAAGTCCGGAGACTTCGCATTGGAGAAAAATGCATTGCATATATGGCCGAGAAAGGATTATATGCTGATTGCCTTACCTAACCTGGATAAAACTTTTACCTGTACGTTGTTTTTCCCTTTTGAAGGCGAAACATCTTTCTCCAAACTGGATACCCAGGAAAAAGTAAAAACATTTTTTGAAAAGACGTTCCCGGATGCGGTACCGCTGATGCCGGATTATGTAAATGAGTATTTCTATAATCCGGTGGCGACATTAGTCACCATAAAATGTTTTCCCTGGATAAGAGGGGACAAGTTCGCGCTCATTGGGGATGCGGCGCATGCCATGGTCCCTTTCTTCGGGCAGGGAATGAATTGCGGTTTCGAGGATTGCCGGATCCTGGATGAGCTGATCGAAAAGCATAACGAGAACTGGTCCGCCATTCTGAAGGAATATCAACTAAGCCGAAAGCCCGATGCAGATGCGATCGCTGATATGGCTGTCAATAATTTTACCGAGATGCGGGATAAAACGGCTGATCCGGTATTCCTTCTTCAAAAGAAAATTGAGGCCAGGCTGCATGAGAAATACCCCGGTAAATGGATCCCGGCTTATTCACTCGTCACCTTTAATCCCGGTATCAGGTATAGCGAAGCATTAAAACAGGGGCAAAAACAGGAAGCCATCATGCAGGAAGTGATGCAGATGCCGGGCATTGAAGATAATTGGGAAAAGGAGGAATTATTGGAGAAAATTATCTCAAAAGTGTAAGCGTTTGATTGCTGGTTGCTAGTTGCTGGTTTCTGGTTAATTTTGCAACCAGTAACATGCCTTTGCGTCAGATCGGGTGGTTAACCAGCAATCCCGAGCGTAGCGAGGGACAGCAACCAGTATGACCCGCCAGTCACTCATAGACCACATATTCAAAAAGCGATCCTATCTCTGTGTAGGGCTGGACACGGATATTACTAAAATTCCCCCTCATCTTTTATCAGAACCTGACCCGGTCTTTACCTTTAATAAAGCTATTATTGATGCGACAAAAGATCTATGTGTTAGCTATAAGATCAATACCGCTTTTTATGAAGCATTAGGAGTGAAAGGTTGGGAAGCCATGGAGAAAACGGTTCATTATATCGGGAATGACCATTTCAAAATTGCCGATGCAAAACGGGGAGATATCGGCAATACCTCTTCGCAATATGCCAAAGCTTTTTTTGAGACCCTGCCCTTTGATGCGATCACCGTGACGCCTTATATGGGCGAGGATAGTGTAAAACCTTTTTTGCAATATAAAGACAAATGGGCCATTGTACTTGGACTTACTTCGAATACCGGAGCAAAAGATTTTGAATTACAACCGGCCGGCAATGAATTGTTGTATGAGAAAGTACTACGAAAAGTATCACAATGGGGCCATCCCGGTAACCTGATGTTCGTGGTGGGCGCCACGCAGGCAGATGCTTTTGCTGAGATAAGGGAATTGACACCCGATCATTTTTACCTGGTTCCCGGGGTGGGGGCACAGGGCGGAAGCCTGAAAGATGTTTCCGAAAAAGCGATGAATAAAGACGGTGGCATATTGGTAAATGTAAGCCGGGCTATTATTTATGCTTCAGATAAAGAAGATTTTGCAGATGCAGCAAGAAATGTTGCCCGGCACTACCATATAGAAATGAAGCTATATCTTACGATATGATGATAGGTATTTTACAAAATGATTTTTTCCTTATTCTTTCATGACCTGAATATCCGGTATTGATCAATACCTAATATTCTTCCTTTTTTTATTATCCTTTACCTTTGCGCCAGTAAAATATTAAATCAACAATCTTAAATATTCAATAACGATGGCGGCCCGTACAGATCTTTTTACCAGCCCTGATTATTTTAACCTGGACGATTTGCTGACCGAGGAGCACAAACTTATCCGGGAATCGGTACGCAATTATGTAAAGAAAGAGATCTCTCCAATCATTGAGGAGTATGCACAAAAAGCAGAGTTCCCCCAACAGATTGTAAAGCAGTTGGGCGATCTCGGTTGTTTTGGCCCCACCATTCCGACTGAATACGGAGGCGGGGGGCTTGATTATATTTCTTATGGCCTGATGATGCAGGAACTGGAAAGAGGCGATAGCGGGGTTCGATCTACGGCTTCGGTGCAAGGTTCACTGGTGATGTTTCCCATCTTTGCTTATGGAAGCGAAGAACAAAGGAAAAAATTCTTACCCAAACTGGCTACAGGTGAGTGGCTGGGTTGTTTTGGATTAACAGAACCCAATTATGGAAGCGATCCCTCCAGCATGCTCAGTAACTTTAAAGACGCCGGAGATCATGTGATTTTGAATGGCGCCAAAATGTGGATCAGTAATGCGCCATTTTCACAGGTAGCTGTTGTATGGGCAAAGAATGAAGAAGGAGATGTACAGGGGCTTATTGTGGAAAGAGATATGAAAGGTTTTAGCACGCCGACAACACATGGCAAATGGAGCCTGCGTGCTTCTGCGACAGGTGAATTGGTTTTTGATAATGTGAAAGTGCCTAAGGCGAATATATTTCCGAATGTAAAAGGATTGAAAGGTCCGCTGGGATGCCTGACAAAAGCCAGGTATGGCATTGCCTGGGGCACGATCGGCGCCGCGATGGATTGTTACGATACAGCCCTACGTTATTCAAAGGAAAGAGAGCAATTTGGAAAACCGATCGGAGGTTTCCAGTTGCAACAAAAAAAGCTTGCCGAAATGATCACGGAGATCACCAAGGCCCAGTTACTGAACTGGCGCCTCGGTGTGCTGATGAACGAAGGTATAGCCACACCTCAGCAGGTAAGCATGGCTAAAAGAAACGCCTGTGAAGTGGCTACGAATATTTGTCGCGATGCCCGGCAAATTCTGGGCGCCATGGGTATCACGGGTGAATATTCCGTAATGCGCCATATGATGAATATGGAAAGTGTGATCACCTATGAAGGCACGCATGATATTCATTTGCTGATAACAGGGATGGATGTGACGGGGTTGAATGCGTTTAAATAAAGCCCACCCAAACCCTCCCGAAGGGAGGACTTACGAAGCCTCTGTAATGATGAAATTTCTTTTTAATTATGACTTTACGAAGCCTCCCCTTCGGGGAGGTTTGGAGGGGCTGTTATGAAAATCTTCTTGATCGGATTCATGGGATCTGGCAAAACACACTGGGGCCGGTTATTGAGCCGTAAGCTCAGCATACCCTTTTTTGACCTGGACGAACAGGTGACGGAACATGCCGGCATTCCCATTTCGGAAATATTTGCAACAAAAGGGGAAGAGCATTTCAGGTTGATCGAAAAAGATACACTCCATATCATTACGGAGAGTCATGAAAGTTTTGTCATGGCATGCGGCGGTGGTTCACCTTGCTATTTGAACAATATAGAATATATGAACCAGTCGGGAATGACCGTCTGGATCAATACCCCCCTGGATATACTATTTCAAAGACTGGTGAATGAAAAAGATAAAAGACCCCTGATAAAAGATCTTTCCGATGAGCAGTTGCAGTATTTTATCAGTAAAAAATTTTCCGATCGGAAGATCTATTACGAGCAGGCATCTATCACCGTGGATGAAAAAGGGGAATTATTAGATAAAATAGTCCAAAGAATATTCCATGCATAAAAATTACCTGGCAACCGGAGCCCTTCTTGCCGGGCTGGCGGTTATACTTGGCGCTTTTGGGGCACACGGGCTGGAAAGGATCACGCAGGACGAAAAGATCCTGCATGGCTTTCAAACCGGGGTACAGTACCAGCTATACCATGCCCTGGCCCTGCTGGCTGTGGGAATAATGTTCGGAAATTTTTCGGCCCGGTGGATGAAATGGGCGGCGGGCTGCTATATTACCGGTATTATACTTTTCTCTGGTTCACTTTACCTGCTCACTTTCTTAAAAGTGCAGGAAAGCTCTGCAGTAAAATTTGTTGGGCCCGTTACTCCACTGGGTGGAATATTTCTTATCATAGGCTGGCTGTTACTTTTTATCGCCGTGGTAAAGAAAAAATGATCAGTGTGGCAGTTCAAAGGTCCATATCGTGCCATAACTGGAAACATAGTTGGTAAAGATATAAGCCGGTACCCATGCTATCATGAATTTTATCGCAGCCGAAATAATCAGCGAAATCCCTTCAGAAAGATTTAACCGGGAAGGAGTTTAATCCTGCCCCCCGTGTTTTATCTTTGCATTCATGGCTAAAAAGCTGAAAAAGAAAAGAAAAAATAGTCCTGAGAAAAAACCTGCCAAGCCGATCCTGAACAACCTGAAGGCTGATAAGGAAGAAAAAATAAACTGGAAGACTCTTGCCCGGGACGAACGGACCTGGAAGATCATAGGTACCCTATCTCTATTGATCGCCATTTTCCTTTTTATTTCTTTTATTTCTTATTTATATACCTGGAAAGAAGATCAGTCCAAAGTCTTTAATAAGGGATTCTCCATACTTTTTAACGATACCGTTCATGTATCCAATTTATTAGGTAAGCTGGGAGCGTTGATCTCTCATTTTTTTATTAATAAAGGGTTTGGTGTTGCGTCTTTCCTTTTTTGTACTTTCTTTTTTGTTGTTGGGGTCAACCTGTTATTCCGGCGGAGGGTTTTTTCTATCTGGCGGAACTTAAAATATGTAACGATCGGGCTGCTTGTATTATCGATATCTCTTGCCTTTATTTTTGGGAACAGTGGTTTCCCATTTGGCGGGGGAGTAGGAAATATGATCAGTCAAAAACTAACCGGCGCCATTGGAAATATTGGCACCGGCGCGGTTTTATTGGTGCTGGCATTGGGTTATTTTATCTGGCAGTTCAACCCGGCATTCAATTTTCCCAAAAAGAACCGGGAAACAGGTATAGAAGAAAATGAATCAACGGAAGGAATGGTGGCCGAAGTCTTACCGGTAACGGGTGGAAAGACCATTAATGACCTCTACAACGGGAATAACGAAGGAGCCCTGCCCGGTAATACGGTGAAACCGGGGGATGGGATGGTGATCAATTTCCCTGACGAACAACCCCTGCATGATTTTAAGATCATAGAAAAAGAGGAGCCTATTGAAGATAAGATCGACAAACCAGAAAGCCAGCAACCCAGTTTTGAAAATGAGATCGTAGGTGAAATTCTTCATCAACATGATTTAAAAGAAACGGATGAACCGGCAAAACGTAAGCCGGTTCAAAAGAAACCGGAGGAGGACCTGGAACTGGAAATAAAACCGGTTCCGAATAAGCTCACAGAAGAGGAAACTATTGAAAATTTACCTCCTTATGAACCCACGCTGGATCTCCGGAACTATAAATATCCCACATTAAGCTTACTTGAAGTGCATGGCAGCGAAAAGATCGTTCAGGATACGAATGAACTGGAGAATCATAAGAACCAGATCATCTCCACGCTCAGGAATTATTCTATTGAGATCCAAAAAATAAGCGCTACAGTAGGACCGACCGTAACCTTATACGAGATCGTTCCTGCCGCCGGTATTCGTATCTCAAAGATCAAAAACCTCGAAGACGATATTGCGTTAAGCCTGGCTGCTTTGGGTATCAGGATCATTGCTCCCATTCCCGGCAAGGGTACCATCGGTATTGAGGTACCTAATGTGAAGAAGACCGTCGTGAGTATGAAATCATTACTCGCTTCGGAGAAATTCCAGCATAATAATTACAGTTTGCCAATTGCCATAGGGAAGAAGATAGATAATGATAATTACATCGTGGACCTTACTTCCATGCCCCACCTGCTGATGGCGGGTGCCACCGGGCAGGGTAAATCAGTCGGATTGAATGCCATTCTTGTTTCCTTATTGTACAAAAAACATCCCTCTCAACTAAAGCTGGTATTGATCGATCCTAAAAAAGTGGAGTTGAGTTTATACCGGCATATAGAAAAACATTTTTTAGCCAAATTGCCCGGCGAAGAAGATGCCATTATCACGGATACAAAAAAAGTGGTGCATACGCTCAATGCTCTTTGTATTGAAATGGATAACCGCTATGATCTTTTAAAGGAAGCCGGGGCCAGGAATATTAAAGAATACAATGAGAAGTTCATTAAAAGAAAGCTGAGCCCTCTGAAAGGGCATCAGTACCTTCCTTTTATCGTGCTGGTGATCGATGAGTTCGCGGACCTGATCATGACGGCCGGTAAGGAAATTGAAATGCCCATAGCCCGGCTAGCGCAATTGGCCCGGGCTGTTGGAATACATCTTATCATTGCCACTCAACGTCCATCGGTTAATATCATCACCGGTGTGATCAAAGCAAACTTCCCCTCCCGGGTAGCTTTTAAAGTGACTTCCAAGATAGATTCGAGAACTATTCTGGATACAGGGGGGGCGGAGCAGCTGATCGGCAAGGGTGATATGCTGGTCTCCCATCATGGTGAAATTACCCGTCTTCAGTGCGCCTTTGTGGATACACCTGAAGTAGAGCAGATCGTGGAATTTATCGGCAACCAGCAGGGCTACCCGCAGGCCTTCCTGTTGCCGGAATACATTGACGAAAAAGACCTGGAAGGAAGAGATATTGATCTCTCGGACCGTGACTCCCTTTTTGAAGATGCGGCCAGACTCATTGTACAAAACCAGGTGGGCTCCACTTCATTGCTGCAACGGAGAATGAAATTAGGGTACAACCGGGCGGGTCGTTTGATGGATCAACTGGAATCGGCGGGAATTGTGGGGCCTAACCAGGGGAGCAAGGCAAGAGATGTATTGATCAAAACGGAAATGGAGCTCCAGCAACATCTTAACGCAATGGATTGATTGGCGGGGATCATCCGTTACCGCTTTGTTAAGAAAAATCGTCTGGCGCAACCCGGCAGGAGTATTGAACATCCTATTGCGGTATTTCATTTATCTTTGCACCCGCCCTTTCAGCGGGTTCCACAAACCAATTATAATGAAGAAATTATGCTTTTCCATCGCCTTATTTGGGATTACGATGCTGGCAATAGCCCAGGCCAGTAATGATCCGGAAGCAAAAGCGATCCTTGATGGTGTCAGTGCCAAATTCAAAACATTTTCTACCGTGCAGGCTGGGTTTACTTATAGTGTTGAAGACGCAAGAGGCAAAGTTCAATCCACCAAAAACGGCACTATCCAGATGAAAGGAACAAAATACAGGGTAAGTTTCACCGGCCAGGAGATCTTTTGTAATGGTATCACAGTATGGAATTATGATAAATCAGCTAACGAGGTTACCATCAGCAAACTGGATGCCTCGAGCGGAATGATCACTCCTTCCAAATTATTCAGCAATTTCTACGATAAGGATTTCCTATATATGATGAATGGGGAGAAAAAAGTGGGAGCCAAGGTGATCCAGGAGATCGAAATGACACCGGTTGATAAAAGCAAGTCCTTTCATAAAGTCTACCTGCAGATCGATAAAGTAACCAAAACGATCTACAGCACCAAAGTTTTGGAAAATGGCGGTAACCGGTACACCTATACGGTCAGCTCCATGAAAACCAATGTTCCGATGACTGACGCCCAGTTTGTTTTTGATAAAACAAAGTACCCGGGGGTCGAGGAAGTTGATCTCCGTTAAAAACCGCCAGCCCTGCCAGCCGGCAGGGAGGAAGAAACATTCAGTTATTTTAATTGTTTGAGAATGGCTTTGGCAATTTTCGGATCAATGATTACAGTATCATGTTCAAAGTCAAGTTTGATACGCCATTTCTGCATCGTGGTGACGCCGATAATAGCCTCTTCACTTAGGTTGGGTACCACATAAAATTCATCAGACATACGAATATCATTAATATAAAAATCTGTAACCACCCGTTCTTCAATTTTCATAAAAACACCATCGTTGGCCGTAGCAATTTCAAGAGGCCTGAATAATTTTTCCGTATGAGCTATCAATTCCACCTGATCAGGATGTATACAACTGAAGGTGGCTCCGGTATCAAAAAGGCCATATAAAGTTTTTTCACCAACCGATCCCTCAAAACGTATAGGTAATCTTATTATCATACCATAAATTTACTAACAACTTTCCTTAATTCCACCAGTTGTTGGAGAACCCCTTCCAGCAAATCAAGTTTTAGCATATTCGCCCCGTCACTCAATGCTTTGGATGGATCCGGATGTGTCTCAATAAAAATACCATCGGCGCCGGCTGCGATGGCAGCTTTGGCGATCGTGCCGATCAATTGCGGATTGCCACCTGTTATTCCTGACGATTGATTGGGTTGTTGCAATGAATGGGTCACATCCATGATCACGGGCACACCATGTGCCTGCATCGCAGGAATATTCCGGTAATCGACTACCAGGTCCTGGTAACCGAAGGTGGTCCCCCGTTCCGTTAGCATTATCTTATTATTGCCAGCGTTCCGGATCTTATCGACAGCAAATTTCATCGCTTTACCGCTTACAAATTGTCCTTTTTTTATGTTCACGATCTTACCGGTTTGCGCGGCTGCCACTAAGAGATCGGTCTGGCGGCAAAGAAAAGCGGGTACCTGTAAAACATCTACATAAGCTGATGCTTTCGCAGCTTCTTCCGGTGAATGAATATCGGTGATGACCGGGATCGAGTATTTTCTCCCGGTATTTTGTAACATTTTCAATGCAGCATCATCTCCAATCCCTGTAAATGAGGTACCACTGGTACGGTTGGCTTTACGATAAGAGGATTTAAAGATCAACGGGATACCCAGGTTCCTGCAAATCGTGGAAACTTTTTCGGCTACTACTATGATCAGTTCTTCACTTTCCACCACGCAGGGGCCTGCGAGGAGGAAGAAATTGGTTGAATCATACTGCTGACCCTTGAACAGGTCTTCCAGGAATTTTTCCATCTGACAAAGGTAATTGATTTAAGGAGTAAGCATTGACACAGGGTTTGTGATCAGCATTATTTCAATACCCTATTGCTTTCAGGAAATCTGTTTTCTTTCTCTTGGCAACATCCAGGGTAACGCCAGTGGATAATACTACCTGGCCCCCTTCTCCCCGGATATATTTTTCGAGAAAATCTTTGTTGATGATATAGGAATTATGGATGCGGATAAACGTGTCTGCCGGAAGTAATTCTTCAAAATCTTTGATGGTCCGGCTCACGATGTATTTATGATCCGCCAGGTAAATATGGGTATAATTTATATTAGCCTCCAGGTAAACTATATCACTCACTTTTATAAAATGTAGTCCTTCATGACTGGGTATGGCAATCCGCTTGAAATGTTTTTTAGGGTTTGACAAATGATCCAGTAGCAATTCAAGACGCTGGTTTGGTATGTGGCTGTTTTTTTTCTCAAACGCTCTTGCTACAGTAGCTTTTAATTCATCAATATCAACCGGTTTGACCAGGTAATCCAGGGCGCTGAAGCGGATGGCCCTGACAGCATAATGATCATAGGCGGTAACAAAAACAGGCTCAAAATTCTTGTAACTGACCTGTTGTAACAAATTAAATCCGTTCATCCCGGGCATTTCGATATCCAGGAAAACGATATCCGGCTTCAATGAATTGATCTTATCAACCGCATCCAACGGTAGGGTACAGGCAGCTATGATTTCCACAAAAGGGCAATGCTGAATAATCTTTTGTTGTAAGGCATTTAAGCTGTTTTCTTCATCATCAATTAAAATGGCTCGCAGCATTTCTTTTTTTATTTAACGGATAACCAAAGTTCGACTTTCGTTCCGGATGAAATTTTATTTGTTACCAGGTCAGTTATTATCACGGCAGGATGGAGGCCATTGAGATTATGCAGGCTTATTCTTTTTTTGGCGATCTCGATACCATAAGAAATATGATCCGGCCTGTTAACATTGTTCAGTTCTGCCGCTTTTTGCCTGCCAACACCATTATCTTCAATGATGTATTTTATATAATCTTTTTCAAGGCTTATTTGAATGCTTAGCTTTCGTTCAGGATCGGTCTTATTCATTAAGCCATGATGGATCGCATTTTCAACAAAAGGCTGAACAAGCAGGGGAGGGACCTGTATACCACTGTTGAGTATTTCAGGGTCGGCATTCAGTTCATATTCAAATTTATTATTACCACGGAATTGTTCAAGCTGGAGGAACAATTTGAGGCTTTCATAATCTTTATAAAAGGGTACCAGGTTATTTTTTGAACTGTCAAGTATTAGCCGGATCAATTGCGCGAACCGGGT
>JADGPW010000259.1 GCA_017882265.1 Chitinophagaceae bacterium | reverse complement strand
CCGCCGGAGCCCGGTATATGAGCGCTGAAGAAAAAGATGTGATCTATATACTGAATATGGCGCGTATGGATCCGGTTCTTTTTGCTAACACAGTAGTAAAACAATATCCCGTAAAGACCGGGGAGCCTAATATGGTCAATACTACCTATTACAAATCCCTGATGAAAACGCTGGGGAATTTAAGAACCCTGAAACTGCTCTATCCGGATTCACTCTGTTTTGCCAGCGCCCGCTGTCATGCCCTGACCACCGGCAAGGCGGGTACGGTAACGCATAATCGCAGTACGGATGACTGCGTCAATAAAATTTATTTTAATGGCGAATGCTGTGATTATGGTCACAATAAAGCGTTGGATATCCTGATGTCTTTATTAATTGATGATGGCGTTCCTTCACTGGGCCACCGTGAGATCTGCCTGGATGCGTACAAAACAATGGCGGTATCCATTCAACCTCATTTGATCTATAATTATACCGCGGTGCTGGATTTTGAATATTAGGCCCACCTAAATCCTCCCGAAGGGAGGACTTCGAAGACTCTGGTAAAACAGCCTGTCCAGCCTATTCGGGAAATTGAAAGGATAATCACGGATAGAAAAAGGGTTTCAAAAAATCCGTGAAATCCGTGTTCCTATATTCCTTATTCCATGATCTGTTCAATATGCGCCAGTTGTCCATCCTTGCTGATCCCTTCGATCACAACCCGGAAAGCCCGGCTTACATCATTATTATAAAAGACAAGCGTCACCTTATTTTTTTGCGGGGTAGTCACCACCTGTGGATTCCAGTATAATGTAGTTCGGGTGTCTCTCCTTTCATTAGCAGGAAGGAAGCTGCTGTAATTGGGTGAATAAAACTGGCGGATCGGGGAATAACCGCTTACACTGTTATTATCGAGTCCTTTGCCGGAAGCATCGTTTGCATCATCACCACGACGGGTATAAATAGCAATGGCTCCATTGGCGCTGCTGCCACTACCGCCAAAAAAAGGAGGGCGAAACACTTTGATATAGGCGATATCCTTTATGGCAATGCCATTAACAAGATCCGGATCAACGGGGACTTCATCCAGAAAAAGCTGTGGTGAACCACCCCGCCATGTCATGGAAGGAGTGCCATTGCTGGTATTGATGATCAGCCCGGCCACTTTTGCCTGCAGGTAAGTAAAGATACTGGCCGTAGCAAAAGCTGTTTTGTCATCGACAAGATCAAACTGGTAACCATCTCCCTGGAAAAGGGCAGATGTATATTTTTCATCCATTTTCTCCAGGGGTGATTTTGTTTTGGCCCTGACAATAACATTCTCCAGGGTCTTTCCTTCATATTGGGCCAATAACCTTGTCATTTCATCGGATAACTCGAAATGACGGCCGGTCCCCGTAGTATCACCTGATTGGTTATAAAAAAAGCCGTTGGCATTGGTCCTGCTGCTGCGTGCCGGGAGACGGTTTTCCATAAACTGTACGGTAGCATCAAGGATCCCTTTGGAAAGCTTGTAGTAAATATGCGCCGTATCAAATAGTACAAGCGATGGATCAGTAAATGTACCATTAGGGGCTACGGGCAATAATGACATCTTATTAGCATCGCCTTTCTTTTGACTGATAATAAGAAGGATAGTGGCTCCGTCCTTAAACTGCGCCGGCGTGGGACCATATATTTTACCGGATACACTGAGATAAGATGTGTCTTTTGGATAATCGATCCGCGGCATCTTTCCTTTTACAACCTCATCCCATTTAAATCGTCGCCAGCCATGCGTCAGCATGACCAGGTCCAGGTGCTGACTGACCAAGTCATTATTATCGGAAAAATAATAGGTTGGATTATAAACCCGTCCTTTAATATCGCTGGTCAATAATAAATGAGAAATGATATTATCGCTGCTGTCCCGGTCAATCTGCGCATCTGTTACCGCCACCGAAAAGTTAGCATCCAGGCTATCCGGCACCGTGATCTCGATCTCATTGCGGGCCCTTTTATTCAAACCCCAATGCTGGACGCTCATTTCCGGATAAAAACGAAAATCCTGGTTATTGATATAGGTAATACGTTCCGCTAAAGGGGTCCAGTGATCATCAAATACTGTGATGGTCAGGATCCCTGAAGGAAGAGCCTCGGTAGGAATAACGCCCTGTACGTTACCACCCGTTATGTCTTTTGTAACCAGGAAAGCCTGGGCCTGGTTTATGGTACCCAGCAGGTGTATCGTACCCAGTTCAGCAGCTACTTCAGGAGGAGCGTTGATCCTGAAATTTCGCTTTGTTCCTGACACCTCCACCTGCAAAGAAATGCCTGTGGATTTAATGGTTGGCAGCGGAGTGCTGTATGCTGTTCCTTTTTCTTCTTTCCCCGGGGCATTTACCACGGACCATTTTGCTGAGAAACTTTCACCGGGTTGAGGAATCAAAAAGAAATAACCCATACCATCATGCATCACCCGCAAGCTATCCACTGTTTTCCCCTGCCCGTTTATGACCACTCCTTTTATATTTACCGGTCGCCCCCACTGATCGTTTACTTTAAAAGCAATTTTATTAGTAATGCCGGCTACAGCATCCCCTCCTTCTGGGAAAAAGGTTAAGGTGGGAAGAATTGTATTCTTTAATGAGGAGGCGGTTGAATTTTTCGTAAACACCCGGATATCCTTCTCATATAAAAAAGCAGAATCAAAATTGAGCATCCAGCGTGTATATGCTTTTATATGGATGAATTTTCCCGCGTAATCGGTAGGTATATCGAACTGACCATTGCTGGTAGCACCCACCACCGGGCCGGTAATATGCGTCAGTAAATTTCCATCTTCGTCTGTCCAGTCCGTATAGAATGTCTTGCTCCCGAATCCGGGATAAAGCCCTTCCATAAGGTAAGCTTTGAACCAGATCGTTTCCCCGGGTGTATAAGAATTTTTATCGAATTGCAGGTAGGTACGTTCCGGTGCATATTCATTTGCATACCGGGCCAGCGTGGAATCTATGTGTTGCGCGAGGGCAGTAAACCCTGTGAAAAGAAAAATACAAAGGGCAACGATAATTGTTTTCATTCTTGTATTCATTTTTCTTCTGAAAATGACCCTTGCAAAATACAGTATAAAAAAAAGAGGATAGGCTCATTAACAGTTCGATAACAATTACGAATTAGACTGTTGAACAGAAGAAGTAATTCACGATCGCACAGGAAATGCAGTGATATAAGATATGTACATAATTCGATATTCCTTGTTCCTCTGTTCATTATTCATTACATATTCCTGCGGTATTGTCCACCGACCTCGTAGAGGGCATGGGTGATCTGGCCCAATGAACAGTATTTAACCGTTTCCATCAGTTCGGCGAAGAGGTTTCCATTTTGGATGGCAACGGCCTTCAATTTTTTCAGCATGTCTGCCGACCGGTCTTCATTTCTTTTCCAGAAGGCTTGCAGGTTTTGAACCTGCCATTCTTTTTCTTCCGGGGTGCTCCGGATCACTTCAGTAGGTAAAATGGTCGGACTTCCTTTTTTATTAAGGAAAGTATTGACGCCAATTAGCGGTAATTCCCCGGAGTGTTTCTGGTGTTCGTAAAACAAACTTTCTTCCTGTATCTTATTTCGCTGGTACATTCTTTCCATAGCGCCCAGTACGCCTCCTCTCTCTGTTAAGCGATCGAATTCAGTCAATACAGCTTCTTCCACCAGGTCCGTCAACTCTTCTATCAGGAATGAACCCTGGTTGGGGTTTTCGTTTTTAGCTGTACCCAGTTCCCGGTTGATAATAAGCTGGATCGCCATGGCCCTTCTAACACTTTCTTCCGTGGGTGTGGTAATAGCTTCATCATATGCATTGGTATGAAGTGAATTACAATTATCATAAATAGCATATAGTGCCTGCAGCGTGGTCCGTATATCGTTAAAGTCAATTTCCTGTGCATGCAAACTTCTTCCTGATGTCTGGATATGATACTTCAGCATCTGGCTGCGTTTGTTGGCCTTGTATTTATATTTCATGGCCTTGGCCCAGATCCGCCTGGCCACTCTCCCGATGACACTATACTCGGCATCCATCCCATTACTGAAGAAAAAAGATAAGTTGGGGGCAAATTCATCAATGTGCATGCCGCGGCTTAAATAATATTCAACAAACGTAAAGCCGTTTGATAAAGTAAATGCCAGTTGCGTAATGGGGTTAGCCCCGGCTTCGGCAATATGATAACCTGAAATAGAAACACTGTAAAAATTCCTGATCTTCTTATTTATAAAATATTCCTGTACATCGCCCATCAGTTTCAGGGCAAATTCAGTGCTGAAGATGCATGTGTTTTGCGCCTGGTCCTCTTTTAAAATATCGGCCTGCACCGTACCGCGGACCTGGGTTAAAGCCGCATCCCTGATCCTTTCATACACTTCTTTTGGCAACACATCCGCACCCGACATACCGAGTAAACGAAGTCCCAGGCCATCATTCCCCGTGGGTAAGGCCCCCTCTAAATCTCCCCCTAAGGGGGAGACTGGCTTTCCATCGGTACCAATATATTTTGGCAGCTCTTTTACATTAAACTTTGATTCTATGATCCGGTTTATTTCCTCCTTTAATTCATTTTCGATTATATATTTTTCGCATTGCTGATCAATGGCCGCGTTCATAAAAAAAGCCAGCAGCATTGGCGCAGGACCATTGATAGTCATGGAAACGGAAGTTTTCGGGTTACAAAGATCAAAACCGCTGTAGAGTTTTTTGGCATCATCCACCGTGGCGATGCTGACGCCGCTGTTGCCGACCTTGCCATAAATATCCGGGCGGGGATCGGGGTCTTCACCATATAACGTGACACTGTCAAAGGCCGTGGATAATCTTTTTGCGGGTTGATCTACCGATACATAGTGAAACCTTCTGTTCGTTCTTTCAGGTCCGCCTTCACCCGCAAACATCCTGGTAGGATCTTCTCCTTCCCGTTTCAGGGGGAACACACCGGCAGTAAAAGGGAACAGACCGGGTGCGTTTTCCTGTGCCTGCCAGGTAAGGATATCACCCCAATCCTTGTATTTAGGCAAAACAATTTTAGGGATCCTGGTACCGGATAAGCTTTTCGTAAATAAATCCTGTTTGATCACTTTATCACGAACCTTGAATTCATAATAATCCTGTTTGTAGGCTTTCAATTTTTCTTCCCAATTGGTTATGAGTTTTTTTGCAACTGGGGTGAGTTGTTCGGTGTAGAAGGCTATTTGGGTTTGGAGAGCCCCCTCTAACGAACTACGTTCCCAACCTTCGCTTTGCTCGGTTGCCCCTAAGGGGGAGACTTTCGCAGACTCAGGATTTTGAAGAATCTCTAAAGCACCGTGCAGTTGATACAACTTTGATGCAATAGCTGACTGATCTCTTACCAACCGATCATAGTCCCGGTTATTTTCACTGATCTCACTTAAATATCTTACCCGGTTGGCCGGGATGATCGCCTGGCCTACTTTCGCTGTTTCCGCAAAATGAAATTTTCCAAAGACAACTTTTGTTTTGTCTTTGATTATATTGAGTAGCCCTTCAAATAGATGATTGATCCCATCATCATTGAACTTGCTGGCTACGGTGCCTATGATCGGTAAGTCAGTGTCTTTGGTCGTAAACAACTGGTGATTGCGTTTGTATTGTTTCCGGACATCCGCCAATGCATCCAGCGCCCCAGCTTTATCAAATTTGTTGATACAAACCAGGTCAGCATAATCCAGCATATTTATTTTTTCCAATTGGGAGGCCGCCCCGTATTCCGGTGTCATTACATACATACTTACATCACAATAATCCAAAATACTTGCATCGCTTTGTCCCACCCCTGCAGACTCGAGTATGATCAGGTCAAACCCGGCTGCTTTACAAATAGCGATAGCGTCCTCCACCGCACCGCTTAATACCGCATTATCTTCCCGGGTGGCCAGACTTCGCATGTAGGCTCTTGGATGAGAAATGGCATTCATCCGAATCCTGTCACCAAGCAAGGCGCCACCCGTTTTTTTCTTTGATGGATCTACTGAAATAACGGCGATGGTCTTATTGGTGAAGTTGTTAAGAAACCGGCGAACGATCTCATCGGTAACGGATGATTTACCGGCTCCGCCGGTACCTGTTATACCGAGTACCGGTGTGTGTGTGTCTGACGCCTTCAGGGCGTCTGACACTTTCGAAGATTTCCTTGAAGTGTCAGACGCCCTAAAGGCGTCAGGCACCCCCGCATTCTCAGCATTGGTGATCTCTCTCGCAATCTTCCGTACATCCTTTACTTCACCGAGGGTCATTGGTTTTGTATATGCTCCATTTCCATTCAGGGAAATATCACATTCTTTTATTACATCTTCTATCATTCCCTCCAGCCCCATTTTCCTTCCATCGTCCGGGCTGTATATCCGGGTGATACCATAATTATGTAACTCTTCTATCTCCTGGGGTAAAATGGTTCCACCGCCTCCACCGAATATTTTAATATGCCCGCAACTATTCTCCTCCAGCAGGTCTTTCATATATTTAAAGAATTCCACATGACCGCCCTGGTAACTGGTAATGGCGATACCCTGCACATCTTCTTCAATTGCCGTCTCAACAATTTCTTTGACAGAACGGTTATGCCCGAGGTGAATGATCTCAGCGCCCTTGCTCTGCATGATCCTTCGCATGATATTAATGGCCGCATCATGGCCATCAAACAAACTGGCCGCCGTAACGATGCGGACTTTATTGGAAGGGGTATAGCTCATAGTTGGCTGAATTGGCAAAATTAACCAAAAATGAGGGATTGAACCGCGGAGACGCTGAGACGCAGAGTCGCAGAGACAGAGATAGTATCAAAATCACTCAGCGACTCTGCGTCTCAGCGACTCTGCGGTTAAAGGCAGAATTCAAACTAACCACTAAATTTGCTTCATGCAGCAGCATGTTGAAGCTATATCTTTATTATACAAACAGTGGAATGGCGCTGAACCGGATGTTATCGATGTATTACCACCCAGCGGCAGCGAACGACGTTATTTCAGGCTACATGGAAAGAAGGGTGCTGTGATCGGCACGTATGGCGCCAATATCAAAGAGAACGAAACCTTTATTTATTTCTCCCGGCATTTCAAAAATAAGGGGTTGACTGTCCCCGATATATTTGCTATCAGTGAAGATATGCTCAATTACCTGCAGGAAGACTTCGGTTCTGTCTCCTTGCTCAACTGCCTTGAATCAGGTGGCTTTACCAAAGAAGTCTATACGCTGTTTGCAAAAAGCCTCGAAGCGTTGGCCGTCCTGCAGGTAAACGGGGATGAGGGACTAGATTATGAACGATGCCTGACCAATACAGAATTCGGCAAACAGGCCATTATGGCCGATCTTTTATATTTTAAATATTATTTCCTCGATGCGCTCCGCAAACCTTATGATAAACAAAAACTGATCGATGATTTTGAAGCCCTGAGTAATTATCTTACTCATACCGAATACAAGTATTTTATGTTCCGTGATTTCCAGAGCAGGAATATCATGGTGAAAAAAGATAAGAGCGTTCACTTCATAGACTACCAGGGCGGGATGAAAGGCGCGCCACAATATGATGTGGCTTCGATGCTCTGGCAGGCAAGGGCCAATCTTCCCGATTCATGGAAAAATAATTTATTGGATGATTACATGAATGCTTTCGAAAAAATAACAGGGCAGCCTATAGATAAAAATATTTTCCGCAGCCAGTATAATGGCTATGTCCTGATCCGTTTATTGCAGGTACTTGGCGCCTATGGTTTCCGTGGTTTGTTTGAACGCAAAGCGCAGTTTCTTACCAGTATCCCCTTAGCCCTGCGGAACCTTAAAGGTTTCTTTGAAAATCAAACAATAGGTATTACCGTTCCGGAATTCCGGAAGGTATTGGATATGTGCCTGGCCCCCGAGATCATTGAGCAGTTTACGCCCACACAAGCAACCGAAGAAACCCCCCTGGTAGTTAAGATCAGCAGTTTTTCCTACCGTCAGCAGGTTCCCGTTGACGAAAGTGGGAATGGCGGTGGATTTGTATTTGATTGCCGTGGAGTTTCAAATCCCGGTCGTATTGAAAGTATGAAGACAAGGACCGGTCGTGACAAAGAAGTAAAAGATTTCCTGGAACAACAAACAAAAATGCCCCAGTTCCTGAACAGCATCTTTGATATAGTGGATATTACCGTAGAAGAATATATTAAAAGGGGATTTGAAAGCCTGGTGGTAAGTTTTGGCTGTACCGGTGGGCAGCACCGGAGTGTATATGCGGCGGATGAAATGGCAAGGCATCTCAGGAATAAATTCAAGGTGAAAGTTGAAGTAAAACATCTGGTGCAGGATGAAAAGGATTGGGAGAACCCCCTGTCCCCCTAAAGGGAGAACTTAGATTGTAATTTTCTTTATTCTTCGAAGAATCATTTATGAGTTCATCAAATATATTAGTGAATGTTCAGGGAACGATAAGGCAAGCAATAATCTTCGCGGCTGGGCTGGGCACCCGCTTTAAACCCTGGACAGATAAACACCCGAAAGCATTAGCGCTTGTCAACGGAAAAAGTTTATTACAACGAAATATTGAATATTTACAGCAATACGGCATTACTGATGTGATTGTCAATGTTCATCATTTTGCCGGGCAGGTCATCGATGCCATTGAAAAAAACAAAGGCTGGGGCAGTCATATTATGATCAGTGATGAACAGGATGCATTGTTGGATACAGGTGGTGGCTTACTGAAAGCAAAACATTTTTTTACTCCCGGCGAAAAATTTGTCACCTGTAACGCAGATATTCTCACTGATTTTGATATCAATAAGCTGCTGCATTTTCATACAGAACAGAAAGCCCTGATCTCTCTTGCCGTTACCGACCGGCCCACATCCCGTTATCTTTTATTTGATGAAAACAACCGGCTTTGTGGCTGGAGGAATACAACCACAGGAGAAGAAAAAGGGCTGATCCTGAATTATCCCGCCAGAGATTCAAAAAGAAATACCATCTATCCAAAAGCATATAGTTGTGTCGCCATATTTGAATATGATATTTTCAGATTGATGCCTTTTACCGGTAAATTCTCATTGATAGATGTATACCTGGCGCTGGCTGACAGCTACCCGATCATGGGTTATGATCATAGCGGCGACCGGTTAGTGGATGTGGGCCGGACTGAAAGTATTGATATCGCGCAGCATCTTTTCCCCTGATCATACAGGTAATATCAGATCAACCCCTCCTGAATACCCCACCTAAAAAGACCGGGAAAAATACATCCATTTTGGAGTTTTTTCTGACTGGTAAAATTTGTTTTCAAGTACCGGTGCTGATTAGTTTTAATGAATGTTGTTGACTTGAGCAATACTTCATCACTTAAAACTATCAGCCATGAAAAAATTAAAAACATTATTTTTTACGATAACAACACTTCTGCTTTTTGCAAGCAGCGGGTTTGCATCAACAAGTAGTGCAAATACAAATGTTAAGAATAATAACATCCATTTACTAATATCTGGCCCCAAAAACCTGAAATTCGATGAGAGAAAATATGTCCAACTGCAAATGATTACCAATAATTTTTATGTAACCTGTACTGGCGGGACAACGGTCCTATGTGGTTGGGTTATTATGTTCGTTAATCCTGCCGATCACACCATATGGTATTATGAGGCTTTTTCCGCTTGTGCAGATCCCGATATATGTGCAGGGCATGGTGCAGTCTCGTATCTATAACAAATAATCCTTAATATACTTAAGTCAACAACAATTTTTATGAAAAAAAATATTCCTTTGATCTTCTTCATTTTCTCTTCCTTTACGATTATCAATGCCCAGGAAAATAATTTAAAAGGGAAAATAACTTATGTGATTGAAGGGAATAAGTCTGCTTATAATACAATCGAGATGTGGTTTACAGGAAGCAGTTATATATATAGGTATAAGCCTTCAGAAAATGAGAACCTATATCCCCTCAAAGGAAAAAAATATGAGAATATAGGCGATTCCCTGGCCGATATTGCAAAAGCAGAGGCCATAAAGAAAAGCGCTGAACGGCCACCCCAGACCTGGTTTGGCGACCTGGCCACTAACAGGATCATTTATTCCTCCTACAGTTCAACAGGTTCCTATTGTGTTTACGACAGTCTTACGTTTATGCAATGGGAATTACAGGATGATACCATGACAGTGCGGGGCATCAAATGTCAAAAAGCAACCGGAAAGTATAATGGCATGAACTATATCGCCTGGTTTGCTCCCTCGATCCCGGTATCTGTCGCCCCTTTACAACTGCGCGGACTGCCTGGTTTATTAATTGAAAATATAAACCTGACGAGAAATATAATTTTCGGCATGGTAGAATTACAATGGCCGCTTAAAGAAAAAAGTGAAATGTTTCCCATTAAAACCTGCACGTCCGGGCGACTTATTTCAGCAGCAGAAATGAATGCTATCCTTAATAAGGAAAATAAAAGGTTCGAAGAAATGGTTGAGACACTTAAGGAAGCGAAGAAGAATGGCAAAACCCTGAAACTGGATGATATAATAAAGAAAGACCAATAGGATTCAATGTGGCCTTTAATAAAAAACACAGCAATAGTATTGTACTTTTTGGGGACAAATGTTGCCCATTCCCAGGTAAGAATTTATGGCACTATTTCCAATCAAAGCGGGCATACACTTCCTTTTGCCTCCGTAAAGGTTAAAAAGGATTCAACGGCACCCCTGAAAAAGTTTTCCATTGCTTCAGAAAAAGGGGTTTATGAAATAACCCTCCCTGCTCATTTTTTGCCAGCGATACTCGAAGCCAGTGTGGTAGGGTATAAATCAAAGATCCTGCGGGTAGAAGATCAGGGAAGTAGGGATATTAAGGTCAACTTTTTCCTGGATTCGTTGGATAAACCCTTACCGGAAGTTTTTATCAAAACCGATCTTGCCATCACCGTTTCCGGGGATACTATTTCATTTAAAACTGATTCATTTAAACTGGGAAACGAAAGAAATATCGGCGAATTATTAAAAAATATGCCCGGCTTTGTGGTCCAGGATAACGGCAAAATAGTTTTCAACGGAAAACCTATCAGTAAAATACTGATAGAAGGAGATGATCTGACGGGAAGGAAATATGAGTCATTGACACAAAACCTGGACATCAACGGTATCGATAAAGTGCAGGTGATCCGGCATTATAAAGATCCGGAGGATATCACTTCCACCCTGAAAGCATCATCAGAACAGGTGCTCAATATCCGGTATAAGAAAAAATTCCTGGGAAAAGTCTTTGGGAACCTGGAGGCGGGGATGGAACCCCGGCCCCTTTACTATACCTTGGCAGGACAAGTAATTTCACTTAAAGAAAAATTCAAGTCACTCCTGCTGCAGGAATCAAATACCTCGGGTGAGTTAAAACTGTCGGGCCAGGAAAATATTGTTATCGATGGATCACAAGGCAATAATTCCAACCCCGAACTTTCCCTGGCCTCCCCGACCTCGTTGGCCGACATAGCCGATATAAAGAACGCACGGACGACCCTTCCCCTTTTTTATTCAAACAATTCTTTCCTGGGTTCTTTTAATTACAAATACAGGCTATCTAAGAAAATAATTATCAAAGGCGTTACCGGTTATATTAGGGACCGGTATAACCAGGATGCCGGTACGGTGAATACGATCTTTGCGGCACCACAAAATATTATTTTACGTCAGCAGGAGGTCCTCAAAAAGATCAATACGAATTTCAATAGCGCCCTCCTGGTTAATTATCTTATTAATAACAAGAACCAGCTATTAGGCCAACTGAAACTGGAGAGGGAAAAACCTGATTATTTATCTTCAGGCTTGCTGCAAGGGGATCCTTATATTGAAAGAAAAGAGGGGACGAACAGCCGATCCGGTGCAGGAATATATTATACTCATCTTTTTAAAAAAGGATCCTGGCTGGAATCAGGCTTTGAATACCAAAAAGCCCTTGTCACGGGTCAGTATATCGAATCCCCGCCTAATTACGATTCACTATTCTATCCCGCCCTTTTTCAAAATATCCGGCAGGATGAGTGGCAGAAATTCTCTTCTCAATCTGCGCATTTTTTATTTCAAAAAAAAATGCAGCGAAGCCAGGTGGGGGTGATCGTCGACTATCATTACCAGCAGGAAAATTTTCTGAATACGATCCTTGGTTTTAACGCCAGCGGTCCAATGCAAATGAGCACTCCCGATTCAGCTAATGATTTCCGGTTCAGGCAACGATCAATCGGGATCAAATTCAATCACCAATTGGCATGGGGGAAACATATTAACTTTCAATATTTACCCGGGGTGGTTCACCTGGATGATCAATCGAAAACAAGGAAAAACAATTTAAACAAGTTCTATTTCCTGCCACAGGCCAATATTGATTTCGAGCTTTCAAAATTAGATAAGCTTACCCTTTCCTATATATCGCAGATCACAGATCCCGGCATCAAAGATATCGCGGGGGGTTATTTTTTAACCGGTTTGACTTCGGTCCAAAAAGGGGATGATTCTATATTTGCGGCCACTACCCGCACCGCCAATATTTCTTTTTCTCATATCGACCTGGTCAGGCATGGTTTTATCTTCTTTAGCCAGCTTTCTTTTACAAAAAGACCTTTATTGTATTTATCCAATTCATTGCCCAACACACATTATACAATTGCCACAGCCGAAGCAACTGGTAAAAATATCAGTTTGGGAGTTTTTAGTGTGGGAGCCGATAAGTTCATTTATGAGGCCAAGTCAAAAATAGCTTTTCGTTACAACCTGGTTAGTGGAAATTCCTTTCACAAAGTCAATGGCCTGGAATCCGAATATGGATTTACCCGGATGAGTTTTGAACCTTCGTTCCATACACAGGTAAAGCATTTCCAGTTAAGCGGATCGGGAAAATATTTTATCACCACACAAAAAAATAGTAGCCAACATTCCCAAAAAACGGCTACCCATGATATGGAGATTCAAACGGAAGCCAGCTGGAAGATCTTTCCCGTTTTTATTGTCAGTTGCAATATCCGGAATGAGTGGAACCACCCACCTCATGCGCAAACCGGGTATATATCCGTGGCCGGAACAGAGATAAGGTATACCCCTAAAAAAGATAAATGGAGTGGTGGGCTCACCTGTACTAATCTATTCAATCAAAATAAGTTCTCTTATTCAGTAATTCTGCCGGGCCAGACATTCTTTGCTGAGTACAGGTTGGTATCACGTATTATTTTAGCTTCTGTAAAATATAAGTTTTAATGGTTGGCGGCTGGGATGAGAAATGACCCCGGAAAATAGTGTTAAACAATAAAAATTCAGAGGAACTCTATCGGAGATTTACTATCCGGAACATTATACCTGCAATGAAATAATCGTTCCCGCTTAAGCGCCATCTTTGAACGACCAGGGGACTACCCTTCCCTGAAGTCATTTATGCCTAAACAGGAAAGCTTTTTACATAAAGTATTGCAAATACCTTTTTAACGGTAGCTTGCTTTACAGCCTTTGGCCTATCTTTCAGCCCCAAATAATATTATATTATGAAGAAAACTGTTCTAAGCATTATTGGCTTGTTTGTGTTCATCGGTTTGTTTGCACAAACCAATACCGTGTCAAACTATGATAACAAAGAAGCCTTTAATCCGCAATTTTATCCTTACCCCGGCAATGATTTTAGAAGCGCCAGCGGTGAGCCGGGACCCCGGTACTGGCAAAACCACGCTGATTATAAGATCAATTGTACGCTGGACACCATGAAGCATGGACTCAGCGGAGATGTGGAGATCAGCTATACGAACAACAGCCCGGATAATCTGAAATTCCTCTGGCTACAACTTGACCAGAATATTTACAGAAAAGATTCAAGGGCAACCGCCACCACCACGCAAACGGGTGGACGCTGGGCCAACGCTAAATTTACCGAGGGTGATGTGATCAAATCTATTTCGGTGGACTATAATGGAAAAACCTTTACTCCCAACTACAATGTTTCGGATACCCGTATGCAGGTTTGGCTGCCGGATGCTTTGGCTTCAGGAGGCGGGAAATTAAAGTTATCCATCCATTTTGATTTCACGGTTCCTGAATATGGTACGGACCGCATGGGCCGGTTAAAAACAAAGAATGGATGGATCTACGAAATAGGCCAGTGGTTTCCCAGGATGGAAGTCTATGATGATATCCAGGGATGGAATACATTGCCCTACCTGGGAGCGGGAGAGTTTTATTTAGAATATGGCGATCTTGAATATAATGTTACGGCGCCTTCCAATTTAATTGTGGTGGGTTCGGGTGAATTATTAAATCCCGAGGACTGTCTTACTCCGGAACAATTGAAAAGATGGAACCAGGCGAAGAACAGCGATCAGACAGTTGTCATTCGAAGCGACAAAGAGGTTACCGATCCCAATTCCAGGCCCAAACAAGCCAGCTGTACATGGAAATATAAGATCCAGAATGCAAGAGATGTTGCCTGGGGAGCATCCAGGGCCTTTGTATGGGATGCGGCAAGGATCAATTTACCCAGCGGCAAAAAAGCTATGGCTGCCAGTGCTTACCCTGTGGAAAGTATTGTTAAGGACGGCTGGCAACGTTCTACTGAAATGGTGAAAGGGGCGATCGAACATTATTCCAATAAATGGTTCGAGTTTCCTTATCCTGTTGCTACTAATGTGGCCGGTATTGTGGCCGGTATGGAGTATCCGGGTATTGTTTTTTGTGGTTCCAATTCCGCCGGGAGTGGATTATGGGAAGTAGCCGACCATGAATTTGGTCATACCTGGTTCCCCATGATCGTAGGAAGCAATGAAAGAAAATATGCCTGGATGGATGAAGGTTTTAACACTTTTATTAATGATATTTCCACTGCCGCCTTCAACAAGGGTGAATTTAAGGAAGCCAGTTTTTTTGGCGACCCGAATTCGTCTTTCATGGTCAAATATACTTTTGGTGACAAAATGGATGGATTGTATAATATCCCTGAAGTAATTCAACAGGAAAACCTTGGTGTAGCGGCTTACCTGAAGCCTTCTCAAATGCTGACCGCCTTGCGGGAAGTGGTGCTGGGCAAGGACAGGTTTGACGCGGCTTTCCGGGAATATGTGGCACGCTGGGCCTTTAAACATCCCACCCCCTGGGATTTTTTCCATACGATAGAAAATGTGTCGGGCGAAGACCTCGGCTGGTTTTGGAGAGCCTGGGTTTTGAATACCTGGAAACTGGATCAAAAGGTTAAGGATGTAAAATACGTAAAAGAAAAACCTGAGAACGGAGCTAATATTACTTTAGAGAACATGGAGAAGATGGCAATGCCTGTCACAGTACTGGTAAAAGAAACCAATGGCAAAGAACATAAAGTCGATCTGCCTGTTGAAGTATGGCAAAGAGGCAGTGATTGGACATTTGGCGTACCCACTACAAGTGAAATAACTGAAGTGATCGTTGATCCGGATAAAAAATTACCTGAATGGAACCGGGATACTAATAACTGGAAGAAAAAAGCATTCTGATAATTAATAGAAAATAAAAACCCACCGTCATTGGTGGGTTTTTATTTTCAGTTTGTTGGTTAGTTTATCTCACATGTACTTTTCCGTCCGCGAGTTTCTTGCCATTGCTGTCCCCTACCACTACATAATAAATCCCCCGGCTACCCCTTTCCAGATTTACATTGATCAATGTATAAGGACCTGCTATCGGGAATTGCCGGTTGTATACCATAGCTCCCCTGGAATCAAATATTACGATTTGTCTTTGGGTGCTGCTGCCGCCATTGTTATAATATGAAACCGTAAAATGACCATCATTCGGACTTGGGAAAATGAAAAGTTTCTGACTGATGGTCGCATCTATTGTAACAACCTGTGACAGGTTTGAACAGAAAAGACTACTTGGCCAGGTTTCCTGAATTTTTACCTGGTAGCTGCCGAGATTAGCGACAGTAACAAGATAGGTGTTACCCACGTTTGGAAAGAGGGTATTATTGTTATACCATGTGGTTGTCAACACGCCCCCGGTAGGGGCACTCGGTGTTGCCGTTAATGTTGTGGACTGACCCGGTAATAAGCTAGTTAGCGGTGCAGCCGTTAAGCCAACGGTTGGCGTAGCATGTACGGTTAATATGGCAGCGTTAGAAACAGTCGGAACGGTACAGGTGGCGTTTGATAACAAAGCACGATACCTGTTATTATTCAACACTACTACTAAATTGGAAATGGTAAATGCAGCTGCATTCGCACCTGTAATGTTTGTCCAGGTGGCGCCTCCATCGGTGCTTACCTGCCACTGGTAGATTATTGTTTGTGTACTGGTACCAACTACTGTAAAAGTTGCACTGTTACCCGAGCAGCCTTCTGCTGAATTGGGTGGTTGGGCGGTAATAACAACTGGGCTGATCACCGTTAATAGGGCTGCGACCGAAGTAGCAGCTGGTGGACAGGTTCCATTCACTACACAACGATACCTGTTACCATTCATACCGGCGATAGCTCCGGATACCGTATAAGATGATGTGGTAGCGCCGGCAATGTTATTATAAGTAACTCCGCCATCGGTGCTTAACTGCCATTGGTAAGAGATCCCTGTTCCGGAAGCCGTTACACTGAATGTATTGCTGCCACCGATACATATCGTTGCATCCTGAGGATTAGTTGATATGGCTGGCAATGAATTAACCGTAAGCGTAGCCGGATTGGAAATACCCGGTGTGGTACAGGTTGCATTTGATAACAAGGCCCTGTATTTGTAACCGTTCATTGATACCGTTGCGCCGGTTATGGTCAGGGTTGCATTCGTGGCGCCGGAATAAACACCGCCAATTGTTATATTATTCCATGTAGCTCCGCCATCCGTACTTACCTGCCATTGGTAAATGATACCAGCGCCGCTTCCTGAAACAGTAAAGCTGGCATTCGTGCCGGCACAGGCTGTAACGTTTGCCGGCTGACTGGTTATAGCAACAGAAGTGATTACGGAAAGAGTGGCCGCGGCAGATACAGCAGGAGGATTACAAACACCGGTAACTATGCAGCGGTATTTATAATTATTCATTCCTGCGGTGATACCGGTCAACGTTAAATTCGGAGTGGTGGCACCTGAATATACTCCTCCATTTGTAACATTATTATATGTAGCACCGCCATCCGTGCTTAATTGCCATTGATAAGTTATACTTGTACCGGTAGCTGTTACACTAAAAGTGTTATTGCTACCCGCACATAATGTAATATCCTGTGGCTGCCCGGTTATAGCCGGCAAAGTATTTACAGTTAATAATACTGAATTGGTAGTAGCATTTCCACAAGTGCTGGTAAGGTTACACCGATACCTGTTGCCGTTCAGGATAGCAGTTACACCGATAAGATTTAGTGTGGCTGTTGTAGCGCCTGAATAAACTCCGCCATTACTAATATCAGTGTAGGTAGCACCGCCATCAGTGCTTACCTGCCATTGATAGGTAATGTTTGCACCGGTTGCGGTAACAATGAAACTGGTAATATTACCCACACAGGTAATTACATCGGAGGGCTGAGAAGTAATAGATAGTGAGGTCACCACGGTAAGTATGGCGCCGGCAGATGTAACAGAAGGAGGGCATGACCCGGAAATAAGACAACGATACCTGTATCCATTCATACCTGCGGTAACACTTGACACTGTATAGGTAGATAAAGTGGCGCCTCCAATTGGATTATAAGTAGTACCACCATCCGTACTCAATTGCCATTGATAAGTAAGGTTTGCGCCTGAAGCCGTTACACTAAAAGTATTACTGCCCCCGGTACATAATGTAATGTTCTGGGGTTGTGCGGTAATAGCCGGGGCTGTATTAACTGTAAGTAATGCCGCACTGGAAGTTGTGCTCCCACACAGTGTAGAAGCGGTACAACGGAAAAGGTAATTATTAGATCCCGCCGGAACACCGGTAAGATTTAAAGTATTGGTTGTCGCGCCCGAATAAACGCCACCATTAGAGACCGGGTTATAAGAAACTCCTGCATCAGTACTCAGCAGCCACTGGAATGTGGTGGCCGTCGTCGCTGTGATATTGAACGATGTATTGCCCCCGGCACATAATGTTTGGTTAGATGGTTGTAAGGTAATGGAAGGTCCTGCGCCCGGCGTAATAGTATAGGTCAGGTTCCGGGTTTGAGTAGGAGCCCCGGTGGCGGTCCCAGTTACCGTTATCACATAGGAGCCAGGAGTTAATGTATTCGTTCCCGTTAAAACTACAGTCGAAGATGGGCTGCCTGGTGTTAGCGGATTGTTTCCAAAAGAAACAGATGTTCCTGCCGGGTTTCCACTGGCTGAAAGTGTGATCGGATTTGTGAATCCTGAACTAAATGTGGCTGTCAATGTTACCTGCATGGAAGCAGGCGCCGGGCAAACTGAACTGGCTGCGGAAGGACTATCAAAACTAAACCCCGTTGGTAAAGGCACTGTGGCTGTCCAGATACCCCTGCCATGGGTGCCGGCTGCAATGGTGCGGTCAGAAGCCCTGTATTTTATCATATCCGTACTCACATTGGGAAATGTTGTACTGGGTGTCCAGATCGTGGACGCTCCATTTAGCAGGGTGGTTTCCCAAACACCTGTTTCAGTTGCTATATATGCTTTTGTATCTGTATCCGGATGGAACAAGGCCCATCTTACCGGCATATTTGGTAAATTTCCGTCACAGGCCGTCCAGCTTGTTCCACCATTAGTAGACACCCAAACATGGGTAACATTATAGCTTGAATAGGTGGCCATAAGATTTTGATCAGATGATCCTGTAACCACACAGTTAGCGTAACCAGCGGCACCAGCCGGAGTAATTACGGTACCTGTTGCCGTTGTTCCAGTATTGGCATTGTCTACCTGGATTATTCCTCCTGAACCCATACCAAAATAAACCCGGTTGGTCGTATAGGGAGATACATCTACTGCAGAAACAGTAGCGCCGCTAAATGCCGCGACAGAAACAATAGTAGTGGTGGCTCCTGTTTGAGGATTGTCCCAACGCATGTAATTTCCGCCTGTATTGCATGCATAAAGAATATTGCCAGTATTATCATAATCCCATGGATTCACAAATCTTCCTGAAGCCTGGTTATTAATGGGGGTACTCCAGGAGGCGCCGTTATTTGTGCTTCTCCTGTACACATTGTAGACGTATGAACCAAATTGATATTGTGGTTCATTCTGGTCAATAGCCACTAACATTCCGTCACCACCCTCAACTTCAATAGAACTGTCTAAACCCGGGTGATTAAGCCGGTGAATCCCATTATCCTGGGCGCCGGCAAGAAAATAATTAGTTTCTAATGGATGTATTGCAACTGAATAAAATTGTTTTATTCTTAATCCTTTGTTCCTGTCTGATATGGTCGTTCCGCCATCAGATGAATAATGGATACCGCCATCGCATGAAAAAAGGAGTTTGGTTCCACCATCCCACCATTGAATATCGTGCTGGTCCGCATGCACATACTGTCCCGATGTTCCTACCCAGGTGGAAATATGGGTCCATGATCCACCACCGTCGGAAGTCTTATAACAATCAAGACCACCCACTATACATTCATTTGAATTCGCCGGATTAACGCCACATGATAAGGAATACCAGCCCTGGCCGTTGGCCCATCCACTAGTCGGCTGCACCGCTGTAGCTGCCCAGTTATCCCCTCCATCTGTCGATTTCCAAATAGTGGGAACCTGGTGACTCCCATTATCAGGAAGGGCGTACAAAACATTTCCGCTGATACCCAATTCGGTTCTTTCATTAAAAGTGGTAAAGGGAGTTGTGGCGGTGTTCCAACCGGCACCCGAAGTTACTGTCGCGGGAATATCTGTGTAACGATAACCCGATGCACTGAAAATACCTGTGGTCACGTGTAATCTCCCTGGTAAAGCAGTAGAACTTATTTCAAGGTCGCAAATATCGTTGCTAAGCCCCGAAGGAGTGATACTCGTCCATGTTGCTCCTCCATCAATGGATCGGAGTAAACCACTGCCACGAGTACCGAGATATACATTTCCCAAATTATCGCAAAGGATCCTGGTGCCATTAACATAGCTGCTGGTGCTGGGAAGAAAATTCCAGGTTACTCCATCATCGGTACTTTTAAATACACCAACTCCTCTTATAGCATCTGAATTGGAATAAGATTCTCCGGTACATACGTACAGGTTATTCTGAAAACCAGGACGTGGGTCCTGGCATATATCAGCTATGGCAAGATTGCTCATAAAATCATTTACCAATATCCAGTTAGCAAGAGACGCGGTAATATTGGATGTTTTCCATAAACCACCGGCCACACTACCCACAATGACTGTCCGGTGAGTCGGGTCCAGTGAATCAACCATTGTAGCCCTGATTCTTCCTGATGTCTGGCCATTATTAGGACGGGTATTACCCTGGGGGCCATAAAAATCACCGTCGGGGCCCCGTTCTGTCCATGTTAAAGATTCTATTGCATCCGGCCGGTTTGATCTTACCTGGGTTTTTGCCAGTTCTGTCTGCTCTATAGCAATACGAAGATTTTGCCAGGGCACTTTGCCGGTAACGGGGTCTTTGGTTTTTTCTATTTCAAATTGAATGGCTTTATCCGGACCATCGTATTTATCATTCTCCTCTTCTGATCCCGGTATTGTTCCGGAATTATTTATCTGTTGACATCCTGTAAAAACAGAAAACAGGATAAAGGTTAATAAAGAGGTAGCTAGCAATGTTGAGTAAAATTTTCTCATACAGGGGGGTTGGGGTAAAATATAGAAGGTGTTTTAAAAGTGAGCGAAATTAAGTAAAACCTGTTTAAAGTTTTACACTTGTCCGGTTTGATATAAAGGCTTTGGGGAGTGTTTTAGCATGCTATTTTACACCGATCATGCTGATCTCCACATTTACAAACTTGGGTAAAGCCGATACCTGCACCGTTTCCCGGGCGGGGAATCCAGTCTTGCCGGCAGGCATGTCGCCTTCAAAATATTTGCCGTACACTGCATTGATCTCCCCAAATTGGTTCATATCTG
>JADGPW010000258.1 GCA_017882265.1 Chitinophagaceae bacterium | reverse complement strand
GGCCAGGGCAAATGGATGGACGGCTGGGAGTCGCGCCGGAAAAGAGTTCCCGGGCATGACTGGTGCATCATCCAGCTGGCGACTTCCGGTAAAATTCATGGTGTGGATATAGATACTAATCATTTCCTGGGGAATCACCCGCCCCATGCTTCGATCGAAGCCTGCAATTGTCAATCCTCTTCTGAAGTGGATCTTAAAAATGCGGGGTGGAAAGAAATTCTTCCCAGGTCCCCGATACTGCCCGGCTCGCAGAATTTTTACGAGATCAGCGATCATTCCGTGTATACGCATGTACGGCTGAATATTTATCCCGACGGTGGCGTTGCAAGACTCAAAGTATATGGTGAAGTTTTTAAAGATTGGAGCAAGGTGGATGAAAACGAATTAATTGACCTGGCAGCAGCCGTGAATGGCGCTAAGGCAATTTTATGTAATGATATGTTCTTCTCACATATGGATAACCTGATTATGCCCGGACGGGGAGTCAATATGGGCGATGGCTGGGAAACAAAACGAAACCGGACACCGGGTAACCGTGACTGGGTGATCGTTCGCCTGGCGCATAAGGGCACTATAGAAAAAATTTTAATTGATACGTGTCATTTCAAAGGAAATTACCCGGATACCTGCCTTATCGAAGGTTGTGCTATTCCTTATAAAGAAGAGAGTGGGCTGAATGGGCCGTCATTTGTTTGGACTCCGATCCTTCCGTTATCAAAGCTTAGCGCTGACCATGAACACTATTTTGAAAAGGAAATTGTAAACAAGGGACCTTTTACACATGTCCGCCTGTCTATTTTCCCGGATGGGGGTGTGAGCAGGATGCGGTTGTGGGGGAGGGTTAGCCGGAGGGAATTGGGAACTGGGAATTAGGAATTGTAGATGTATTAAAGAAGACAACATTTAAAAAGCATTATGACACTACACGAATTAAATACATTGCCTTCCCAGCAACTCAAAGAAGAATTGTACAAATGTTGCGGGTCTAATTCATGGGTGAAGATGATGATGGCTTTTTTTCCGGCCGATGATCTGGTTGAACTATTGGTAGATGCGGAAGAAGTTTGGGATAAATGCAGCAAGGATGACTGGAAAGAAGCTTTTTCTCATCACCCGAAGATCGGGGATATGCAATCATTAAAAGAGAGATTTGCTTCCACGGGACAGTGGGCCACTGAGGAACAAAGCGGGGTTACTACCGCTTCAGAAGAAACGATCAAAGCGCTTGCTGAAGCAAACAGGTTGTACGAGGAGAAATTCGGTTATATCTTTATTGTTTGCGCTTCAGGAAAATCCGCGGATGAAATGCTGGGGCTTTTACAGGAAAGATTAAAGAATAGCCCGGCTGCAGAAATTGAAATTGCTGCTGATGAGCAAAATAAAATAACCAAACTCCGCCTGGAGAAACTTTTAGATTCCTAATATGAAGAAGGTACTTTTAAAATTTAATCAAATTAAATAAAGACCCCGGCCCCCCTCTCCGCCAGGAGAGGGGCTGGGGGTGAGGCTATGAGCCAGATCACCACCCATATTTTAGATACAACAAAAGGTAAGCCTGCAGAAGGTGTTACCATTGTTTTATATAGGGGGGGTAACGACAAGTGGGTAGAGATGGCAAGAGGCATTACCAATAAAGATGGGAAAATACCGGATCTGTTGGAAAATGAGATAGTACTTCAGGAGAGTAGCTACAAAATGCGGTTTGAGACCAAGGATTATTTTGATAAAGCCGGGATCCCTACTTTTTATCCTTATATAGAGATCATTTTTGAAATAGTATCCGGGGAACATTACCATATTCCTTTGTTGTTAAATCCTTTTGGATATTCTACATATCGGGGGTCATAGAAGAAATTATAACCGCAGAGACGCTGAGACGCAGAGTCGTGATTTATTGTATCTCAGCGAAACTCTGCGCCTCAGCGTCTCTGCGGTTAAATCTTTTTTTTGCTAAACAAGTTATTATGAGTTTCTCGATTTCTGATAATGAAAAAAACAATTTGCTGGACGAGTTAAAGATCGCGAACCTGAAATTCCAGCATATTTATCCCGGAGATAAACCTGACCGGCAACCCGTTCATACAGTATATGGAGGCGCCAACCTGTTTAAGTCAGATACCTGTATAAAAATGGCCGGGGTGGCTTTAAAAAGCCTGCAAACCTATGCTCCTGATTTTGTGGTCTTGGCAAATGTGTTGCAGTTTGAAGGATATAAGGACTTGCTTGACACCGAAAAAAAAATAGAAAAATTAGTAAGTAAGCTGGATGGCATGAGCTTAGCAGAAAGGAAGCAACATCCTGCATCGCTTGCCTATACTATTTATAATAAGATCATCGCCAAATTAAAAACGGAAGCTGTTGAAGATTTCCGGATCGATTTTGAAGACGGCTTTGGGAATCGCCCGGATGACGAAGAAGATGCAACGGCAATATCTGCCGCCAATGAATTGGCGCTTGGTATGGAGAATAAAACGATATCGCCTTTTATCGGGATCAGAATAAAACCATTTACGGAAGACCTGAAGTACCGCGGGGTGAGAACACTGGACTTATTTTTAACGACCCTATTGGAGAAAACAAATGGACGGCTACCCGACAATTTTGTTGTGATGTTACCAAAGGTTACTATTCCTGAACAGTTTACCATCCTGATCCGGTTATTTGAGATCATTGAAGAAGCCAATCACCTTCCACCCCGCACGCTCAAGATGGAAACTATGGTGGAAGCTACCCAGATCATTATGGATGATGAAGGCCGTAATCCCCTGATGAAGATCATAAGAGCCGGTGAAGGAAGGTGCATTGCCGCGCATTTCGGTACCTATGATTATACCGCTTCCTGCGGCATCACTGCAAAATACCAGACCATGTCACACCCGGTTTGTGATTTTGCACATCATATGACCAGGGTGGCATTGGGTGGAACGGGTATTTTTCTTTCCGATGGTGCCACCAACATAATGCCGGTAGCACCGCACCGGGGTGATAAACTTTCTAACAAACAATTAAAAGAAAACAGGCAGTCCGTACATAATGCCTGGCGCATTGGCTATCACCATTCCATGCATTCACTGATCAATGGATTTTACCAGGGTTGGGACCTCAACCCCGCGCAGTTACCAATGCGGTATGCTGCTACTTACAATTTCTTTTTAAGTAGTCTTGATGATGCTACTCATCGCTTAAAAATATTCGTGGACCGGGCGGCGATATCCACATTAACGGGTGATATTTTTGATGATGCTGCCACAGGTCAGGGGCTGCTCAATTTCTTTTTGAAAGCGATGAATTGCGGAGCGATCACCGAAGAAGAAGCGCTTGTAACCGGACTTTCTTTGGATGAGATTCGTAGTCGTTCTTTCTACAAAATACTCGAAGGAAGAAAAAGTAAGATCAGATAGTCAAAAAAATTTCACGTAGAGTACAGCAGAGCTCGCAGAGATATACTTTGAAAACTCTGCGAGCTCTCCGTTCTCTGCGTGCAAATTACAATGTAAATTTGCCGACAAAAATCTCTTCATATGATGATTGCTGTGTTGGGCGCGGGAATGGTAGGTCGTGCCATTGCATTGGATCTGGCCGGCCAATACGACGTAACCTGTTTTGATCTCAGTAAGGAGAACCTTGAAGAATTGCAAAAAAGAAATAGCAGGGTTAAAACCGCTGCTGCTGATCTTTCAGACTATAAAGAATATGCTGACCTGCTCCAGCCTTTTGATATTGTGGTGACGGCGGTACCCGGGTTTATGGGTTATAAAACCCTGGAGGCTGTTATCAATGCAGGGAAAGATGTGGTGGATATTTCTTTTTTCCCTGAAGACGCGTTGGAACTGGATAAATTAGCGAAACAAAAAGGGGTGACCGTCATCACGGATTGCGGAGTAGCACCGGGGATCAGCAATTTTATTATCGGACGCTACAATGAAGAAATGAAAGTAGACTCCTTTGAATGTTATGTGGGAGGATTGCCCAAAGAAAGAAAACCTCCTTTTCAGTATAAAGCGCCTTTTTCGCCGGTTGATGTGATCCAGGAATATATCCGGCCGGCAAGAATGGTAGAAAATGGAAAAGTAATTACCAAACCTGCATTGAGCGACCGCGAAATGATCACTTTTGATGATGTAGGGGAACTGGAAGCTTTCAATACAGACGGACTTCGCTCGCTGATCTACACTATGAGCCATATTCCTGACATGAAAGAAAAAACATTACGTTATCCCGGTCATCTTGATCTTATCATTGCCTTGCAACAAGCTTGTTTTTTTGATACGGCCCCACTTAGAATTAATGATACAGATATTTCCCCGTTGGAGTTCACCTCCAAATTGCTAATCAATCAATGGAAGCTTGCTGCAGAAGAAGAGGAATTCACTGTGATGAAAGTAATTGTAAAAGGGAAAGACAAAACAATTGAATATAATTTACTTGACCGTTACGATCCCGAAACAAAAATATCTTCTATGGCCAGGACAACCGGCTATACCTGTACTGCTGCCGTCAATCTTATTGCTCTGAAATTATTCAACGAGAAAGGCGTGTTTCCACCAGAGTTGGTAGGAAAACACAAGGATTGTTTTGATTTTGTGATGAATTACCTTAAGGAGAGAGGAGTGAAAGCCCCCAGTATCAGTCATTAGGTTGAATTTTCATCACTCCCCGAAGGGGAGGATTGTAAGATAAAGTAATGGAGGAGATTTTAGTTAATCACTTGACGTTGGGATGTAAGTCTAACTACTATCTGAGTAATAGGGCCCCCAGCATCCGTCATTAGGTTGAATTTTCATTACTCCCCGAAGGGGAGGATTGT
>JADGPW010000257.1 GCA_017882265.1 Chitinophagaceae bacterium | reverse complement strand
GGAGCAAAAGTGCCACAATATGTTCCGTTTGTAGTGATATATCCATGCATGTATCCTCCGCTCATCACCATGGTCCCCGGCATATATTGGATACTCTGTCCGGCAATCATGATAGCGCTTCCACCTGATTGAACAACAAATGTGGTAATACCACCGGCAACAATAATACTATCGGTAGCATTATAACATAGAGATATCTGATCAGCGACAACGCCGGTAACCTGCGTATTGGCGGGTACGCCAGAGGGAGTAACATCAGCCCATGTAATTCCTGCCCTGACCTCATCTATATCAGCTTTGGGAGTGGCAGAGGCATTTCTTATACAGACAGAAGCGAAGGTTGTAGCAGCAGTAGAACTGCTTCCACTATTGGAGACTCCTCCTAAAGGCTCTGTTCCCCCGAGGGAAGAAGGATCTACCCATAGTGTGGCAATATCATTGGATGCCCCGTTAAAATCATATTTAACAACGACAAGATAGGTAGTCCCAAAAACAAGATCTGTTGCAAATTCGGTTTGGCTTGCACCGGTCCCGGAATTGGTTTGAATTCCCAATCTGTAATTCAATCCGGAATTTACCTTTTTAGCATGTAAACGTCCAAATAATGTGGACGCAGAACCACCTGCCGCATTTCCAAAATGCATGAAATATCCGTTGTCAGAAAAAGCAGATCCTATTTGCGTTGAATCTATGACATTCAATAACAATGAATAATAAGCCACCGTGGAAGTTCCAAGAGAAAGTGCAGCATTAACATCCCGTGAAACAGTTGCATTGTCACCAGGAATAGTTACCCTGTTTCCTGTGGAAGCTTGTAATGGAGCGTAGGTCAGGCTACCTGCATTGATTGGAATGGTACCTGTTCCGCTATGGGTGATCCATCCATTGTTTCCTGTTCCTGCTGCTCCCGTTCCTCCGATGTTTCCTGTTCCTGTGAAACCATCATAAAATGTTATTACAGGTGGTGTGTTAGTTGTAGCGCTTGCACTTGGCACGATGCCCCCTGTATAGTAATTGTAAGTTCCGGCGTTGGAGCCATCCCAGGCATAAGGGAAGATAGTATAAGAATATTGGGTGGAAGGATTCAGGGAGGAGATAGTCTGGGCGAGGGTAGCCCCGGATGTGACGATGGCAGCCACGGTGCCATCTCCAACAGCGTTTCCTGCCGTATAGGCGGTGGCGTCGTTTGGTGCTCCGGTTGGCGCTACAGCGCCGGTTTTTTGGAGGATGAGATACCCATCTGCCCCGGTAGCGGCGATAGCCCAGGTGAGATTGATGCTGGTGGTACCACCCGCTGCAGCAGCAAAACCGTCCACATGGGTCGTTGGTTCATCGGCCAGGGTGAAGAAGGAACTTTCGGTGGTCAGTGTGGTCCCCATGATGTTGATAGCATAGGCTTTGTAAAAGATCTGGGTTTTAACAGGCAAACTACTCCTGGTTTGTGTAAAGATACCGGTAGCAGTACCTCCTTCGGCCAGTTTATTGTCGGTAATCGTAACTCCTGCCGAAGTCTTCCATACGGTTCCCCGTTCGGTGATCGCTGATCCGCCATCATCGGTGATATCACCTCCCAGCACCGCGGTGTTGTTGGTGATTGAGGTGGCCGTAGGGGAAGATATGAATGGCGCCACAGCTCCGGCATTGGTAACCTGATTGTTGGGATTATTGATCGCAGTTGTGGTGAGGTATTTTGTTGTGGCTCCGGTACCGTTGTATTCGTAAACCCTAAACCAATAATTGGTACTGGCGCTCAGACCTGTGACGCTGACGGTATTGCTGGTGTTATTATAAACCACTTGTTCGCCTGATCCCCCATAAACCGTATTTGCCGTAGGATCCGTACCATCAGTTGGATCGGTGAAACTGTTGGAGGTATTAATAATGACAATACGCTTAGCGCCATCGCCATTGGTCCAGTTGACAGTCATGCCAGTGGAAGCAACACTGGTGAAATTGATTGCAGAAGCCTGGATGGTGGGAGGAGTAATACCTGAAGCAGTAGCATTAATTACAATATTGTCAAGACGATTATTTCCTGAAGAGGAGGTTGCTCCAGTTAAGGTTAATCGTAAATAAACAATTGCAGCACCATCAACATCGTTTATTGTAGACATATCCAATGTTGGATTTGTCCAGATACTTGTATTATTTGCGGTATTTGTTCCAAAATTTGTAAAAGTAGATCCATCCGTACTCCAGGCCCATTGGTGAGTATTAAATCCAGTTGATGATCCACGTGTAGCAAATGTTATTATAGGATCCTGAAATCCTGTCATCGAAAATATTAACACTATGCTTTTCCCATTTGCAGAACTATTGGCAAGTGTAATTGCATTTCCTGCAACCGGTGTTCCTCTTGGATCACCCAAGGTTGTGCCTGCAAATGTTGTTAATTCAGGATTAGTTGCGGTTGAAGCCCATGAAGAAGAACCATTCGTTCCATCAGCATAAAAATTAGCAGTTCCACTCTGGGATCCCAAATTTGCAGCTATTACCTGAGGGGTATTCGGTGCCGCCGGTGTAACATCAAATGTCCATGCAGCAAGTTGTGTTTGCCCCCACCCAGTCTGGTGATAGCTAATAAAAAAGATAACCATTACTAAAATGGTCCTTAGCGTAAATTTTTTCATAGGTTTCAGATTAGTTATTTAAGTGTAATGTTAGAAACTATTTTTTTTGATGTCGATTTCAGGGCAAATATAATGAATGGTTTTCTAAAACCCTCCTTTTAATCTTCCTTTATTTTTTATATGATTGAATATCAATTGGGATTAAGACTAAATCTTATTTTGAGGTGTTGAAATAATTGGTTCATTACAATAATCAATATCACGAGATTACAAACATAAATTACCCCGGACTTCAGGCCGGGGTTCCGGACAGCACACAATAAACCAGGCTTTAGCCAAAAGGAATCCATCAAATTTATCATTCCTTTATCGGGTTAAATAGAAAAAGTAATACAAAAAAATGAATTTTATTTTTGGGTTCTTTAGACGAAAGCTCTGAAAGAGCTTAATCTGAATAACCATGGGCATCGCTCATGGATATGATGATGTTTTAATGTCTCTCATATAATCAGCCAAAGCAATTGTTGGGTGCAAATCGTACAAAATTTGACTATCTTTTGTACGGAAAATCAAATGATATAAAATCTGTCGGTAGCTGGACATACTAATTCATTATTCAACCCCTTCGGGGCTGTGGTTGTATACCATTTTTTCCCCTTGGGCTTCACCCATGGTTATTGATATTTAGCCACTTCGTGGCAGCTTCAACTTGATTTAATCCTTTTTCTCAGGAAAGTTTTCTTTAATCCTTAATCGGCTTTGACATTAAAAGGTGATACAATAAAATGGATTTTTTTCTTTGTGGTAATTTTTTTTTTTATTCCAGCACATCAAAATAAGATTCCGCCTGAATCTTATTTTACTTTGAGATACACTACCCATTGACAAGGTATCTTGCAAAAAATTCTATCGAACTGAACTTGAAGCAAGCAGTCTGCGAGCAGGGAGGAGATGAAAGGATGATGAAAGGATGATGAAAGGATGATGAAAGGATGATGAAAGGATGATGAAAGGATAATGAAAGGATAATGAAAGGATAATGAAAGGATAATGAAAGGATAATGAACGCGAGATGGGAGAAAGCTCGAAGCGGGCTTGGAGAAAAAAGTGAATGGTGAGTAGTGAATGATGAAGAGTGATTTCGTACCCGCAACGGACAAAGGCAATGGACAATTCCGGTCATACAGGAGAATCCACAGTGACCCTTGAATAAGGCCTACCAACTGGACGATGCCGGAAAATGATGAGATGCACCGGCTTCCGGCATCTTTTATTATAGATTTAAAAATATTTAAGGTTCTTCGCAAAGATGTGTACTTGGAGTCGAAAATGGATTTTAAGGTTCATTCGTGATTTGAATTACCCCCGGACTTCAGGCCGGGGTTCCGGACAGCACACAATAAAACAGGCTTTAGCCAAAAGGAATCCATCAAATTTATCATTTCTTTATCGGGTTAAATAGAAAAAGTAATACAAAAAAATGAATTTTATTTTGAACAGTATTACTCATTCGCTGATGAGGGTATTTTATAAAAGTAAGGCCCCGGGAAACCGGGCCTTTTTTTATGGTCGTTAAGATATTATATATGGAAATGTTAACATTAATAAAAAAAAAAGATTATAACAAATCATTTTTTGTATTATTGCAATATATTTCATTGAAAATCACATTGTTATATTATTCACAATTAATTTCTATCCATGAAAAAAATCGTTACTCTTTTAGTTTGTTCCTTACTTACAGGAATCAGCGTTTTTGCCCAGATGGGCATCAATATCGATAACAGTGTCCCAGATAATTCGGCTATGCTTGACGTGAAATCAACAAACAGGGGTTTGTTGCCACCCCGCATGACCTTTGTACAGATGAATGCTATCATAAGTCCCGCTGCAGGGTTAATGGTTTGGTGTAGCAACTGTGGTGCATCAGGTGAATTAGAAGTATTTAATGGAACCTCTTGGACAAACATGACCGGAGGTGCAGTGTCATTCGCTATTGGCCAAAGTTACGGAGGTGGAATCATCTTTTATATTGACGGCACTGGATTGCACGGGCTTATTTCAGCACCAACCGATCAAAGTACAGGAGCACCGTGGGGTTGTTACGGAACCTTAATTGGTGGCACAGGAACAGCCGTTGGCACAGGTCAGGCCAATACCACGGCCATTTTGAACATATGCACTTTCGCAGGTATCGCAGCCCGTATATGTAATGATCTTGTGCTGAACGGATACAGCGACTGGTTTTTGCCATCGAAAGACGAACTCAACCAAATGTACCTGCAAAAAACTGTAATTGGCGGTTTTGCTAATAACTACTATTGGAGTTCCTCTGAGTACAATGCTAACTACGCGTGGGACCAGAACTTCTACAATGGCCTCCAGAACGGCCTCAGTAAGAACGGCACAATCTGTGTGCGGGCTGTTCGGGCTTTTTAATTAACCATTTATCCATTTAACCATTTAACCATTACCCCGCAAGCGGGGTCGAAATTTTTTAAGAAACCATGGCGTTATATTACGAGTTACCGG
>JADGPW010000256.1 GCA_017882265.1 Chitinophagaceae bacterium | reverse complement strand
CCGGTAAAATCCAATTGTTTAATTTGTGTCATGGTTACTGTTTTAAGGTAATTATTAAGTCTGTTCAACTTAAAGTTACGCTTGACAGTAACCATCTCATACATGAGACCTCTGCGATTCAAATTCAATAATTCCAACTGACCCATAACCCAAAAATCATATGAAATGGTAGAAAAGAAGATTATTAGGGTTTTTACCTAAATTTAATGGTCAGACCGGGACGGTCGGACCAATAAACCCACGAACCATGCAAGCTAAACTCGTTGACTTTGGAAATGATTCAGTCGTGTACAATATTACCGGCACTACAAGGGAAGAACTGGAAAATAAGCTTAACCTTTTCTTTACCTCGGAAAACCTTCCGTTAAAGTCTGACAAAGGTGATGAGAAAGTATACCAGAAAGGAAATAAACTACTTCGGGGTCTATTGGGTGTTTTTATTAAATATTTCAGGATAGTGGTGACTATCCGCAAACAGGACGATCTTTTTTCCGTAAGGATCCTTCGTGATATGAACCTGGTTATGTCCGGCGGGCTTATTGGGATCAATAAATCCCGTAAAGAATTTGCCCGTATCTCTGACGCTTTCAAGGCCTATTTTAATTAACTGGTTTTTTTTGCCGGTAAGAACGGTAAGGCGGGAAGAGAATTATTTTCTTCCCGCCTTACCGTTCTTACCGGCAATTTCTTGCATGCATATATGAGTCGCTTCATTCTTCACCGTATTATCTACATTTGTCCCTTAAATAATTTCAATGAAAAAGATCCTGCTTTTTATCTTAGTGTCTGCCATCAACACATTCCTATATGCGCAGCAAAAAATGCTAAGCATGGAAGATGCGATGTTAAATGCAAGGACCACCCTGGCCCCGGAAAACCTGGCGCAATTACAATTTATCAATGGCAGCGACGACTATGTTTATCTTAAAAAGATCGCCGGGAACGATACCTGGTACAGTGGTAATGCGACGATGAGCGTGGATACTCCATTTCTTTCCCTTGAACAGTTGAATAAATACCTGCGCAGGGCAGGAATGGACACCGTTAAAACCATGCCGGCTATTCAATTTACTTTGACCGGGTGGACAATGACAGTCAATGGCAGTAAGATCCTCCTGGACGCGATCACCCACCAATCCAAGACAATTATAGACAAAACAATTACTCCGAAAACGAATGTGGAAGAAAGCAATTCCGGCTTTATTGCTTATCTCGACAATTTCAACCTCTATGTATCGGATGGTAAAGAAAGTAAACAGGTGACCACCGATGGAAGCAGGGATATCGTCTATGCTTCTTCCGTGCACCGCGAAGAATTTGGCATTACCAAGGGAACTTTCTGGAGCCATACAGGGAACCAACTGGCTTTTTATCGCATGGATCAGAGCATGGTCACTGATTATCCAATTATCAACTGGACGGAAAGGCCGGCGAAAGTGGAACTGATAAAATACCCGATGGCCGGGGATAAAAGCCACCACGTTACAGTTGGTGTTTATAATGCACAAACAAAATCCCTGGTTTATTTACAGACCGGGGAGCCGGCCGAACAATACCTGACCAATATTGCCTGGAGCCCTGATGATAAAAGCATTTTTATTGCCGTTCTTAACCGGGGACAAAATCATATGTGGCTGAATCAATATGATGCCGTCACGGGCAACTTTATAAAAACTTTATTTGAAGAAACCGATGAGAAATATGTTGAGCCCCTGGTACCGGTCCTGTTTGTCAAAAACAATTCTTCCCAATTTATCTGGCAGAGCAATCGTGATGGCTGGAACCATCTTTATTTATATGACATCAACGGTAAACTCCTTAAACAAATAACCAAAGGCGATTGGGAAGTGTTGGAAGTAAAAGGGTTTGATAGTAAAGGGGAAAACCTGTTCTATATTTCTACAGCCCTCTCTCCTATAGATAAAAATTTATTCTCGGTAAACTTGAAAACAGGTCTTATCACATCCATCACGCCCACACCCGGTGTACATATCACCCAAGTGAGTGCTGATGGATTAAATGTCCTGGATAGTTATAGTACACCTGTTAACCCGAGAACCATTCAATTGATTGACACCAGGAAATTACCGACGTCAACTCCTAAGATCCTTTTACAATCAGCCAATCCATTAAAAGATTATGCCATGGGGGAGCTTGCGATCTTTACCATAAAAAATAAAACGGGGGACAGTATTTACTGCCGCCAGTTCAAGCCGGTAAATTTTGATCCTGCAATAAAATACCCGGTGATCGTCTATTGGTATGGCGGCCCTCATGCGCAATTAATTCTGGATAGCTGGAACGGTGGCGCCGGGGATTATTGGTTCCGGTATATGGCTGAAAGAGGATATGTTGTATTTACTGTTGATACAAGGGGAAGTGATAACAGGGGAAAGGCATTTGAACAAACGATATTCAGAAGGTTAGGCGATGCAGAGATGGAAGATATGATGTCAGCGGTAAGCTATCTCAGCGCACAATCCTTCATTGATAAAGACCGCATGGGATTATTTGGCTGGAGTTTTGGAGGGTTCATGACAACTGATTTCATGCTTAACCATCCCGGGGTCTTTAAAGCCGCCGTGGCAGGGGGACCGGTTATGAACTGGCAATATTATGAAATAATGTACGGGGAAAGATACATGGATACTCCGCAGGAAAACCCGGAAGGATATGAAGCTACTAACTTAATTAAACAGGCGGGGAAATTAAAAGGCAAACTATTATTGATCCATGGTTTGCAGGATCCGGTTGTAGTCCAGGAAAACTCGGTGAATTTTGTACGGGCGGCCATTGACAAAGGTGTGCAGGTGGATTATATGATCTATCCCGGGCATGAGCACAATGTTTTGGGCAAGGACAGGGCGCATCTATACCAGAAAGTGACGGATTATCTAATGGAATATTTAAAATAAGGTTTGATGAAAAAGCTATGGCTGTTCCTCCTGGTTATAAATAGTTCGATTGTGTCCTATTCCCAACCTGATTATTCGGGTCATTATGGTTTTCAAATGAAAGTATATGTGGATAAAGATTCAGAACGGAAACCCACCAAGGCAGAAAAAGCTCAGGGTCGCACTGGCGACCTGGTGTTGTTTAAAATAGATAACAAAAAATACAAATTCTGGTTATCTGCCAACCGGGGCTGGCCCTCCTATAATGAAGGAGATCTCAGCGGCACCATTGAAGTAATAAACAATAAAGCCATTTTTAATAAGAAGATGGAATATGCCGATTCATCCTGTCATCTCTCATTTGTTTTTTATCCAACATATATTGTCGTAGACCAAAAATCTCGTGATACCGAATGCGGGTTTGGTATGAACGTGTACACGGATGGAAAATATAATAAAAAAAATAATCATAGATTAACAAATACCGAACTGGGAGAGTTTTATATTGAACCGGTCAGGTATAAAGTGACAGCAGGAAAAGCATTTTTGTATGAAGATGAAACCGGTCGTACCCTGAAAAAAGAATATTTTATCAAAGGAAATATTATCTGGGGCATGGATGAAAAGAACGATTTTATTTATGTTGAACATATCAACCCCGATGGTAAATTTGTTTATGGCTGGATAAATAAATCAACAGTATCAATAGTTGTTACCAAATGATATCATGGGTACCGCGGAACTTATCAATCATCAATTCCTTATTTCCTCGCACATCATTACTTATGGCAATGCGGCCGACCCTGCTCTTACTGAAGCTATGCGGGAAGAAATAGAAACCATGTGGAATGAACCCGGTGGGGTGATCACCTTGGATGGTTCTGTGTTTCGTGTTGTTTTTAAGATCACTTCTTTTTATCAACCCGGTATTAGCGATATTGATATTTACCGGAATCTTGATTCCCGCAATAATTATTTCCGTATTGAAGAATTTGCCTTTGGCAATATTTCCTTTGTGGACGGTCTCGGGTGTAACAGCGGTTATTTTAAACTGGAAAATTTATACAAAGGCTCGACTACTGCCGCCCATGAATATGGTCATACCCTGGGTTTGGATCACCCCCATGATATTGATCTGAAGGGTAAAGGTGTTCCAGGTATTATGTACCCGAGAGGAACCCTGGTTGACCCCCAATACCAATATGACCCCGCACAACCTGCCGGAAACAAGGGAGGAACCATGCACCCGATGTATCGCAGAGTTTTCCAACAGGATATCGACAAGCTAAAACTTCATCTCCTGGATTTTGAAAATGGAAAGGCTGTTATTGGTGAGTTTACGAATGTCTGGCATCCCGATCATTCCGAGTTAGAAACAGGAACAGGCAATTGACAATAGGCCATAGACAATAAGCAAGAGACAATAGACAATAGGCAATAGACAATAGACAATAACCCTGTTGTTAATTTCCATTGTCTATTGCCAATTGCCAATTTTCATCCCCCGAATATCAGCTACTAAAGCCGCTTTTCCCTCATCTGGAGTTATAAGAATAATACTCATATAAGTATTTTGTTCCTACTGGCTTCTTGTGTAAATTGACTTTTCATTCCTTTAACCAAAAACCTTACTATGACAAAAAAATGGATGAGTTTATCGGGGCTGATGATAACATTAACTTGCTTCGGACAACCCCGTTTACCCACAAATTATTATTGGAAAAAATTGAATAATGGCCTTGAGGTGGTTGTAATAGAAAACCATAAAGTACCCCTGGCCACTATTGAAATTGCGGTAAAGAACGGCGCTTACACCGAGGGCCCTGAATACAGCGGTCTTTCGCATTTATTCGAACATATGTTCTTTAAAGCCAACAAAGATTATCCCGACCAGGAAAAGTTTATAAAGCGTACGGAAGAATTGGGTATGATCTGGAACGGCACCACTGATGTGGAAAGAGTGAATTATTTTTTCACTTTTGATAAAGATAGTCTCAACGCCGGTCTCCGCTTCATGAATGCGGCTATTCGTTTCCCCATTTACCGGACGGAAGACATGCAGAAAGAAAGACCGGTAGTGGATGGAGAATTTCAACGCGGAGAAAGCAATCCCGGCTTCCAGTTGTGGCTGGAAACCCAGAAAAGATGTTGGGGGGACCTTGTCACCCGGAAAAACCCTATTGGCATCCATGAGGTGATCAATACCGCCACTCCGGAAAAGATGATGATCATTAAAGACAAATATTATTTACCCAATAATTCCATACTGGTCATTTGTGGCGATGTGAATGCACAGGAGGCGTTTGCACAGGCGGAAAGAATATTTGGCGACTGGAAGCGCAGTGATTT
>JADGPW010000255.1 GCA_017882265.1 Chitinophagaceae bacterium | reverse complement strand
TGACTTCACTTATCAATTATCAAAATTCTGGTAATGAGATCTTAACTTATGGAGATGAAACCTACTCAGGTCTTATTGAAAATCCCATGGTTTCGCCGGATCAGTCTTCATCTGTTTCCTTTACAGTCAATACAAATCTTGCTTCCTACAGTAATATCCGGCGCTTTATCAATATGAACAATAGGGTACCACCCGATGCTGTGCGGATTGAAGAAATGCTGAATTATTTTAATTTTAATTATACTGAACCCGGCAAAAATGAAGATTTCCGGGTTTCATCGGGTGTATATCCCTGTGCCTGGAATAATAAACATAAACTTTTTTTCCTGGGTCTTTCGGCCCGAAAAGTAGATATGCAAAATGTTCCTCCCGGTAATTTTGTTTTTTTAATTGACATCTCGGGGTCCATGGATCTTCCGAATAGATTGTCACTGGTAAAATCCGGTATGCGGTTATTAATTAACAATCTCCGGAGTATTGATACCGTTTCAATTGTGGTATATGGAAAGTTTGTAAATATAGCCCTGGAAGGGGTTTCGGGAAACCAAAAAGATTCTTTGAACAAGGTGATTGAATTGCTTTCCGCGGAGGGCAGCACGCCGGGTGAGGCGGGATTAAAACTGGCCTATAAGGTTGCTAAAAGGAGGTTTATCAGTGGTGGGAATAACCGGATAATTTTAGCAAGCGATGGAGATTTTAATGTGGGTGTATCCACAGAAACAGAATTAGAAGAACTGATAGAACAGCAAGGTGAAACAGGCATACATTTAACCTGCCTGGGGGTAGGCATGGGGAATTATAAAGATTCCAAACTATCACTTCTTGCGCAAAAGGGTCGGGGCAATTTTGCCTATATTGATAACGAGCAGGAAGCCGCAAAAGTGCTGGTCACGGAGTTAACACAAACCTTATTTACCGTAGCGGAAAATGTCTATTTAACAGTCAATTTTGATACTTCCATTATAAAAAGGTTCCGGTTGATAGGGTATGATAACAAAAGAAATGATCTTATTGATTCATTAAGCAATTTAGCAGGCGGAGAAATTGGTTCAGGGCATTCCTTGCTGGCCGTATTTGAAATAGAGCCCGATCCAGAAATCAGCACTCCCGGACCGATGGCCGGACTTGTCATCCATTATCGCTTGCCCGGACAACCCATTGCACAAGAAAGAAAATATAATTGCCCGGTTGATTGTATCCAGCCCAGTAATACAACTACCGGCTTTCAAAAAGCTATTAACATTTGTATGTTTGGGATGAAGCTGAAGAGGTCGGTTTATTCGGACAATATTCAATGGAAATATATCGAAGCCAAAGCAAAAGAAATATTCAACGACAAAACCCCCCTGGATCAGCAATACCTGGAGCTTCTTTTTAAAGCAATGAAAATATACGGGAACAAAAAATATAAAGGAGACTGATATGACTATTTTAGTGATTGAAGATGAGCCACGGGTAGCAGGTCTTATAAAAAAAGGATTGGAGGAGTATACGTACCAGGTGGATCTTGCTTTTGATGGAGAAACCGGAAAAACAATGGCCCTTTCTAAAAATTACGATCTTATCATCACGGATATTATCCTGCCCAAAATAAATGGTATTGAATTATGCAGGCAGATCAGGAAGGCAAAACCCCAAATTCCCATTATCCTGCTTACAGCATTAGGGACAACAGATGATAAGGTGGAAGGATTTGATGCCGGGGCAGACGATTACTTAGTCAAACCTTTTGATTTCCGGGAGCTTCATGCGCGGATAAGAACATTATTAAAGAGAATCAAACCGGATCATGTGATTCATAAAACTATTCTCCACTTCGCCGATTTGACAATGGATCTTCAAACCAAATCAGTTACCAGAACGGGAAAAGAAATTTCTCTTACGCCAAAAGAGTTTAAGTTGCTTGAGTTTATGATGCAAAACCCAGAAAGAGTTTTATCCAGGGCTGAAATTGCAGAAAAAGTATGGGAAACTCATTTTGATACCGGGACGAATTTCATTGATGTGTACATCAATTACCTGAGAAAAAAGATCGACAAAGACTTTGAAACAAAACTAATTCACACCAAATCCGGAATGGGTTTTATTTTTAAAGTAGAGAAATGACAATCCGCAATAAACTCACTCTTCTCTTCACATCCATCATAGCCGCGCTATTGTTTGCTTTTGCCCTGGTTGTTTATTTTGCTTATTCGGGAAATCGGGAGGAAGAGTATTACAAATTGTTGCATAACACGGCCATCACCAAAGCGAATTTGTTATTGGATGCGAAAGTCACGCCTTCAGTTCTACAACTGATCTATCATAATTCGGAAAATACGTTGTTCCAGGAAGAAGTAGCTATTTACGATACTGCCTTTCACTTGCTCTATCATGATGCGGTAGAAATTGATAAAGTGAAAGAAACCAAACAAATGATCGATGACATCGTAAGAAAAAAGACAATTAAATTTTACCTGGGTGACATGCAGGTAGTTGGCATTTTGTACCATCATAACAATAACGATTACGTCATTACGGCTGCTGCCAATGATCAATACGGATATACCAAGTTGCGCAACCTGAAATTTACCCTGATCATCTCCTTTTTTATTGCTATTATTTTCATTTTTCTGACTGGAAAATTTATTGCCAATAAAGCGTTGCGACCCGTAACGGATATGGTCAATAAAGTGGAGGAAATTTCGGCCACTAACCTGGATTTACGTATACACGAAGGAAACGGGAAAGATGAAATGGCAGAGCTGGCCGGAACATTTAACGAGATGCTTAACAGGCTTGAAAAATCATTTAACGCCCAGAAGGAATTTGTATCTAATATCTCGCATGAACTAAGAACTCCCCTTACCGCGATGCTGGCTGAGTTGCAATTAACATTCAGTAATCCAAGAAGTAATGAAGAGTATAAAGAATCCATCCATCATGCGATTCACGATGCCAAAAAACTGGTCCGTTTATCCAATAGCCTGTTGGACCTGGCCAAAGCCAATTACGATCAGACGGAAATTACATTTAAAGAAGTTCGCCTGGATGAAATAGTGGTGGAAGCAAGAAATGATGTATTGCACAACCATCCTGAATACAAAGTGAATATTATTTTTGAAACTGAGATTGAGGATGATGACCTGATTTCTGTGAAAGGAAATGAATACCTGCTGAAAGTTGCTTTTATGAACCTCATGGAAAATGGCTGTAAATTTTCAGAAGAAAAAGAATCCACCGTTGCCATCACTTATTTCAGGGACAAGACTATTCTTCGTTTCCGCGATAATGGTATTGGTATCGATGAAAAAGAATTACCGGATATTTTTACCTCTTTTTATCGCGGTGAAAATACAAAATATGCAGAAGGAAACGGTATTGGCTTATCACTCACTAAGAAAATCATTGACCTGCACCAAGGTTCCATTTCGATCTTTTCTACATTGAATGAAGGAACCACCTTTACCATTGAACTAACTCATCTTTGATCCTGTCTCCAATAAGATTCTAATAATTTTCTAAATCCTTTCTAATCATCATTGTTTTAAGGGCTATTTACTTTTGCCCCACGTAAAAACTGAAATATGGACACTGGTCCGTGTCGACAAATATTACTTACTAACTCCTGGATATAGGAACGATTTTGCTTTCCTGATCCCGGGTAAAAGCAAAAGTGATGCTGAATAAAAAAATAGGTAACAAGCGAACGATGATGGTTAGTGTAGTTTTCCTGACTGCTATCATGGCCAAAGCGCAACAGGCAGAAAGCAGCTTGAAAGAAAAAATGTCTTTTCATTCCCAAACTACCATCATCACACAGTACAAGCCATCGTTTCATGCAAAATATACAGGTCCGAACAGTTTGTTAACTCAAACAGAGACGCAAACGTCTATTACATCCACCTTGTTTTTTGGCGCCAAATTGTGGAAGGGTGGCAGCCTTTATATTAACCCGGAAATATCCGGCGGATCCGGACTTAGCAGCGCTTTTGGCGTAGCCGACGCCACTAATGGTGAAACATTCCGGGTAGGTTCAACTGAACCGAAAGTTTACCTGGCAAGGCTTTTCTATCGCCAGATATTTGGCATAACAAAAGAAATAATGTATCAATCAACTGACTTTAATCAGTTAGCTGGCGAAGTTCCAACCCACTATATTGATGTAACCATTGGTAAGATCGGAATTGCTGATTTTTTTGATGATAACTCTTATAGCCATGACCCAAGAACACAATTTATGAGCTGGGGTCTGATGGCCAATGGCGCATGGGATTATCCTGCCAATACAAGAGGATATACCCCGAGTATAGTAGTGGAATATGTTACACCGAAGCATGAACTGCGCTATGCCGTGTCATTAATGCCATTGGAAGCAAATGGTAATAATATGGATTGGAAAATAAATAGATCAAACTCACATTCGTTGGAATATACAAGGCGGCACTCTTTAATAGGCAGGCCCGGTGCCATTCGTGTTCTCAGTTATTTTACATCTACTCATATGGGCAATTACAATCAGAGCATCGTCCTTAGCCCCTCCATGCCTGATATAACCAGCACGAGAAAATATGGCCATGTGAAATATGGCTTCGGGATTAATGCGGAACAGGCGTTTACAACCAATGCCGGTATTTTTCTGCGTGCGGGTTGGAATGATGGAAATAATGAAACCTGGGCGTTTACTGAAATTGACCGTACGCTGAGCTGTGGAATTTCTTCCAGCGGCAGCCAATGGAAAAGACCGGGTGACAATGTAGGTATTGCGTATGTAATATCCGGCATATCCGGGCCACACAGTAATTATCTGAAAGCAGGCGGCAAAGGGTTTATGCTCGGTGATGGCTATTTGAGTTACGGACATGAGCAACTCGCCGAATTATACTATTCCGCTGAGTTAAGAAAAGGCAGCTTGTATTTATCGGGAACATACCAGTTCTTGATAAATCCGGGATATAATAAAGACAGGGGGCCGGTACATGTGTTCTCTATTCGACTGCATGCAAGAATATAATAAGCATAAAAGCAAATAATTAATGGCGTCATTAATCAATATCATAATCATACTGATTGCCACAGGTATTGCAGCTGATAACCTGATGATAGCGGCGATTTGCGGAAATGGACTAGCGTCATTCTCGATTTTCAAATACAAAATTAAAAACCATAAATGGGTACTACTGTTACTGTTTGTCTTTATCGTAGAATACCAGGTGCTGCAATGTGGAAGTTGGTGTAGTGACCTGACTCAAAAGAGTATAAAGGGTATCGGGGAATGGGTAGCCAGCGGTATTTTGTTGGCTATAGGCGTTACTATGTTGTTTGAGCTAAAAACAAAAAACAGGGTATCCTTATACTTATCGCTTGATGTTAAAAGTTTTCTCCATTTGGTACTGGGCACATCCGTTTATGTCTTTTCCTTTAGTTTTTGCATGCATTTGCTGAATATTAACGAAAGGAATGAGCAACTTACCATTTTGCCGCTACTCATTGTTTTTTTGATAGGGGGGCTATTCCTGGGCAAATATCATTTTGATAAAACCCTGCGATGGATAAATCCGGTGGCAGCGCTGATGGTGCTGGCTGGCGGAATAATATTAATGGTTCAAAAAATAATCAGCATTACCTGATATGAAAACCAGTAGAATAAAAGAACAGATAATTAGGAAGATCCCTTTTTACAAAACCGGTGCAGGAGGTTTCGATGATGCAGTGGCTACTAAACTCCGCGAGGTATCAAGCGCCGATAGCCCTGCTTTTTTGTCGATGCTCGATAGTAGTATGAACGGGCTTACCACCAACCAGGTAGGTGAAAAACAAAACCTGTTTGGGTTAAATGAAATTCAACATGAGAAAGCGCCCTCCTGGTATAAGCAATTATTACTATCCTTTATATTTCCTTTTAACGCCGTCCTTGTTACCATAGCGCTCATATCGTTGGTTACTGATGTTCTGATGGCCAAACCCGGGGAAGAGGATTATAAAACCATCCTGTTACTTTCTATAATGATTTTGCTCAGCTCATTGATCAGGTTCTGGCAGGAATTCAGAAGCAATAAAGCGGCAGAAACATTAAAAGGGATGATAAAAACTACGGCCACCGTTTTGCGGCAGGATGAAGGTAAAAGGGAAATTGAAATCAGGGAATTAGTACCAGGGGATATTATTTTTCTTTCTGCCGGGGACATGATACCAGCAGATTGCCGTATCATTCAGTCGAAGGATTTATTCATCAGCCAATCCATGCTTACGGGGGAATCATTGCCCGTGGAAAAAAGAGGGCTGGCTCTTGCCAACACTGGAAATAAATCACCGCTTGAATTGGACAATATCTGTTTTATGGGTACCAATGTGGCCAGTGGCACGGCTTCCGCCATAGTGGTTACCACAGGAAATCAAACTTATTTCGGCTCACTAAGCAAAGCGATCACAGGCAAGCTTGTGGAAACCAGCTTTGATAAAGGAGTTAAAAGTGTGAGCTTCCTGCTTATCCGGTTCATGATCATCATGGTGCCCCTGGTATTTCTTATCAATGGGATAACCAAGGGCAATTGGTTTGAGGCTTTGCTTTTTGCGGTTACCGTGGCAGTAGGTTTAACGCCGGAAATGCTGCCCATGATCGTTACAACTAATCTTGCCAAAGGCGCTCTGAACATGAGCAAACGAAAAGTAATTGTGAAGCGTTTAAATGCTATTCAGAATATTGGCGCCATGGATGTTCTTTGTACTGATAAAACCGGTACGCTTACCCTGGATAAGATCGTATTGGAAAGACATCTGAATGTTTTTGGAACGGATGATGATGAAGTATTCAAATGGGCTTACCTGAACAGTTATCACCAGACCGGATTAAGAAACCTGATGGATAAAGCGGTGTTGGAACGTGGTGAATTGCATGATACACTACATGTGGAAGAATTATTTGAAAAAGTGGATGAAATTCCTTTTGACTTCCATCGCAGAAGAATGTCAGTTATACTCAAAGAGCACACGGGCAAACACCTGCTGATCTGCAAAGGAGCTGTGGAAGAAATGCTGAATATATGCAGTCATGCCTTTGACCCCGGGGAAGATCATCAACTACAGACCGAAAGTGATGACATCATCACTTTAGATGAGAAAAAACGGCAAACCATTCTGGAGATTTCTAAAAAATTGAATGAAGAAGGATTACGTGTGCTGCTCATTGCTATCCGGGAATTTGAGGACCGTGCATTGACGTATTCTGTATCTGATGAAAGTAATATGATATTAACCGGCTTTATTGGTTTTCTTGATCCGGCAAAACCATCTGCCAAAACCTCCATCCTGGCATTGCAGAAGCTTGGTGTGAGTATCAAAGTGCTTACCGGCGATAATGAGATTGTTACAAAAAAGATTTGCCGTGATGTCGGGATCACTATCAATAATATCCTCCTCGGCAATGAATTGGAAAATATCAACGATGAAGAGTTAACAAAACGAATTGATGATATAAACATTTTTGCCAAGTTAAGTCCCTTCCAGAAGAGTCGTGTCATTAAAGTATTACAGGCAAAAGGACATACCGTCGGTTTTATGGGAGATGGCATTAACGACGCGGCTGCCCTGAAAGATGCAGATGTAGGAATCTCAGTAGATACAGCCGTTGACATTGCAAAAGAAAGCGCTGACATCATTTTGCTGGAGAAAGACCTGATGGTGCTGCGTAAAGGGGTGATATACGGAAGAAGAACCTTTGGTAACATCATTAAATATATCAAGATGGCAGCTAGCAGCAATTTCGGTAATATGTTTAGTGTATTGGGTGCGAGCGCCCTATTACCTTTTCTGCCCATGTTGCCGATCCAGATTCTCCTGCAGAACCTGTTATATGATATTTCACAGATCTCTATTCCCTGGGATACGATGGATAGAGATTACCTGGATACCCCGCGTAAATGGGATGCGAAAAATATCGGTAAGTTTATGTTGTTTATCGGCCCCATCAGTTCCATATTTGATTATGCGATGTTTGCAGTCATGTTCTTTTTTTTCAAGGCTAATTCGCCTGAACATCAATCTCTTTTTCAATCCGGCTGGTTTATTGAAGGATTACTTTCACAAACACTTATCGTTCACATGATCAGAACAAAGAAAATACCCTTTATCCAAAGTTGGGCAACGGCACCGGTGGTGGCGCTTACTTCCCTTGTCATGGCTGTTGCAATTTTTATTCCCTTCTCTTCCTTTGCAGATGCCTTTAAAATGCAGCCACTTCCCTTAAGCTATTTTCCATGGCTGATCGGCATTCTGCTCGGTTATTGTTTCCTTACTCAATTGATCAAAACCTGGTTTATCAAAAAATTTAATCAATGGCTATGAGAAAAAATACAAAATATTGGATCCTTGCCGTGATCATACTGATGGCTGTTATTTTTATTGCGGAATTATTAGTGAACAAGTATCATTAATCGAGTGACAATAAAATACATAGCTTCCAATAAGACAGTATCTTAGTTCCTGCGTAAATGAATCACTTTTTATATGTGTTATTTCCTGACGTTATTATTTTAACATCAACCTTTAAATGAATTCATCATGTTCCACAAAAAAACATGGCATGAAAAACATGCTGACTCATTAAGTTTCGGGCAGCGTCTTGCCGACAAAGTAGCCAATGGTATGGGGTCATGGCGCTTTATTATTATTCAAAGCGCAATCGTTATTATCTGGATGGTGCTGAATATTGTAGGGTATATTAATCATTGGGATCCCTATCCCTTTATTCTGCTTAATCTGCTGTTCTCCACCCAGGCTGCTTATGCGGCCCCGGTTATTATGATGGCACAAAACAGGCAGAGTGAAAGAGACCGAGTACAGGCCAACGCTGATTATCAAACCAATATCGATGCCAAAAAAGAAATCGAAGAACTCATGATTCGGCTGGATTCAATCGAATTGAAAAAACTGGATAAAATCATACAGCTCCTGGAAGAAATGAAAACCAAATAATGGAAATCAGTTAATACAAATGATTAAAATTCATCTTTAT
>JADGPW010000254.1 GCA_017882265.1 Chitinophagaceae bacterium | reverse complement strand
TTCTCTTTAATCTCGACATTCAGGATGGGATATTTAAACTGGTAAAACACCCAAAGCATGCTGAATTCTTCCTTTATAATGATCTTTTTCTCAATAAGGCTTTTTAAAATAGTTTTGCGCAGGAGCAGCTTTTTATAAACAATTTTCTGGATCCAGTTACGCAGGCTCCGGTTTTTTTTAGAAGATTTGATGTGATTGAGAATCCTGTCTAGCAAGGGATCACCGGTGGATTTTGTACTGATCAATTGAACCATTTTGTCCTTGATCTCTAATCTTTCCTGTACTACCAGTTGAAACAAAATCGCTCCAGTAAGGCCAAATTTAATATTGTGTTCTGAACTACCGAACCACCCTTTATTGTCCAGGGCAAGAAGAACTATTTTTTCTGTTAATGTTAATTCCGTCTTTTTATCCGGTTTATCCATTCAGGAATAATTCATTAATAATTTGACACAATAAAATTAATATAAATTATTAAGCAACAATAATTAATTGAAAGTGCCACCTAAATAAAGTTTCGTTTTTTCCATTTTCGGATTTTCGAATACTTCATGAACATCGCCTTGTTCGATGACTTCACCGAGGTACATAAAAACGACATAATCAGCGATACGCCTTGCCTGGCGTAAAACATGCGTAACTAGCACGATGGTATATTCATTTTTCAGTTCAAGGAATTTTTGTTCAATATACTGGCTGGAGATAGGATCGAGGGCTGAAGTAGGTTCATCCGCGAGGATGATCCCGGGATTCACGGCTAAACCCCTGGCAAGACAAAGCCGTTGCTGCTGTCCGATGGAAAGCCTCGATGCAGGTTCTCTCAGCCGGTGTTTTACTTCTTCCCATAAATTAGCCTGCTGCAGGTAATGCACCACGAGCTTATGGATTTCTCTTCTTTTCTTAACCCCCCGGAGCTTCAGTCCATAAGCGATGTTATTATAAATGGTCATAGGTAAAGGATAAGGACGTTGGGATAAAAGTCCCATATGCTGACGGAGTTTATAAATATCTTCCTTGGCTGCAAGTATATTGTTGCCGCTGATCCTGATATCTCCTGTTACCCTCAATTCCGGATAAAGATCGGTCAGACGGTTCATGCATTTAAGCAATGTGGTTTTACCACATCCTGAAGGTCCGAGAATGACTGTTATTTTATTTTCCGGGAGCTCAATGTTTATATTCTTCAGGATTTGAAACTTACCCGCAAAAACATTGAGATCGCTGATTTGTATTTTTTTGTTGTCCGTCATGGCCAATAAGCGCTTTCCGTTAAAAATTTATTTTCGTTTTATGGTATCGTTTCCCCAATCCTCTTGAAAACAGGCTGACAATAAGTATTATCAGGGTCAGGACAAGGGCTGAAGCATAAGCCCTGTCCTGAACTGCAGGAACCGGTGAAGAGAGCTGGAAGAAGATCGACAATGGTAAAGTAGCTACCGGCTCGAGAAGGGAATTCGGGAGGTGATCCGTGTACCCAGCGGTAAACAGCACTGAAGCCGCGTCACCGATAGCCCTTCCAAAGGAAAGGAGAATTGCCGTGATAATTCCTGAAATTGTTTGCCGGGTAAAGATTTTAAAGGCCGTTTCAGATTTATTGGAGCCGAGTGAATAGGAGGCTTCCATCAAACCGTAGGGGACGGTCCTGAGGATTTCGTCCATTGAACGGATCATAATGGGAAGAATGAACAGGGTTACCGTTATGATCCCTGCTAATAAGGAAGTCTGCAGCCCCAGGTAGATCATCATGGTAAACCCGAAAGCGCCGTAAACAATCGAAGGGATACCCCAAATAAGATCCAGGAGGAAACGGATAAAAGCTGCCACTTTTTTCCAGCGGATCAGGAAAACATTGATGTATAGTGCCACCGGAAGCCCGATCAAAAATGCCAGTAAAGTTGCACCGAAGGCAAGGCATAACGATCCCAGTATCGCATTCAGGATACCGCCGCCTTTTCCGTAATAATACCCGCCCTTGGGGATTTGTGTAAGGATTTCCCATGACAGGGATTTGATCCCCTTTTTAAAAATGCTATAGATAATGATAGCCAGAACAACAAGAATGAAATATGTAGCAATTATCATGAGTACCTTAAAAATCTTTTCTTCTATTTTCTGGGCCAGGGTCATACTATTAATATTTATTATAACGGATGATAAAGAAGTGCATGATAAGATTGAAAAACAATGAAACCACAAGCAGGATCAAAGCTGCGAACATCAGAGCGGAATCATATTTCGGGATGGAGAGCATTTCACCGTAATTATTGGCGATCAATGCCGGCAATGTATATCCGGGATCGAATACACTTTTCGGAAGCTCAACAACATTACCTACCACCATAAGGACCGCCATCGTTTCACCGAAAGCCCTTGCCAGTCCGAAACCAAAAGCAGCAATAATACCCGGTAGCGCTTTTTTCACTATCACCTGTTTTATTGACTGCCACTCCGTCGCTCCCAACGCCAGGGAGGCTTCTTTCAGCTCAACAGGAATGGCGCGGAATATTTCGATCAAAATGTTCAGGATGAAAGGAACAATCATGATGGAAAGGACCAATGCCGCCGCAAGAATACTGTACCCGACGGTATCAACGCCAAATAATGGTCCAAGGTAACGGGCAATAAATGGCACGATCACCAGTATGCCCCACAAGCCGTAAACTACGGAAGGGATGCCGGCCAGGATATCAATGGCCGGATGCATGATCCGTAATAAGCGGGTTTTGGAATACTGGGTCACATAGATCGCTGCCAGAAGGCAAATCGGGGCAGAGATGACCATTGCAAGCAAGGTTACCCAAATGGATCCTACAATGAAAGGGAAAAAACCGAATTGACCAATTCCCGGCTTCCATATCTTACCGAACAGGAGGTGACCTAAATGATAATCGTGTAACAGTAAAAATGATTTCAGGTAAAGTCCGAGGAACAGAAAGAAAGGTAAAGTGGCAACCACCAGCAAACTGATGATCATCCAGGTATTGTTCGCCCAGTGTCTTTGCCAACGGTTTAAGATGTACATCCTGTAAAATTAAAAATTATCAGGAAGTTGGGAAACTATTTCAGCTTATCTTGTCCTGCTTTAATTTTCTCCTCAGGAAGAGTTATATAACCAGCCTCCGTAAGAAATTTTTGTCCATCCGTCAATATCCAACGTAAAAATGCTATACAATTTTTATTCTTTGGCTTTCCTGCCGCGACTAAATAAAGATCTCTTGCCGGAGGTGAAGGATATTGACCTTCTTTAATAGCCTTCATAACACCATCCAGGGTGGAGTAAAAATTCTCTTCGGGATCAATATGACCATTGCCATTGATATCAATGGGGACAACTTCAAGTCCGTTATAAACCTGACGCGTTTGCATATCATAAACAAAATTCAGGTTATTATAGCCAATACCTGTAAGTGTTTTTCTTACACCATCGGCCACACCGGGATCACCATTCACTCCAAGACCCAGCAAGTCTTCCTGTTTTTTCTTACCAATATATTTTGCCCACATTTCAGCAGCACCGCAAGCATCGGAACGAGTAAATGGCTGTATTCTGTCTTTCGATCCTGTTCCAACGACTTCTCCCCAGGTTTTTATCTCCCCTGTAATAAATACTTTATAAAACATTTGCCGGGTCATACCTTTTGTTTTAAGCTCTTTTAAAACAGGATTTTTAGTGTTTACTGTTGGTAACACAGCATCCTTTGCAACAGCCACGAACCATGCACCTTTGGCTCTTTCTTCAGGGCTCAGTTCTTTTGAGTACATCCCGAGATCAACCATCCTTGATAAGGCATCCGCCATTCCTTTACCGGCGCCGCCCGCAGAGATATTGATGGTGACCTTCGGATGCAACTTTTGAAATTCTTCGGCCCATCTCACAGTAAGCGGATAAAGAGCAAATGCACCGGAAATTGTAATCTTTCCTTTCAGCGGATCATTTTTTAGGGCTGTATTGCTACTGTTCCTTTGATCACATCCTGTCAAAAAGATCATGAATACAATAAAAATAAAAATTAATGGCAGCCGGGAAGTGTACTTTTTGGTCATGTGTAGTTTGTTTTGACTATAAAAGTACATTAAATGATTCGGACAGAAATGAAATTCCAGGTTATTTCATGAAAAAAGATGAATTCTTTCAGGTAACTATAAAATCACTCTTTAAAAGACCTATGTTCGAATGGACCGGACATAAATGGTCCTTCCATTGTCATCAACTTTGCTTTGTATCGTTGAATACCATATCATTTCATTATACCAGATGGTTGATGATATCCTCGACCGTGATTCCTTCTGCTTCTGCTTTAAAATTCCTGACAATACGATGCCGGAGAACTGCAGTGGCAACGGCCCTGACGTCTTCAATATCAGGAGAATATTTTCCGCTTAGTGCCGCATGACATTTTGCCCCGAAGATGAGGTACTGAGAAGCTCTTGGGCCCGCACCCCA
>JADGPW010000253.1 GCA_017882265.1 Chitinophagaceae bacterium | reverse complement strand
TACCAGGCCTGGTAGGTTTTCTCCCTGCCCCCGATAACATTGAAACGCAACGATGTCTTTTTTCCAATATAAGCGTTGGAAAAATAAAATGATCTCAGGTCGCTGCTGGCCCTGTCAATAAAACCATCGCTACTGATCCGTGACACGCGGAAATCAGTTGTAAACCCGTTCACCAGTCCACTTCCGACTTTCAGGGTATTTTTCCAGGTATTGAATGAACCATAACTGTTATTAAATTCAGCATAAGCATCTTTATTGACGTCATTGGTGCTGAAATTGATACTGGCCCCGAAAGCCCCGGCCCCGTTAGATGAGGTACCCACTCCGCGTTGTATTTGTATACTGCCGGTAGAGGAGGCCAAATCAGGGAGATCCACATAATAGGTGCCCTGGCTCTCTGCATCATTGTAAGGAATGCCGTTCAGGGTGACATTGATCCGGGTGGCATCGGTGCCGCGTATGCGGATCCCGGTATAACCCACCCCATTCCCGGCATCTGCATTTATTACTACGGAAGGGGTCTGGTTGAGGAGGAAGGGAATATCCTGCCCCAGGTTTGTTTTGGCAATTTCCTTTTTTGTCAGGTCAGTTTTGCTGAAAGGCATATTATCGCCCGCCCGGACCGCCCTTACTTCCACGGGTGATAATAGATAGAAACTGTCCTTTGGCTCCTGTTTTTCCTGTGAAAATGCGGCTATGATTGTTAACAATAAACAACCTAGCATAGTGATCCTCTTCATTTTTTAAGATTTACCGATTAAAAAATAAGAGGGAATGCTGTGGAGAAAGGCAAAATAATGAACTCCTTCCCTACGCAGGCATTACCCTGACCAGGTTTGCGGGTTTGATCTCAGCCTTACACTGAACGTGTCGAAGTACCCTTCTCCAGGCTCAGGGTTTAGCACCCCGGGAAACTCTGCATACCCATCTGGCGGCTACTGAGCCGCCTGACGGGTATGCAAAGCTAAGGGATAAAATATTTAGCCGAGCCTGTAACTTATCTACGCCTCTCTTCGTATAACCTGAAACCATTGTTTATGAAGAAAATTAATATGTCAATTCTGTTACTGGCGTTTTCCACTGGAACATTGCTTGCCCAGAAAACGGTAAATGAACCCAACGCTGAAAAAAGGAGTGTTGGCGAATTTCATGGGGTTGATGTCTCGAACGGAATAAAGCTGGTACTCACTGAAGGAAGTTCTGAGGATGTTGCTGTCAGCGCATCCACGTCGGAATACCGAGATAAGATCATTACAAAGGTGGAAAATGGTATCCTTCATATTTATTATGAAAATAAGCTGGCTCTGAATGCAAAGAACGAGAAAAGAGAATTGAAAGCCTATGTCTCTTATAAAAAGATCGATGCGCTGAATGTGAATACCGGGGCAGAAGCGGTAATAGATGGGGATATTAAGGCTCCTTCATTAAAAATGAGTGTGAACACAGGGGCTACATTAAAAGGAAGTATCCATGTCGACGAGTTGAAGGTTGATCAGAATATGGGTTCCATTGTAACCCTGACAGGCGAAGCGGGTAAAATCGATGTGGAAGGAAATACAGGTAGTATGTTCAAAGGTATTGAGCTGAAAACCTCCGGTTGTAATGCGAAAGCCAGTACCGGGGCCGGTGTCTACATCAGGGTGGAGAAAGAATTATCTGTCAAAGCCCATACCGGCGGGTATATTAAATACAAAGGTGATGCGGTGGCTCATGAAATAAAAACAAATACCGGCGGTTCGGTAACTAAAATATAAAACACAACAAAAAAAATTGCTGTGAAAAAAATAATACTGCTATTAACCGGGTTGATCATTTACGCGAGGATATCCGCACAACAAGTGAATGATCCTAATGCTGAGAAAAGAAATATAAGTAGCTATCATGCCATCGAGGTTTCAGATGGTATTGACCTCTTCCTGTCGGAGGGTGACGAATCTGTAGCTGTTAGTGCGTCTGAAACCCGATTTCGGGATAATATTAAAACAGAGGTGAAAAATGGGGTGTTGAAGATCTGGTATGAACACAAAAGCAACAGCAATATTAATATCAGTCTTGACTGGGGAAACCGAAAGATGAAAGCTTATATATCCTATAGGAACCTGGACAAACTTGAAGGAAGCGCTGGCTCTGATATCACGGTGTACGGTTCTCTCAAAGCAGGTACACTTGATCTCGATCTTTCCGGCGGTTCTGATTTTGATGGGAAAATTGAAGTGGGCGATCTGAAAGTAGGCGCCAGTGGCGGGAGTGATGTAAAAATTTCAGGGATGGTGAAAAAACTGGACCTGGAGGCCAGCGGGGGCAGTGATTTTAAGGGGTATGAACTGGCAGCTGATATTTGTAATTTAGAAGCCAGTGGCGAGAGTGATATTTATATCACGGTTAACAAAGAACTGAGCGCCACCACCAGCGGTGGAAGTGATGTATATTATAAAGGAAATGGTACGGTGCGTGAAATGAAATCGAGTGGTTCCTCGGGTATTAAAAAAACCAGTCATTGAAAAAGGGATAACGATTTGTTTTGAAATTGATTCATGATTCAAATTAGGTCAAACAAAAAAGTTAATAAAATGAATAATAGGAAGAAGTTGTTTATGGTCCTGGTGGGATTATTCTTATACACGGGAATGTATGCACAGGAGGTCAATGATCCGAATGCCCAGGTTCGGGAAGCAAAGAATTATCATGGTATCAGCGTCTCCAGCGCCTTTGATGTGTACCTGACCCAAAGTAATGATGAAGCGGTGGCCATTAGTGCTGCTACCTCGAAAGTCCGGGATATGATCACTGTGGAAGTGAAAGAAGGCATTTTGTATATCGGGCAGGAAAAAGGTTTGCGATTAAGTAATGGCAATAAAAAATTAAAAGCCTATATTTCGTTCAAACAAATTGATAAGCTGACAGCGAGCGGGGCCTGCGATGTTTATATATCCGGTACTTTAAAAGCTGCGGATCTTGATCTCCATCTATCCGGGGCCAGCGATCTGAAAGGCAAACTCGATATTCAAAAACTCACTGTGGATCTTAGTGGCGCTTCGGATATGACGGTAACTGGCATGGCCGGGCAATTAGATATTGAAGCCAGCGGCGCCAGCAATTTCAAAGGTTATGAACTGGTAACAAAAACATGCAATGCAAGCGCATCGGGAGCGAGTGATATCAAGATCACTGTCAATAAAGCGCTATCGGCTCATGCCAGTGGCGCCAGTGATGTGAAGTTTAAGGGGAATGGGTCTTTAAAGGATGTAAAGAGCAGTGGGTCAAGTAGTGTATCCCGCAGTTAATTAAAATACAAAGAGTATAGTCATAAAACGTTCCGTGCTGGCCCAGGCCAGGCGGGACGTTTTTTTATGGCATCCTGTTTAAACCGAATATCAGGTTGATTCAAAAAAAGAATAATCGCGATGATCCCTGGTCACCCGATAAATTAATTTTCTTATCTTTTGGATGCTAAAATTGTATTCTTCCCACCATTAAAACTGACGTCATGAAAAAGAAATTTTTATTGGTTGTTGTGCTATTTTTTTTGTGTTCGTTTTTCGGAACGGTGAACGGCCAGGATCCTCATTGCGCGGATATTAAAGCGGATCTTGAAAAGGCGGAGAGACTGGAGGCCCAATTGTCAAAAGACAAGATTGCCCTGGACTATGCTATGTCTTTAATGGATGACGCTGTACCGGATATAAGTGGTTTAACGGAAGAAATAACAAAAACAGAGAACAAGATCAAAGCACTTCAGGCGAAAATAGCAGGTGGCGATAAATCGGCCGAATCCGCAACCGAATTACAATCCCTCCGCAACCGTGACGATTTGCTCAGGATGCGGATGAGTAAGGATTTTAATAAGAGTACTTATTACAGTCAACCGAAATACAAAGAACTGACAAAGGAAATGTCTAATCTCAAGGACATGGAGTTTGATAACAAAAGAGATATAGCCGACCTGGAATCAAGACAAAAGGCCTACAACTGCCCTACCATTGCCAAAAAAGAAATGGGTGATATTGAAATTAGTACGGAATTAGGGGAAGGCTCATGGTCAGGACGATGGGTATCTGCTGACCCCAGGCATCCAGAGATGAAAATTCATATGGTGTTGAATGGGAGCGGGAATTCCCTTTCAGGAACCACCACATTAGAAACAGGCGGGGGGCTTAAAACTGAGTACCATATAAAAGACTGTAATGAATCCGGGGCAAACAAGCTGGGATGTGCTTTTACGGCGACCATGGAAGACAATGAAAAATATATGGATGTGAAGGGAACGGTGGAAATGACCATGGCGGGTAATACATTAAACAGCTCCTGGAAAGAAGTGGGATCACCCGGAGTAAGATGGAAACCCGGTCATGAGAGAAATGTTCAACTCCGACCGCCGATCTCGTTTGCGATCCCATTTACAAGGGAATAAGAAAGAATTGAAAAGTCTTATAAACCCGCATTTAAGAATGAAAAAGGCTTCTGAATTGAAGCCTTTTGTTGCGAAGGGGAGGTTCGAACTCCCGACCTTTGGGTTATGAGCCCAACGAGCTACCGCTGCTCTACTTCGCGGCGCAAAGATAGCTTTGAGATACTTACCTGCCAAACAATTCTAAAAGGTTACCTTTGCAGCCCGTAAAAAAAGAGTGACTATTATTTTCAATAATGAAATCCGGTTTTGTCAACATTTTCGGCCTGCCCAACGCGGGTAAAAGCACATTGCTGAATGCGCTCATGGGAGAGAAACTGGCCATTATTTCAAAAAAAGTCCAGACAACCCGACACCGGATCAAAGGAATTTTGAACGAAAAAGATTACCAGGTAATTTTTTCCGATACACCCGGCATCATTGAGCCGAGATATAAACTGCATGAAAAAATGATGCAGGCAGTGAAAGGGGCGTTGGAGGACGCGGATGTGGCTTTGCTGATCGTGGATGTAAACGAAGACCCGTTGGTATCTGATGCTATATTTGAAGCCCTGCATTTAAAAGTGCCGGCCGTGGTTGTGGTCAACAAAATAGACCGGGCCGGCCCCGGCACCATTAAAAAAATAGTGGAGTATTTTGAAACCAGGAGTTATTGCCGGAAAGTAGTGACCATATCGGCATTGAGTGGTATCAACAAAAAAGAGTTCTTAAAGCCCATTCTCGGATTTTTACAGGAAGGCGAACCATTTTACACGGATGATGATATCAGCGATCTGCCTACGAAATTTTTTGTCAGTGAATTGATCCGGGAAAAAGTGTATTCACTATTTGAAGAGGAAATTCCCTATCATACAGCCGTCATGGTGACTGAGTACAAAGAGAAAACGACCCTGGTAAAAATTACAGCCAGCATTATAGTACAGCGGGAAACACAAAAAGGGATCATATTGGGTGAAAAAGGAAGTATGATCAAGCGATTGGGCACCGAAGCCAGGAAGGATATTGAACTTTTCCTGGGACAAAAAGTGTTCCTGGAATTATTTGTAAAAGTCAGACCCCGCTGGAGGGATAATGAGACGCATTTGAAGGAATATGGGTATTGAGAACCCCTGTCCCCTAAAGGGGGACCCAGGTTGAATAGTTTTTATTTATACGAAATAGATTTAACGAACAAATGATTTATTGATTATTTTATTAACCATTTTGAAAGTTGATTTTTCGAATCTGTAATGATAGATCAAATTTCGAAGTCTAAAAGTCCCTTTAGGGATTTAGGGTATGAGTTTTACAGTCGCCATTGTGGGAAGACCGAATGTAGGAAAAAGCACGCTCTTTAACCGTTTGCTGGAGCAGCGGAAAGCGATTGTGGATGATACCAGCGGGGTGACCCGTGACCGGCAATACGGTGTGACAGACTGGAATGGAAAAACCTATAATATCATTGATACAGGAGGTTTTGTGGCCGGTAGCCAGGATGTATTTGAAAAAGAGATCGCTAAACAGGTATTGGTGGCTGTGGAAGAAGCGAATGCTATCATTTTTATGGTAGATGCTGCTACAGGTATGACCGACCTCGATGATAGTATGGCCAATGTACTTCGCAAAAGCACCAAACCAGTCTTCCTGACGGTGAATAAAGTGGATAATAATGAGCGGTTATTGGAAGCCTCCGAATTTTACCGTCTGGGTTTTCCGCATATTTTCTTTATTGCGGCTGCCAGTGGCAGTGGTACTGGTGAATTGCTGGATGCAATAGCGGAGCTGATCACAGATGACGCTTCAGAAGAAACAAAGGAAATTGATGCCCTGCCAAAATTTGCCATCATTGGCCAGCCCAATGTGGGCAAATCTTCTTTGCTTAATGCGCTGATCGGTGAAGAAAGAACTATTGTCAGTGAAATTGCCGGCACCACCCGTGATACGATACATACCCATTACAATCTTTTTCAGAAAGAGTTTGTCCTGATCGACACGGCGGGTATCCGTCGCAAGACAAAAGTACATGAGGACCTGGAGTTTTATTCCGTGATCAGGGCTATCAAAGCAGTGGATGAGGCCGACGTATGCCTGCTGGTACTGGATGCTGAAAAAGGAATTGCCGCCCAGGACCTGAATATTTTTAGCCTGGCTGCTAAAAAAGGAAAAGGAATTGTTGTACTGGTAAACAAGTGGGACCTGCTGAATAAAGAAACTAATTCTGCCAGGGACTACGAAAAAAAATTAAAGGAAAGACTGGCTCCTTTTACCGATGTACCCATCCTGTTTGTTTCTGCTAAAGACAAAACAAGAATTTTCAAGGCTATTGAATTAGCCCTGGAAGTGTTTGATAACCGCCAACGAAAAATAGCCACTTCCGAGCTTAATGACATCATGCTAAAAGCGATTCAATCTTATCACCCTCCCGTGGTAAGAGGCCATCCCATTAAAATTAAATTCATTACACAGTTACCAACCGCCGTACCGTCATTTGCTTTTTTCTGCAATTTCCCGGAGGATATCAAAACACCTTATAAAAACTACCTCGAAAACCAGCTTCGGGCAAACTTTGACCTGACAGGTGTACCCATTCGGATCTTTTTCCGGAAAAAGTAGGTAATTGCCTGATCCTCATTGAACTGGGTTTAAAAAAAGATATCTGTAATTTGGATTTTTCCCGTAAGCTTTTACCTTTGCGCCTTCCTATATTTTTGGAATTTAAACGTAAACTTAAAACCACAGAAATGAAAAAAGTATTCGCAATGATGGCTATCGCCGGTATCATGATAGCCTGTAACAACAGCGCTGACAAGAAAACCAATGACCTTAAGGACAGCCTCAACAAAATGATGAATGAATTGAAAGACAGTGCATCAAACAAGATGAACGAAATGAAAGATAGCGCATCAAACAAGATGAACGAAATGGTTGATACGGCTGCAAACAAGATGAACGAAATGAAGGACAGTGCAGCGAAGAAAATGGAAGACAAACCAAAGATGTAATCTTACTTTTTTCCAAACTACATCCTGCAAGAAGTTTCCCCGGAACTATCCGGGTTTTTTTTGCCTGGCCGGTTTGGTGCAGTTATTATAACCGGGACGTAAAATTACGATGTGTACAATATTCCGAGTTGAATACTTGCATTATTAAAAGGCAATAATTAGTTTAGCAGTTGAATCAACAAAAGGGCCCTGGCCCGTACCTGAAATCTACTCCCTCCTGAAGGCCTTTAAACCCTCAATATCTTTTATGTAATGGTGAATTTGCCGATACCTGTATCGGTAAGCAGTATCTCCGGATTTCCTATTGAACAGCCATGAAAATTTGTAAACCCTAACCTGTACAGTATGAAATTTGCAATCATTGCCGCCCTGCTATTGAGTATCACTGCCCACGGGCAGATAAGCATCGCCAGCTTAGTTGAGGAACCATCGGCCTTCCATCCCACCGTTAATGAAACGATCACGGGTAAAGTGAAAATTGAAAAAAAGAAGCGCTGGCATATGGACCGGAATAAATGGATCACCGGAAGTTTGTTATTTACGGCAGGTGCTGCAAAAGGGTTTAATGAGGCTCTTCAATACGAGTATAACGGGTTTGAGACCTTTTTCCCCAAGGCAAATGATCAGTGGTTTTACCCTGCCTTCAGTTTTAAGAACAAATACAAGGATGGTGACCCGGCAAAAGGAGCAAAGTTCCCGCTTTCGACATCTGTGCTGGTCATGTTTACTGACCAGTATCACCTGAATAATTTTATACAGCGATCAGCTATTACTGCGGCAATGGTCATTAAGATCGGCGAGGGGAAAAAACCTTTCCGGCAATATCTTTTTGATGCTATATATTATACGGCCTGTTACCAGCTCGGCTTCCATTCCATTTTTGATCCGATCAGTTCGCGGAACAAATGACCGGTGGCCTGGTCCGGTCATTATTTTCCACTAAATTGGAGGATAATGCTTTCCACCTTTTTATTAAGGGCTGCTTTTTCATCCCACTGTTCTTTCAGGAAAGTATTGTCTGCTAATTTGCCAATGACTTTTTCCATTTCCTTTTCTGTTTCATAGATCATACGGCGAAAGGGATTCCGGTAGTCCTTGGCCCTGGAGTCATAGATCCCTTTTACCATCCATTCTTTCGTTGATACCGCTTGCCTTAGCAAGCCGAGAAAAACTTTCAGGGTGAATTTTTTCGGTGCCAGTTGGAGCACTTCCAGCAAAGAGGCAAATGCATGTCGGAATTTTTCGCCGGGATAAGCTTTGCTTTTGGTAATGTAAAAATTATGAACTTCTTCCCAACCAGCTATTTGCCCCGTGTGGATCCTCCGAACCAAAGTATGAATGGCCGCTTCGGGCACCAGTTGTCCACCGATATTTTTCCAGTGTTGGCGAATGGGTGTTGCAGGCAATGAACGTATTAATTTTTGCCAGGTGGAGATGTTTCGGTGTTCAATAAATGAAATGAGTTGTGAAACGCCATAATAAATGATCAGGTCTTTAAAGAGACGATAAGCTTCCGGTACCTTAACCAAATGAACTTTCCGGTGACTGTTTTCAAAACCTTCGGCCAATATTTCAAGGGTTGCTGTTTCTGCGTCATTTTTTTCCAAAAGCCGTTCACCCGTTTTAAATAGATCTTTACCTGCTATTACTAATTTATGTTTTTTGGCATATGCCATGGCAGTAAATTGTTCCATCAGTCGAAGAGCTTCAAACATTTCATTCACACTATCCGGGGCCAGGAAATCATATTCTATTTCAAGGGTCTTATCTTTCCTATTATCACGGCTGGCATATTTTCTGGCGTTCCTGGCAAGAGCATACATGTTGTACATAAACCAGTAGCCCGGCATCACCGTTAATTGATCCTTGCTCACTTCATTACTCAGCAAGGAAAAAGGAATGGGGATATTTAATTCAGCAGGGAAATCTCCTTTGGCGATTAAGGTAAAGGAGGCAAATTTTGAATTATGTTTCAGGCTGACACATAATCCCGGCCAGAATCCACGGCCTGCGACGAGTTCGCCATCGGCTCCTCTTGAATTATGATTGGAGCCAATAGTGGTCCCGGCTGCCATATTACTTTGACCCAATAATGTGGCGGCGCATAAGAATGAATTGTTATGGTGTTGCTCATGGGCCGGGAAGATGAGGGAATTCAATACTTCACAACAGGAAATGGTGGAATTATCCCCGAGGAAAGAATTAATAAGCCGGGCGCCATATTTTAATTGTGAATTTGACCCCATGATAAAACGAACGGCTTTTACGCCATAAAAAATGCGGCAACCAAATCCAATAATGCCATTTACGAGCTCGCAACCTTCCCCTATTTGAGATTTTTCGTCAGGGGAGGAATTGATCGTGAGGTTCTTGAGTTTATTCGCCCCTTTGATATAAGCATCGCTGCCGATCCAGACATCTTTTATGATATGGGTGTTCTTGATAACCGTTCGCTCCCCGATCTTGCCGTAATAACCTCTCAGGGTATTAAATCTTTTATCCGTAAATTCTTTGAAATGCTCCAGGAGCAATTCATCGTCCCGGAATTTTGCCCAGAGCCAGGCATCACCGGGCAGCATCCCATTAAAAGGTAATACACTTCGGCCGGCATTTTCATTGCAGATCTCGATCCAGATACGAACGGATTCTTTTTCCCCATCCTTCAATACCCCATTCCCGAATTTGGAATGATCGGTCGTCGCCAGTTCATTGATGTTGACCAGCATCACATCATTACCTACTATGTAATGGCTCATGAAGCTGACATTGTCAATCACCACATTGTCACCAATATCACAACTGATGATCGTGCTGTTATACAGGCCCACGGGCATCCGCAGGTTATTAAATTCCATGAAATAGGGTTCCAGTTTACCGATCCGCACAAGCCCATAAAAGGCACAGTTCTTTACCAGGTGGGGATTAAATGAATTGGCCACCAGCACATTGTTCCAGTTATCAGAACTATTGGCATTATGTTCCAGTATTTTTTTTTCAGCCGTGCTCAGTTTGCGGTATTTTGTTCCGCTCCTGTTTTGCGTATTGCGGAGATAGTATTCATTCTTTCCTTTCGGGATGAATTCTTTAGGAATGAAGCCATAGCCAAGCGAGGAGATCGGTTGTTTGTTGATTTGGTTCATACACCCCAAACCCCTAAAGGGGCTTTCGCACCAATCCTAAAGGGAGTAAGATCACTCCTATTCAGAAGATTGGGTTTCGTTATTTAAAATTATTATTGTTGAGTTCAGAACAGAAGGATAAACGGAATCCCACAACAACATCTTATTTGCATATAATATCTCTACCATTATCTACTTCTTACTGCTTTAAAGAACCTTGTAAATATATAAGAATTTTCGACCTAAGTTCTCCCTTTAGGGGGACAGGGGGTTTGATTACTCCACTGTCACACTTTTCGCAAGGTTTCTCGGCTTATCCACATCACAACCTTTGGCTACACCAATATAATAAGCCAGCAATTGCAGCGGTACCACACTCAACATCGGGGCCAGGATCTCATCGGCTTCAGGTACGATCATTACATCATCGGAAAGTTCTGTGGAAACCTCATCGCCTTCTGTGATCACGGAAATCACTGTTCCTTTTCGGGCCCTGATCTCCTGCATATTACTCACTATTTTTTCATGATAGCTGTCTTTTGTTGCCACAAATACAACCGGCAACTCTTCATCCACCAGCGCAATGGGCCCATGTTTCATTTCCGCGGCAGGGTAACCTTCGGCATGGATATATGATATCTCTTTTAACTTCAACGCTCCTTCCAGCGCTACCGGGAAATTGTAACCACGACCCAGGTATAGGAAATCACGGGCATCCTTATATTTTTCGGCTACTGCTTTAATATGCCCGCTACGTTTTAAAACCCAGGCCACTTTTTCCGGTATTTCCTGGAGTTCATTGAGAAGGTGCATATAGCGTTGTTGTGGGATCGTGCCTTTTATATAACCGATCTTCAGGGCTATCATAGTCAGCACCGCCAACTGGGCTGTAAAAGCCTTGGTGGAAGCAACCCCTATCTCCGGCCCGGCATGTGTGTAAGCACCTCCATGACTTGTTCTTGCTATAGATGATCCTACCACATTCACAACTCCTAATATGATAGCGCCTTTTGATTTTGCATTTTCAATGGCGACAAGGGTATCAGCTGTCTCGCCGCTTTGGGAAATAGCGATGATCACATCACCCGGATTGATCACGGGGTTCCTGTACCGGAATTCAGAAGCATATTCAACTTCTACATTGATCCGGCAAAGTTCTTCAAAAATATACTCGGCGGCGAGACCGGCGTGCCAACTGGTGCCACAGGCGATCATGATGATACGATTGGCACTTACCAGTTGTTCGGCGTATTGCTGGATACCGCTCATCGTAATGGTTCCTTCCGTCGCATCCAACCGGCCCCGCAGACAATCATAAATGGTTTGTGGCTGTTCAAAGATCTCTTTGAGCATGAAATGTTCGTATCCGCCTTTCTCAATAGCAGCGAGTTCGAGGTCCAGTCGCTGTACATAGGGGGTGATCTTTTCATTGCCAAGATTCTTCAGGATAAGTTCATCAGGCTTTATAATAGCCAATTCGTAATCGTTTACATATACCACTTCTTTTGTGTATTCGAGCATCGGTGATGCATCCGAACCAAGAAAATGCTCTCCCTTGCCGATACCGATCACCAGCGGACTTCCTTTACGGGCAGCGATGATCGTCTCGGGTTTATCTTCATCCAGTAACAGGATCACATAGGCGCCCGTAACCCTTTTTAATGCTATCCTGACCGCTTCTTCCAGGTCGCATTGATTATTATTCCTGATCTCTTCAATAAAATTCAGTAGTACCTCGGTGTCGGTTTCGCTGCTGAATTGGTAACCTTTATTGGTCAGTTCCTTTTTTAACTGTGAATAATTTTCAATGATCCCATTGTGTATCATTGCCAGTTTACCGCTTGAAGACCGGTGGGGGTGTGCGTTCAAATCGCTTGGTTCACCATGAGTGGCCCAGCGTGTATGTCCGATACCTGCATGCGCATGCAGATTTTTACCCACGAGGGTTTCTTCCAGATCGGCTACCTTTCCTTTTTTCTTGTACACTTTCAAACCGCCATTCTGTAAAGCCACACCGGTACTGTCATATCCCCTGTATTCAAGTCTTTTCAGCCCTTTTATAATGATAGGATAAGCTTCCCTGGGGCCGGTATATCCAACAATTCCGCACATTGATTTTTATATTTAATGTAGCAAAGGTATTGAATTCAATATATGCAATGGGTTGAATGAAGTCAAAATTAAGCAGATAGGTTTGATGATAACAGCTACAAATTATCAGATAATAGTTTTTTTCATTTGCAATTATTCTTCGGAATTGAAAGGCAATACTATCTAATAACTGTTAACTGTTATCAGCTACAGGAGGGTCCCGCTAAGAATAGCAAAGGCAACGCTGAAATAGATAATAAGACCAGTCACGTCAACCAGCGTGGCTACAAAGGGAGCGGAACTTACAGCCGGGTCGGCGCCTAATCTTTTTAATATCATCGGTAACATACTCCCGGCAAGGGTGCCCCACAACACCACAAAAAGTAAAGTAATGCCAACGGTGGTTCCAACAGCTTCCCAGTGAGCGCCGTATAATTGAGGGGCAAATGAATGCCAGGCCAATATGCGAAGAAACCCGATTATCCCAAGTACACTGCCCAGTAAAATGCCGGATATGATCTCCCTGCGCATCACCCTCCACCAATCCTTTAATGTGATCTCACCTACAGCCATAGCCTGTATTATTAAAGTAGAAGCCTGCGATCCGCTGTTTCCGCCGCTTGAAATGATCAGGGGAACAAACAAGGCCAGGACCACCGCTTTTGCAATTTCATCCTGGAAATAAGCCATGGCCGTGGCCGTGAGCATCTCCCCAAGGAACAAGACCACCAGCCATCCAATTCTTTTTTTGAACAGCCGGAAAATGGGCATATCCAGATAGGGGTGATCAAGGGCAGCCGTACCTCCGATCTTTTGCATGTCCTCGCTGAATTCCTCGCTGGTTACCCATAGAATATCATCGATCGTAACAATGCCGAGTAGTTTATTGCTGGCACTCACTACAGGCAGCGCTACCCGGTTATTCATTTTAAAGACCTCGCCGGCTGTTTCCTGGTCATCTTCCGGGTGTAGGGAAACAAATCGTCCATCCATGAGTTCTGACACTTTTTTATCCGGGGGATTTAAAATAAAATCCCGGATGCGGATATCATCCAGCAATTCGCCTTTTTCGTTGATCACATATATAACATTGATGGTCTCACTATCCTTACCAAATTTCCGGATCGTGGCAAAAACTTCCTCCACGGTATTGTCGGGGTACACATATACATAATCGGGCGTCATCAAACGACCAATGCTGTTTTCAGGATAGCCAAGTAAAGAAAGTGTTATTTTTCTTTCGTCGGGATTTAGTAATTTGATGAGTTCCCGGACAACATTACTTGGCAGTTCTTCCAAAAAACCGGTGCGGTCATCCGCTGGAAGATCATTCAATAAAGAAGCAGTTGTATTTGGCGGCAATTCATGAATAATCCTTTTCTGCGTGGAAAGATCAAGGATTTTAAATACACTGGCAGCCCGGTGCACGGACATATTGGAAATGATATTGCTTTCAAATTCGGGAAATTCTTCAACTAAGTCGGCCACATCGCTGATGTTCTGGTCGTCAAGGAATTCACAAATCTGAAGCTTGTCATACGTTCTAATGACCGCTTCAAATTGTTCCTCCAGGGTATATGGTTTGAGCTCTATTGGCATAGCTCAAATTTAGATAATAGATTAATAGATAAAAGATAAAAGTTGGGTTTACTACTTTTGAAAATTTACTTTTACATAGATGGGTAATTTCCCTTTGCGATGGCAATGAATGACCTGATTCATAAAAAGGGTTCGATCTTAATATACTTTTATCTTTTATTTTAAAAACTTTTATCTATTATGATCCTTCCCCATTTATTTATCGCTCCAACGCCTTCTATGGGGCGGGGTGTTTTTACTTCGGAAAAAATTGAAGCCGGGACCATGGTGGAGCGGGCTCCCGTGATCATCATGGGTGGCCAGGAGAGAAAATGGCTGGATAAAACCTTATTACACGATTACATTTTTGAATGGGGAGGTTCCAAACACCAGTGCTGTATGGCATTGGGCTATGTTCCCCTATACAACCACTCGTACCAAAGCAATTGTGAATATGAAATGGATTTTGAAAAGGAACTGATCAGTATCCAGGCTGTACATTTTATCCCGGCAGGAGCGGAGTTATATATCAATTATAATGGTAACTGGAATGATACGAGACCGATTTGGTTTGATTCAAAATAAAAATCCTTTCTGCTGTTGACAGAAAGGATTCTCCAATTATAATGGAATTAATTTACTGGAATTTGATCTGTGCTCTTATTTCACCTGAAGGATATGCTGCTGTACGAATCAGCACATAATAGAGCCCATTTAAAAGATCCTGTTCTTTTACCACAATACCATCAATCAGTAAGGTGCCGGTATAGGTGCCAGTAGAGGTTAAACCGGTAGTAGAAATCGTTTGAACCGGTGTTGTAGGAGCCACTGCAAAGCCTACCGGTGCCAATCCATAGATCCCGAATCCATTCGGGTTGCCACTTAATCCTGACCAGGTGATTGTGTAACTCAATATCCTGGTATTCCTGGTAAAAAAGACATTCAACGAACCCAAAGCCGGTGAAGCACTGGGAACCTGTGCTCCGGTAAGCGTAATACCGTTTTTTGAAAAATCAGTTTGTACCTTTTTGTCTTCCGTTTTTTCACAGGAAGAAAAAACCAGTAGTGATACAAATACTATTAGAGGAAAAGCAGTTAGTTTGATCCGTGTCATGGTTAGTTGAGATTTGAAGTAAAAATAAGAAGTTTTTCCAAATGACCCTATTTTTCTCCAAGGCCATAGGTAGATCACAAAACAGGTAAGTTTTTGTGGGTAAATGGTTTATTTCAGCTTGTTTTTTATTTCCTGCAATCTCAATAATGCTTCTACCGGAGTCAGGCGGTTAATGTCGATTCCTTCCAGGAGTCTCCTGATTTCTTCAAAGGTTTCCGTTTGTGCATCGAAGATGGAAAGCTGGAGTTTGGGCGAGCTGATCTTCTTAACGGCATCCCCGGTTCCTTCCTCCACATGTTTGGTTTCCAGTTGTTTTAAGATCTCATTGGCCCTGTCGATCAAGGAAGGAGGCATGCCTGCCATCCTGGCTACATGAATACCAAAACTATGCGTGCTGCCACCCCTGGCCAATTTGCGGAGAAAGATGATCTTATTCCCAGCTTCTTTATTGGTGATATGAAAATTCTTAACGCGTTGAAATTTATCTTCCAATTCGTTTAATTCATGGTAATGAGTGGCAAAAAGGGTTTTGGGCTGATAGGGAGAGTTGTGCAGGTGTTCAGCAATGCTCCAGGCGATAGAAATACCATCATAGGTAGAGGTACCTCTGCCGATCTCATCCAATAAGATCAAACTCCTGTTGGTGATATTATTAATGATGCTTGCTGTCTCATTCATTTCAACCATAAAAGTGGATTCTCCGCCACTGAGATTATCCGAGGCGCCTACCCGGGTAAATATTTTATCGGTCAAAGGAATATTTGCTTCTGCAACCGGGATAAAAGATCCGGTATGGGCCATGAGCGTAATAAGGGCTGTCTGTCTAAGTAAAGCACTTTTACCACTCATATTCGGTCCTGTTAAAATAATGATCTGCTGATCGGTTTTGTTTAATTCCAGGTCATTGCTGATATAGTTTTCACCGGCAGGCAGGTTTCTTTCTATTACGGGGTGGCGGCCCTCCTTGATCATCATTTCGTCCCCGGTATGGAGCTGAGGTTTTTTATACTGGTACTGTATGGCATTATTCGCAAAGCAACAGAGGCAATCCTGGATAGCCAGGATATTGCCGTTGACCTGGACCGGGGCCAGGTACACCACCAATTCATTCAACAATGCTTCAAACAGGCTGAACTCTAAGGCCAGGATCTTTTCTTCGGCCCCGGTTATCTTTTCTTCATACTCTTTTAATTCGGGTGTGATATATCGCTCGGCATTGGTCAGAGTTTGCTTCCGGGTCCAGGCAGGCGGCACTTTATTTTTATGTGAATTTGTTACTTCCAGGTAATAACCAAATACGTTATTGAAACCGATCTTCAGAGACCCAATCCCGGTTTGTACAGCTTCTTTTTGTTGCAGCCGGGCCAGGTATTCTTTTCCGTTGTGGGCGATCTTTCTCAACTCATCCAGTTCTTCACTGACACTACTGTTCATCATCCCGCCTTTAATGGCCAGGGCAGGTGGGTTATCCACGATCTCTTTAAAGATCTTATCCGCGATATACGGGCAGGGGTTCAGCGCGTCGCCAAGACGTTTTAAATATTCATTGGAAGCAGAATAACAAAGTTGTTTGATCGCATCTACCTGTTTCAATCCACGGGCCAGCTGCAGTACTTCTCTCGGATTGATCTTTTTCAACGGGATCTTGGCTACCAACCTTTCTATATCGCCGCAATGCCTGATATGCTGCGAAATTTTATTTCGCATTTCTGTTTCTTTGATGAGGAATTCAACGGTATCCAGGCGTTCGTTGATCTTCTGTATGTCCTTTAGGGGAAATACGATCCATCTCTTCAATAATCTTGCGCCCATGGGTGAAACGGTATTATCCAATACACTCAACAAAGTGTGATTGCCTTCTGAATTCCCAATGACCAATTCCAGGTTCCTGATCGTAAACCGGTCCATCCATAAAAAATCATCACGGTCGATCCGTTGAAGAGAAGTGATATGCTGGAGATGCGGGTGTTCGGTATCTTTTAAATAGTGAAGGATAGCGCCGGCGGCGATCAGTCCATTTTTCATATCGTCAACACCAAATCCTTTGAAGGAATGAGTTTGAAAATGTTTCAGTAAGGTTTCTTCTGCATACACGTTGTCAAATATCCATTCGTCAAGCGTGTAGCTGTACATTTTACTTCCGAAGTATTCCTTGAATTTTTTTTGATGGTGCCGTTGAAAAACAACTTCCGCGGGCTTAAAGCTTTGCAATAATTTGTCTGCATATTCCCGGTCGCCTTCTGCGATAAGGAATTCACCGGTGGAAATATCGAGAAAGGCTAAACCGTATTGCTCATTAGCTGCAAAATGAATGGCCGCTAAAAAATTATTGCTGTGATGTTCCAGTAATTTATCGTTGACCGTGGTTCCCGGTGTGACCATATCGGTCACTCCTCTTTTTACAATGCCTTTAGCCAGTTTCGGATCTTCCAGCTGATCGCAGATGGCCACACGGTATCCGGCTTTTACCAGTTTATGCAGATAGGTATCCAGTGCATGGTGGGGAAACCCTGCCAGTTCGGATGATGCGGCAGCTCCGTTATTTCTTTTTGTCAGGGTAATCCCCAGCACCTGGGAAGCAATAACCGCATCGGTCCCGAATGTTTCATAAAAATCACCCACCCGGAAAAGCAGGATAGCATCCGGGTATTTTTGTTTAATGACCCTGTGCTGCATCATCATTGGTGTATCGGAAGTGACTGGTTTCGCCATGAGGAACAAAAATAGGATATTAGCCGCGAGCGCTGAGCTGCGCGCTTCGAGTTACAGTTCAAAAACTGGGGAAATACCGGGTTTTAGTAATCCGCTCGCAGCTCATAGCTAAAAGCTCACAGCTCCAGGCTCACAGCTCTACGTTATCTTTACGCCATGCAAAAACGGAGCATGGAAGAATTGGGCCGTAAATCGGTGGAAGAATTTAAAAAGTCTGAGAAGATTCCGGTTATCGTTGTCCTCGAGAATATTCGGAGCGCGTACAATGTGGGAAGTGTATTCCGCACCGCCGATGCTTTTTTGGTACAGACCATATATATAACAGGTTATTCGGCTAAACCACCCCATAAGGAAGTAAAGAAGACAGCTTTAGGTGCTGAGGAAACAGTGGACTGGAAATATTTTAAAACAATGGCTGAAGCCATCCAGGAATTGAGAGATCAGGGGTATAAGATATTTGCGGTGGAGCAGGCTGAAGGGAGCTGTGAACTCCAGGCTATGAGCTTTGAGCTAAGCGAAAAACTGGCCATTGTTTTTGGTAATGAGGTTACCGGGGTGGAGCAGTCAACTATTCTTTTAAGTGATGGCTGTATAGAGATCCCGCAATTAGGGATGAAACATTCGTTGAATATTGCCACTGCGGCAGGGGTAGTTTTATGGGAACTGGTGAGATCAAGGATACCCTTGTCCCCGCCGGCTGGCGGTGTAACTTAGATGCCCCCAACCCCTAAAGGGGATTTAAGGAACAGACCTAAATTTGCAGGATGTCTAAAGTAAAGAGTTATTTAAGTTTAATAAAATTTTCCCATACGATTTTTGCTATGCCTTTTGCAATGATTGGTTTTTTTTTGGGGATTGTATATCTTAAATCTATTCCTTTTGTTTATATTAATTACAATACTATTCATAGTATTGGCCAGAAAATTTTAGTTTACTTCAAGGCGAATTGGTTTGTTTTTATTTTAGTACTCTTATGCATGATTTTTGCCCGCAGTGCAGCCATGGCTTTCAACCGGTACCTGGATCGTAAGTGGGATGCGATCAATTCAAGAACGGCTATCCGGGAAATACCCAAAGGTACTATCACTCCAAAAAATGCATTGATCTTTACATTGATCACCAGTGTTTTGTTTATTGTAACCACCTGGTTTATCAACCCGATTTGTTTTTTTCTTTCCCCCGTTGCCTTAGCAGTAGTACTGGGGTATAGTTATACCAAGCGGTTTACTCCGCTTTGTCATTTGATATTAGGGTTGGGATTATCCTTAGCACCCATCGGAGCTTATTTAGCCGTGACAGGTGTATTTCATATGGTGCCTATATTATTTTCATTTTCTGTCTTGTTTTGGGTCAGCGGTTTTGATATTATATATGCCTTACAGGATGAAGAATTTGATAAAACGCAAAAATTGTATTCTATACCTGCATTGTTAGGTAAAACGAAAGGTCTAAGGGTCTCTGAATTGTTACACGTTGTAAGCGCAGCCGCTGTTGTTATGGCCGGATGGTATGGGAATTTCGGTTGGTTATATTGGATGGGGACTGGTATTTTTATTGGAATGCTTATTTACCAGCATATCATTGTCAAACCCACTGATCTGAAAAGAGTAAATATTGCTTTTATGACCACTAATGGCATTGCCTCGGTTGTATTTGCCATCTTTGTCATTGCTGATTTGTTTGTAAACTAATATATGGCAAGAATTATCTCGATAGACTACGGACTCAAACGGACCGGGCTGGCCGTTACCGATCCACTGAAAATTATCGCCACCGGGCTTATCACCGTTTCTTCCAAAGAACTGATCCCGTATTTAAAAGATTATTTTTCAAAAGAACTGGTAGAACTCATTATCATAGGCGAGCCCAAAAATTGGGATGACAGCGATACCCACGCCACGCCGCTGGTTAAAAAATGTATTAAAGATCTTGAAAAGAACTTCCCCGGCATCCCGATTAAGAAAGTAGATGAGCGGTTCACCTCCAAAATGGCTAAAGACTCAATGCTGGAAATGGGATTAAAGAAAAAGGATCGCCGTAACAAGGCCCTGGTCGATGAAATTGCAGCTACGATCATGCTGCAGGAATACATGCGGTCATTGTTATAACCGAAGTGACGCCTGTTGAAAAAACTCCCGCAGAGATCGGGTTGTATGCAGATTTGCCTACCGTCAGGCACGAAATAACTTTGAATTTCAAACCTCTGCGCGCTATGCGATTCCGGCACGCAAATCAAACCCGATAGCTATCGGGTGATACACTGCAGGATTGGCAGAGAAAGGGTTAATCAGATGATAAGAATTAACTTTGTCGCTTATTAACCTATCTGCCTCTTAATTTGTAAAATAAACTGATGATTCTTCCTATTGTAGCATATGGACACCCGGTACTGCGAAAAGTTGGATTAAACCTTAGCCCTGACTTCCCGCAATTAGATAAGTTGATCGGGGATATGTGGGAGACCATGTATGCCAGTAATGGTGTGGGGTTGGCAGCCCCACAGGTAAACAGGTCGGTCCGTTTATTTGTGGTGGATACAGAACAGATCTTCAATAATATGGAGGAGGATGAAAAAACAGAATTCCCCGATGCCCCCGGAACGAAAGCCCTTTTTATCAATGCCCGTCTTGTAGAAACCGGGGGTGATGATTGGTCTTATAATGAAGGCTGTCTCAGTATCCCGAAGATAAGGGAGGACATCTTCCGGCAGGAAACGGTTACCCTGGAATTCATGGATCAGCATTTCGAATCGCAAATCAAAACCTATACAGGGATATCTGCCCGGGTCATCCTGCATGAATACGATCATATCGAAGGCAAACTTTTCATAGATCATGTTCCCCTGTTAAAAAGAAAGTTAATGAAAGGCAAATTGAATGATATATCCAAAGGAAAAGTAAATGTGGATTATAAGATGTTATTTCCCGGGTAATTATAACCGGGAAGAGCAGTGATCCTTTGTTCATATAATTCAGAAACTCCCATTTACCCCATACAGGCTCCAGGGTTCAACAAACACTATCTTCCCCAGATAAGCTAAAAATTATTGTTTTGGCTTGACGGGCGTTTTTACAGGGGTCTTTGTACCGTTTTTGGATTTAGCTTCCGCGGCATCGAGGTTTTGTTTGGCGCCGGTAAACTGGGGATAAAAGGTCAGGGCTTGTTTGAAATATGTTTTGGCGCCTTCAAAATCTTTTGCATCCATTTGTAAAACCCCCAACAGGTTAGCGGCTGCCGCATTGACCGGGACAGCCTGCTGGCTTCCGTCGGTGCCTGTAAAGTTCACGCCAATTCTCTTGCTGCTCGTATCCGCTATAACCATTTTGGCGGTAATTTCGGCTTCCGCAATCCGCTTTAATTCATATTGCCCTATTGCCAGTTTGTAATAATGATACGGGTTTTTTGTTTTTGGAACAACCTGTTCGAAAAGCGATACAGCTGTTTTGGGATCACCCAGTTCATCATAGCATTCCGCGGCACGGGCCATGGCTTCTACATTGCCGGGGAGCTTCTTATACACTTCTTCTGAAAGCAGCAATGAACTTACATAAGACTTTGTATTAAAGTAGAGCATGGACAGGGTATCCTTGTAGAGCAGGTTATTATCCTCCGCTATATAGCCTTGCAGGGCATTTATGGCGGAATTAATATCATTATAGGCTAATGCCTGGTTATACATTTTTAGGTAATGTTTACGTAAAACCATACTGTCTGCGGTTTGCGCAGCCGCTGCAGAAACAATGATCATGCAGTATAACCCCGTCATCGCTTTTTTCATTATGAACGTATTTGATTAGCAGATAAAAATAATTGTTCCTGCTCATATTTAGCTGCCTTTTTTGTATTGAATGCAATAATTTGCAGTATGAACGGGAAAGTCATGTGGGTATTGGGTTTTCTGGTTTTCGGTATCCGGGCCGGGGCCCAACAGGAAGATTCGCTGGACAATGAACGCCTGGCAAAAATGGTTAGCCTTTCCGAAGTAGTGATCCGTACTGATCTGAATGTGGCCAGGTTCATTGAGCAGGTAAAAAATGATACCACTTTTTACAAAGCCTTCCGCAACCTGCACCTGCTTGGTTTTACTGCCTGGAATGATATCAGGGTCAAAGACAGGAAAGGAAATATCAAGGCATCCCTGCAAAGTAAAACAAGACAGTTTCGTTCTCATGGCTGCCGTCAAATGCAGGTTCTCGATGAAAACAGTACCGGGGATTTTTATAATCAAGACAGCAGCTATAAATATTATACGGCTGAATTATATGCCGGCTTATTTTTTACCCGGGGTACCGTATGCGGGGAAACGAATATTGTCAGGGGTATTGATTTCAATCCCCGTTCCCAAAGTGGGATAGAAAAGCATAAAGATCAGCTGAAAATGCTTTTTTTTAACCCTGGTAAAAAAATACCCGGGATCCCTTTTATCGGGGATAAGATAAATATTTTTGAACCCGGTCATGCTCAGCTTTATGATTTCGGGATCGATTTCGGGGACTATGAAGGACAGTCCTGTTATATTTTTTCTATAAAAGCAAAAAAAGATATACCAGGCATTGAAAAGAATAATATCGTGATTGACACGATGATCACCTGGTTCAATGCAAAGACCATGGAAGTAATGGCCAGGAACTATGATATGAGCTTTGATGCAGGTGTATATGATTTTGATGTACACATGGAAGTACAGATGACAAAGTTCGGCGCCTTCCTTGTTCCCAAATTGATACGTTATATAGGTAACTGGGACGTGATCTTTAAAAAACGCGAGAGAGGCTTGTTTACAGCAACCCTATATGATTTTCAAGAATAAACTGAAGGCTACCGACTGCTACCCCTCGGCTTCGCTCGGAGTGACAATACTGACTGCCGACTGCCCGGCTGCCGACTGCTTGGCTGCCGACTGCCCGACTGCCTACTGCTACCTTCCAACTGAACTGGCATATTTTCTCCATTTATCAATTACCTGTTTCATATCCTCTGGTAATTCTGTTTCGAAAAAGACCGGGTTACCTGTAGATGGATGCAGGAAGCCCAGGGTTTTTGCATGAAGTGCCTGCCGCCGGCAAATATGAAAACAATTATCTACAAATTGTTTGTATTTGGCATATACGGTGCCCTTTACAATTTTATCGCCCCCATAAATTTCATCATTGAATAAAGGATGACCGATATATTTCATATGGACCCGAATCTGGTGAGTGCGCCCGGTTTCGAGATTACATTCCACTACGGTCACATAGCCAAACCGTTCCAGCACCTTGTAATGGGTGATCGCTTCTTTTCCATGATCGCCTTCGGGATAAGCTTCAAATAATTTCCGGAACCTCAGGTTCCGGCCGACATGAGCAATGATCTTTCCTGAATCATTTTCCATATCGCCCCAAACGAGCGCTGTGTAGGTCCGTTTTACAGTATGATCAAAAAATTGTTTGGCTAATTGTCGCATAGCATTGTCTGTTTTAGCCAGTACCAGGAGACCGCTTGTGTTTTTGTCAATACGATGCACCAACCCGAATCTTGGTAAGAGTTCTTCCGAAAGGGTTGGGTTTTGCTCCTTCAGGTAATAAGCC
>JADGPW010000252.1 GCA_017882265.1 Chitinophagaceae bacterium | reverse complement strand
TCCTTCATGTTTGCATATTCCATGTGATAATGTAAAGCCGATTTATAATCTCCAAGTTTTGAATTTGCTGCTGCCATATTCTGAAGAGCCGCTAATGTGAATATCTTAAATTCATTTTCCCGGGAAATATCCAGCACCATATTGAGATGCTGTTTTGCCTGAACATAGTTATGAAGTGCAGTATCTAAATTAACGAATGTTAAAAGCGCTTTACACTTGTTCCACCTGTCATCGGTCTTTGAAAAAGCTGCCAGGTTTTTATCGAGAATTGACCTCACAAGATCATATTTTTTCTGATGGATATAAATATTGGCCAGGATATTCTGATTTGTCAGCCGGGTTTCAAAGTCATTGATTCTTGCAGCCACCTCTTCAGATTTGTTTATATATACAAAAGCTGAGTCAAACTGACCCCGGTCAACATAATATTCAGCTATATTACCGGCTGTCTGAATATACGGCATGTTTACATCCGCCAGGTATTGCAACGCTTCTTTTGAATATTGGATTGCTTTTTCATTATCATCCATTTCGTTGTACAACTCTCCCAGGTTGGCTAATGCCAGCCCAAGTCCGCGAAAATTCTTATTTGCCCGATTACCATTTATAGCCACCTGGAAATAACGGATCGCAGTTTTATACATACCGAAATGTTGATAGACAGTTGCAATATTCTGCGACAATGATATCTTTTTTGGAGCTGAACCCGGCATGGTATCAATTAACGCTTTCAGCATATCCACGTACACAAAAGAGGAATCTTTATTCCCAAGGTCAGCATATCGCTCCATGATTTCCCTTACAGAAAACACATTATACTTTCGCATCTTGTCCGGGAAGAAGGGTATAACTTTTTTATAATAGAATATTGCACTGTCATATTTTAAATACTTGTACGTGTAAGCTTTGGCAATATCATAATAAAATATCCCCTTCATTGTATCAACATTATTTCTTTCAGCCATATCCAAACCGTTTTTCGACCAGGTAAGAATATGGGTAAGCTGAGCTTCATCCAGCGAATCGCTGATCGCTTTTAGCAGGAACTGCATCCTGGCTGTATCAGTTTTGAGATTGTTATAAGTGGATGGCAACGACAGATCATGTGCAGCTGAAGCATTTTCCTGTGCATGGGATTTATTAAGAAAACCAGTTAAAACCGGCAATAAAAAAAATAATACCCATATACATTTTACAGTCATATATTTTATTTTCACCTTTATTTTATCCGCCACTTTTCCTGTCCTTCGAATTTACTGAATATAGAAGCATTTCCAAACCTATCGCTTTTGACTTCCCCGGAAAATGTGCAATAAGCAAACTGGTAGTCTGACTGTATAATCGGGGGTCGGGCAATAATAAATGGTATCGTCAATTTTCATTTCCCGCCATCTACAAAAGCAAACCCGCCAGGTATACAGCCGGTATAGGTAAGATTTTTTAGCCTTATTAGTTTTATACCAGCTTAAAAATGTGTTTATGAAAAAAATATTTTTTCTTTCTGTATTCAGTGCCTTGTTTGCTACTCTGTCTATTGCACAAAATGTAGGAATTGGCACAACAACGCCTTCAAAACCTTTTACAGTTACTGCCCTTGGCATCGGCATCAGCCAGGAAAGTAGTCCAGGCGGTGTTCAGGTGGGTTTTTATACAGCACCCGGAGGCGCTTATCTGCAAACCCATTCCAATGATGATTTAAACTTTGCTACTAATAATGGCGTTTCCCGAATGGTATTAAAAACAAATGGAAATTTTGGTATCAGAAACAATACACCCAATGCATCATTAAGTGTGGGACGGGGGACAGGCAATGACGGTACAGCCGTTTTTTTTGGAACTACTCATTCATCGCACTTTAATTTCAGTACAACTGAAAATACCTATATAAGAGGTGGACTTGATAACAGCTACGTTATCATTAATGATATCTCCGGTGGAAGAGTGGGCATAGGCATGGCAACACCAAGGGCAGCCCTAGAACAAAATGGTGTTGTAGGATCTACATCCGCAATTTTTGGCGGGGAAGGATCAGGCATTTCCTTGCAGAGAAACTGGCCGGGCATCGGGTTTAATCACTGGCACGATGGTAATCACCGCAGCATTGCACCAGGATATTCTGCCCAATTTGCTTTGAACCAGGGAAACGGAAGTATGTACTATACAAGCTGGGACCAAAACTCCGCAACAGCCAACGGTTTATTATTGGGGCAAAATCAGTATACTCGTTTTTTTATTAGCCGGTTTGGAAAAATTGGTTTGGGTACCGATGTCCCGTATGCAGATTTACATATAGTTCAAAGAACAAGTAATCGTTACAACGAAGATGTTGATCTGGGTATTACCCTGGATGGAATTTTTGATGACTATAGCGGCTATCAATCGTCATGGAATATGCATGTCGGTACATTTTTTGAAAGTGACTTTACTACCCATTCAGGCGCCCTGGAATTCTGGGAGAATTTTGTTTCAGGTTGGAGTACTCCTGCAGCTATTGCAACCAATGGTGAATATTTTCAGTTATCAGATAAGGAATTTAAAAAAGATATAAATTACTTAGGTAACGATTGTTTAGATAAAATAATAAAACTTAAACCGGCAACCTATCATTTTATCCATGATAATTCACAATCTCCGCTAGATTATGGGTTCATTGCGCAAGATGTTGAAAAAATATTTCCCGGATTTGTTGCCACCTTTTCTAAAAACAAAATGATAGCTTATTCAAGTTTCATCCCTATTCTTACCAAAGGCATACAGGAACAGCAACAACAAATAGAACACCTTCAAAAAGAAAACACCGATCTCGAAGCAAGATTAGAACGACTGGAAAAAATAATGCTGAAGAATTAGTATTTTCATTCATCATTAAAACGCTTACAAAGAAAACCATCAGTATTTCTACAGCCGGGTATAAAGTAATTGGCCTCAGCAATAAAAGCCTGAAAGAAATGATCCGGGACAACGAAGATCAGACTATTTCTTAACTCCCAAAAGCAGGCCTGTTTTGGTTATCTTTGCCGCCCGATGAAAGATAATAAGAACATACGTGAGCTGGGCCTGAAGCAGTTGGAAGAGTATTTTGAGAACATGGGCGAAAAAAAATTCAGGGCCAAACAGGTATATGAATGGCTTTGGCTGAAACCCGTGCAAAGTTTTGATGCAATGACGAACCTGAGTAAAGAACTCCGTGAGCACCTGAAAGAACATTTTTCTTTACCCGGCCTGACGATCGATACGATACAATACAGCGAAGACGGTACCATCAAATCCCGTTTTAAGACCTATGACGGGCATTTCGTGGAAGGTGTGCTGATACCGACCTCATCCAGGTACACAGCTTGTGTTTCTTCACAGATCGGTTGTTCTCTCAGTTGTAAGTTCTGTGCCACGGGGTATATGGACCGTAAACGCAACCTCAATTTTGACGAGATCTATGACCAGGTCGCTCTTCTCAACCGGCTATGCGAAAAAACAAATGGAAAAAAAATAAGCAATATCGTTTTTATGGGTATGGGTGAACCCCTGCTGAATTATAAGAATGTATTGAAAGCGATCGAACGGATCACTTCTCCCGAAGGCATGGCCATGAGTCCAAAACGCATTACCGTTTCTACGGCCGGCGTCGCGAAAGGCATCCGGCAATTGGGGGATGATAAAATAAAATTCAAACTGGCCTTATCCTTACATGCGGCGAATGATCAAAAAAGGCATGAGATCATGCCGATCAATGACTCGAACAATATTAACACATTGGTGGATGCGTTAAATTATTTCTACAAACAAACCGGAAGCGAGATCACATTTGAGTATATACTTTTTAAGGATTTTAACGATTCTTTGAAGGATGCAGATGAACTGATCAAAATATACCGCCGGGTTCCGGCTGACCTGGTAAATATTATTGAATACAACCCTATTGAGTTTGCCAAATTTGAAAAACCTTCAGAAGAACGGGTAATGGCTTTTATGGAATACCTGGGGAAACACCGGGTAAATGCCCGCCTCCGCAAAAGCAGGGGGAAAGATATTGACGCCGCCTGCGGGCAGTTGGCTAATAAAGATTCTTAATTAGATTCGGCGGACAAGCCCGCCTGCGCAAAAGCAGGGGAAAAGATATTGATGCCGTTTGCGGGCAGTTGGCTAATAAAGACTCTAAATTAGCTTCGGCGGACAAGCCCGCCTGCGCAAAAGCAGGGGAAAAGATATTGATGCCGCTTGCGGGCAGTTGGCTAATAAAGACTCTCGATGAATTTCGGTATTCAAAATGGTCAAAAAGCTGATATAAATCATATTCTTCAAATTAAACCCTTTCGGATTTGACCCCTCTGACCTCTATGACTTTAATAATCTTCAATCAATTACGAAAATTTTCTTACTTCTCATTAAACTCATTTGTTTCCTGCAGGTCTCTACTACATAAGTATTTAATAACAAGCCCCGCCGAAAGCTTTCCACTCGTTTCGGCGTCTAAAAACAAAACGTAAAAGATCATGAAAAAATTAATCTTATCTGTGCTGGTACTTTCCCTGGCCGTTGCCGTTAAAGCACAGGATATCCCCGAAAAAAAAGCTGGCATGCCCGGAATGCACCAAAGAAGAATGGGTCATCCTGGTATGGACCTTAAAGCACTAAACCTGACCGATGAGCAGAAAGCCCAGTTTAAATCGCAGCGTGAAGATTTCCGCAAGCAATTTGAGGTATTAAAGAAAGATGATAATATCACCGTAAAAGAATGGAAAGGGAAATTTGAAGCCCTGCGCAAAGATCAACGATCAAAAATGCAGGGTATACTTACCACTGATCAGAAAGCCCAGCTTGAAAAAATGAAAGCGGAAGGCATAGCCAAACGCCAGGCAAAGGGAAAAGAAATGGCTGAAAAGATGAAGGCAAAACTTGGACTGTCAGATGAACAATCTGCCAAGCTGAAGCAGTACCATACAGATATGGCGGATAAGATGAAAGCTCTCCGGGAAGATCAAACAATGGATCCGGAAAAGAAAAGAGAGCAAATGCGCGAATTGCGTACTTCCCAAAGAGAACAGATGAAGTCCATACTTACTGAAGAGCAATTGAAAAAATTACAGGATTTAAGAAAAGAACACACCGAAAGAAAAAAAGTTATTTAATTATATCCGTTCGTTAAGGAAACTGAAGCTTCCCGGTTTTATCGGGAGGCTTTTCTTTTTTGCCGGATTATCTATGGCAAAGTCCGTTGTGTCCTCCGTGTTTCTTCGTGTTCTTTGTGCTCCGGCATTGGGGATCACAAAGAACACAACGAATGGCACAAAGGGCACAAAGTAACATAGTTAACCCATAGCAATTCTTGGTAATGTCCGATTTTCGATTTTTGAACCACATAGGACATAGCAAACATAGGGTCCACATAGGGTACTATGTGTGTATTTCCCCGCCTGAATGACGCAGTCGGGCAGGTATGTGCCTATGTTCCTATGTGGTTCAAAACCGGACACTACCCAATTCTTCGTGATTCTTTGTATCCTACAGTAATGCGTACCTTTGAAGCAAATAACCGGCGTACGATTATCTCCTACTGTTGTAAAACAGCAAATGACTACCATGAAAAAGAAAACAACCCAATTCGATAAGTTTACCAAAAAGAAAAGTAACGCCGCTATAAAAGAACAATTCAGGCAGGAAAAAAGAAAGCTAAAAAAAGAGCGGGAAGAATATTTTGATAAAAAGCGTAATGAGTCCAAATTCGGAAGCCTGCAACAAACAGCATTGTCACCCCGCGCGCAGCCGAGGGGCAGCATCCAGCATCCAGCATCCAGCATTGTCACCCCGAGCGCAGCCGAGGGGCAGCAACGAGCCCCCAGCAACCAACTCATGCCCCTTAATAAATTCATTGCACATGCAGGTATCTGTGGCCGTCGGGAAGCGGCCGAACTGGTAAAAAAAGGAATCGTAAAAGTGAATGGCGAAACGATAAGCGAGCCCGGGCATAAAGTTTCTTCCCGGGATGAAATAAGGGTGAATGGTAAAAAAGTATTCCTGGCAAAAAATCTTGTTTATATTCTCCTTAATAAACCAAAGGATTATATCACAACGACAGATGACCCTCAGGGAAGAAAAACCGTATTGGATATTATCGGGCGCGCTACCCCGGAAAGAGTTTACCCGGTGGGAAGACTCGACAGGAATACATCAGGTGTTTTGCTGCTCACCAATGATGGTGAGCTGGCACAAAAGCTAACCCATCCCAGCCATGAAATAAAAAAAGTCTACGCCGTTACGCTAAACAAACCGCTGGAAAGAAAAGACTTTGACAAGATCCTGAAAGGAGTGGTGCTGGAAGACGGTCTTGCCAGCGTAGATGTATTGGCCTATGCCGATATAAAAGATAAAACCCAATTAGGGGTGGAGATACATAGCGGCCGTAACCGGATCGTACGTCGCATCTTCGAATCGCTGGGGTATGATGTAAAGAACCTTGACCGGGTGATCTTTGCGGGTCTGACCAAGAAAAATATTGAAAGAGGAAAATGGCGTTTCCTGTCTGAAAAAGAGGTCAGGGACCTGAAGCATTTTGGGAAGGGGAGGTAAAACCCCCTAAATCCCCCTAAAGGGGGAATTCGTGAGACTCTAATAATTGAGAATTGAGCTTTGAGCATTGAACATTTTTACGCTTAAATTTTAAACGCTCAATTTTCAATATTCGATGATATAGTGTAACGTAAAAATAGGACAAACCCGCTTCGTCCCAGAGGGACGTCTGGCGGGTAGAATATATTTGTGAAAGGTTTTAGCGTTCTGTAGGAACGCCTCGTGCTAAAAATCATTTACGGAATGAATAGTTGCACCAGACGTTCTTACTGAACGTGGTAGTGTTTCTGTTTGTCTCGCTACCCACTCCCGATAGCTATCGGGATTCCTACGGAACATTAGAACTCAAGCAGGTTTTATAATGTGTTCATTCTATCTAATTCTATTTTCAATTTTCAAATAATGAAATTAAAAGACTATATATTATTTGAAAATGACGATTTTGTTGCTATCAATAAGCCATCTGGTCTTTTATCCATTCCCGACCGGGAGGGAAAAGATATTTCTTTAAAACAATTACTGAAAGAAAAGTATGGAGCTATTTACACGGTTCACCGCCTTGACCGGGGTACCAGCGGACTGGTCATTTTTGCAAAAAATGAGTTAGCACATAAACATCTCTCCCTTCAATTTGTCCTCAAGGACTCCTTTGGAGAGGAAAGACAAACGAAAAAGGATTATTTAGGGTTGGTCATTGGGAGTCCTGTTAATCAAAAAGGAACAATTGAATCACCCATTGCAGAACATCCTGCCAGGAATGGGACCATGATCATCCATCACAAAGGCAAAGAATCGCAGACGAGCTACGAAGTGTTGCAGGATTTCGGCATCTATTCCTGGTTGCAGTTCCGGCTTCATACCGGGCGTACCCACCAGATTCGGATACATATGAAGGAGTTGGGTCATCCTATTGTATGCGATGATCTGTATGGTGATGGTAAACCGGTTTTTGTCTCCTCCCTAAAATCAAAATTTAAGCTGTCCAAAAAAGAGGAAGAAGAGCAGCCGATCTTAAATCGCTTAGCGCTTCATGCCTGGCAGTTGGGTTTTATGGATAGATCCGGAACCAGGGTTGAACTCATGGCGCCCCTGCCAAAAGACCTGCGGGCCACCCTACAGCAATTGGAGAAAAGAAAAAAAGGCCGGTAGTTTACTTTGAGCTTGCCTCCCGGACAAAACCTACTGCCACCGTATTGTTACTGAATTCATCGATGAGGATAAAACTGCCGTTTGGCGGATTGTCATTATAAGGGTCAGCAAAAACAGGTTTCGCTAATTTTAGCGCTACTTCTCCAATATCATTTAACTGAAATGATTTTTTTTCTGTACCTGTTTCCAGGGTATGAATATCAAGAATATTATTTACAGCTATCACCTTCGCCTTTACCCGGTTCGGTCCATGCTGAAGCCAATACATCTTACCGGCGATCATCGGTGTTTCATCCATCCAGCAGATGGTGGCTTTTAATTCGCCCCATTGTTTAAATCCATCCCGGGATTTCACCAGCATATCACCACGGCTTATGTCAATGTCATTTTCCAAAGTAATGACCACACTTTCTTTTGCCATCGCCCTGTCTTTCTCTTCATTATTAATATAAACACTTTTGATAATCGCCGTTCGGAGTGAAGGCAATATGACTACCTCCTCTCCCTTTTCAAATGAACCACTTTCTACTTTACCGGCATAGCCACGGAAATCGTGAAACCCATTGCTATGCGGTCGGACAATATATTGTACCGGAAACCTGGCCGGTGCGGTTTTATTATTTTCAGTAACCGGAATATTCTCTAGCCATTCCAGTAGTGTTTTCTCTTTAAACCACGGCATGTTTGCAGACGAAAAAACAATATTATCGCCATCTTTTGCTCCCAATGGAATGAATTTCACTTCCTGTCCTTCAAAACCAACTTTGGCAGCTATGGCTTCAAAATCCCGTTTAATATCTTCAAATACACTTATATTATAATTGACCAGATCCATTTTGTTGATACAAACAACCACATGCTTTATCCGCAACAGGGAAGCAATGTAAAAATGTCTTTTGGTTTGCTCGATCACTCCTTTTCTTGCATCCACCAGGATCATTGACACACTGGCATTACTGGCCCCTGTTATCATGTTCCTGGTATATTCCACATGACCCGGTGAATCCATTATGATGTACTTACGTCTGGGTGTCGAGAAATAAATATGTGCGACATCAATGGTGATACCTTGTTCTCTTTCGGCGATCAGGCCATCGGTTAATAATGACAGATCGGTAAAATCAAGCCCTTTTCTTTTACTGGTTGTTTTGATGGCCTCCCATTTGTCATCAGTGATGCTGCGGGTATCGAATAAAAGCCGCCCGATCAACGTGCTTTTGCCGTCATCCACACTACCCGCTGTTGAAATACGCAAAATATCCATTACTGAATTTTATTATTTCAAAAAATTAAAACCAGACGTGCAAAATAGCTCTGAACAATGTATTCATGCTTGTTAAAATAACAAACGACCCGACCAAAATAAACATCAATTTCAATGGCAATTTACCCACCAGCCTGGCCGCTATAGGAGCCGCTATTACGCCCCCGATGACCAGCCCCGCCACATCCAATATGGGGATATTTTTTAGAAGGATAAAAAACGTTATGGAACTGGTCAGCACGACAAAAAATTCCGCAAGGCATACAGAACCAATTACATAACGGGGGCTTCTTCTTTTCGACAGGAGGGTACTTGTTACCAATGTCCCCCAGCCTCCCCCGGCGAAAGCATCCATAAAGCCCCCGACAGAAGCCAGCCACCCGGCTTTCTTCACTTTGTCTTTTGCCTTATTTTTTTTGATGGCTTTCCGGATAATAAAATAACCAAGATAACAGGTATATATGGAAAGCGGAAGGCGAACAAAGTCAGAATACTTTTGAGCAAAAAAAGCCAGGCTGGCTCCAATGATAGCCCCGATTATTCCAGGCAGGACCAATGCCCTGAATAATTTTTTGTTGATATTGCCAAAGCGATGATGACTGTATCCCGACACCCCACTTGAGAAAACCCTGGCGGAGTGAACCCGGCTACTGACAATAGCCGGATTGACACCATAGGCCAGCAAAAAAGTAGTGGATATAGTACCATAACCCATTCCCAGGGAACCATCTGCCATTTGAGCGATAAACCCTGTGATCAACATCAGGGAAAAAGTACGGGTGTCTATATGTACGGGAATAGATTGAATGCTCCTGACCATTTGGCCCAAGGGGATATAAGAAAAAACGGCGTGCCCGATGATCATAAATAAGAAGGCGAACAGGCACCATTTAACAATAGTGGGCCATTTCTTTTGTTCTGGCTTATGGGTACCTTCTAAAATAATTTTTTTAGATACCAGCATTTTTCCGAGTTCGTCTGGTTGATGGGGACTTTCTTCCACATACTTAACCACGGTGTTTTTTGTGATGGCCCTTTTTTCCAATAGGGTACCTTTCTTTTTACTTGACAAAGGTTTCAGTATGTGCGTTTCTTCTTTCACTGTAATTTCAAACTCATTTTTTCAATAAACCATCCAAAGTGACAGCTACATAATAGATGGCGCCAATGGTAGGCCCTCCTGCATATTGTAAATAGCGATGATCCAATATATTGGACCCACCTGCTTTGATCTGTGCATTTAATTTGGGGAGGCTAAAACTAACCTGTGCATCTATAGTACTGTAAGCCGCAATAATTCCGGAAACCAGGGGACTCTCCCATAGAAATGCATCCTGCCATTTCCAGGCGATATTAAATCCAATATTTTTTACTACTTCGCGGTTGCCAATGGAAAGATTAGTGTTCCATTTCGGCGTATTAAAACCGGTCACAAAAATATCATCCGCATTACCGGCTTTCATTTTATTGAAACTAAGATTACCAACGATCTTATACTTCTTATAAAAGTTGTAAGTGATACCCAGGGCAGAACCAAAATTATGATACGTGTTTTTGGCATTGGTATATACCCGGTAACGGTCCTGTCCTTTACTGGCCGCAGTTGTCGCGGTAGCAGTGGTGGCATCCCTGTTCCTGTCGAGCATTGCTAATACTGCAGCATCTGAACCAAGAGTTTCGCCGGTGGGCACATACACCTGCACCTGCCCAAGAAAGCCGTTATACTCATTGCTGTAAGCATCCACATCAATAACCATTTTATTTTTGAATAAAACACTTTTATATCCTACCTCAAAGGAATTGATCTTTTCCGGTCTTGCCTTGGGAAGATTGGCCCAAACCAGCAGGTTCCTGTTTGCCAAAGCGGCAGCATCGGTATTTCCCTGTGCACTAACCGCCGCGTTGAAATTAACAACAGAAGTCTGTGTATAACTGTTTTCCAGGTAACCTAAGCCCTCATTGATAAATGATAAACTACCCACTCTTTTTACCCGGCCATTATTTACATAGGATAAAGCTTCAAATAATGCAGGAAAACGATAACCCTGCTGGAAAGTGAAACGGAAATTATGCTGTTGTTTATAGGTATAAACGGCCGCAAGTCTCGGCGTAAACTTTGGATCAAACTCCGGATTATAATCAAACCGCATCGATCCAAACAATTTTAGTTTATCGGCGAAGAAGGTCTTTGTTATTTGTGAAAAAGCGCCAACTTTTTTGTAGTAGACATCATTTCCAAAGCTTCCATTCTTCCCGGGGGTATTACGTTCAGCGATCGGGCGGGAAAAGTCAACAAAATTATTACCATCCGGTATGACCTGGTATATACGTGCATCACCTCCTATCAACAGATCAAAGATCTTCACCTTTTTCGACAGGTCCCATTGGGCTTCCGTATGATATAAACGGCTGTTTTGTACCAGCGCGGCGCCACCCGTTACGGGTGCGTTAGGAATGGCACTTGATTGAATGTCCCAGTTATTGATCTTGATAATGGTGTTTTTGAGGGCATCAAATTCAGGTGTGCCTGGTTTTACTCTGCTTGCATCAGCCTGCTGGCGGGCGTATTGAGTTGCAGCGGCAAGGTTGGCAGCATTGAGACCTCCATTGGCTGCTCCATAAGCAGTAAGAGCATTCTTAAATTTCGTTCCCCAACTAGCAGGCGTTTTTGTATCAGTCGCTCCTCCGCTATATAGATCCATATTATCAGCCAACGGTTTTACGTTATACGAATCGCCTGTATTTTCAAGTGAAACATAACTACGAATAACGTAATTGCTTCCCTTAAGTTCTACTGCATGATTTTGTACAATCACATTATCAAGCTGTATTTTATTTCCTCGTTGAAAAACTCCATCGAGTTTACCTATTCGGTAAGAATAAGAGAGTTCGGCTTTGTCATTCAAACGATAAAACAGGGCCGCATCAAACTTCAGGTTATCTACATCCGGTTTTACAAGATCGGTTTCCCAATACCCTGTACGGGCCACCCGCAATGTTTTATTGGCCACTCCATCAATGGTCAGACCGCTTATAGAAACCACATTACTCCCGGCTAATGCATCATCGCCATATTTATTCCAGCCGTCAAAAGCCACATTGTTAGCCCCGTTCAGGGAAGGGAATGCCGGGTTGGCACTTTTCAGGTTATTGGTGTTTTGATCCAGGCGTGTGTTGGAGCGCCAATCGATACCATGCATATAGCCCAGGTTCAGTTTAAAGGCAAACTTATTATTGAATGCCTTAGCATACCGAATCGCAGATTCTGTTAAAATAGCAGGATCATGATCAATACCATCCACATGATTGATCCCCGTTCGCTGGTAAATGCTTAATCCCTGATATATAAATGGACTTTTAGTAAGTAGGTTAGCCATTCCATTGATGGCGTTCATTCCATACAATGCGGAAGCCGCGCCGGGTGTTATCTCCACACTTTGAATATCCAGTTCAGTAGGCCCTATAGCATTACCCAGCGGCACCCCAAGTGTAGCCGCCTGCATATCCACGCCATCCACCAATTGCATAAACCGGAAATTGTTGGGAATATTAAAACCCCTGGTATTGGGGACTTTAAAAGTAAGGCTCGATGTGGTCATCTGCACTCCCTTTACATTTTCGAGAGCATCATAAAAACCGGGGGCCGGGGTCTCTTTAATAGACCTTATATCCAGCTTTTCAATAGCCACAGGCGATCGTAATATACTTTCAGCTACCCTCGATGCAGTTATGACCACTTCATTACCCAGAACTGTTTGAGTAGCCAGCGCTACCTGCAGGTTAGAACCAAGACTTTTTACCTCCAGCTCCTGTTGCTGAAAACCAATTGATGAAAAAATAAGTGTAAAGGGGAGCTTTGTTTTTGTTCGTAAAACAAAAAATCCCGAAGAGTTTGTTATCGCCCCGGTGACCGTTCCTTTTACCTGGATACTTACATCCGGCAGCGGTTGCTTTTTTTCCTGGTCAGTTACCTGCCCTGATATTTCTACCAGGGAGCCTTCCCCCCGCCCGCCGCCTGGCGGGGCAAGTTGCGAAAAAGCAGGAAGAGATACCAGGAAAAACAAAAATGCTGAATAAAAATTTCTTCGCGCTGACCATTGTTTGAATTCGTTGTTACGCATAGTTTGGTTTTAGTCTCTTGGATAGTGTCTCAGTTTGAAAAAATATCACGCAGAGTGCGCAGAGAACGCAGAGAATACACTTTGATTGTCAATCCTCTGCGTACTCGGCGATCTCAGCGTGCAATTCAAATTGATACATTACCGTCTCTTGCGGCAGCTATCTTTCGTTTTCCGGGGTTAGGGTTCTAACAGTCTATTATTTAAGTAGAGTAATGGTTCAAAAAAAATCAAAAATATCCTTCTTTCTTCCTGCTTTCCATCGCTGCTTCTGATCGCTTATCATCAATTCTTGCCCCGCGTTCTGAAATTGTCGCGGATAATATTTCCTCAATTACCTGGTCTATTTTATCAGCGCCGGATATTACGGCCGCAGTACAGGTCATGTCTCCTACGGTCCGGAACCGGACTTTTGTTTTAAAAGGCACTTCATTGGCCATCGTATTCAGGTAATCAGAATAGGGCCAGTAAAGACCATCTCTTTCAATGATCTCTCTTTCATGTGAAAAATAAATAGAAGGGATCTTCAGTCCTTCTTCCCGGATATAATTCCATACATCAAGCTCCGTCCAGTTAGAAATAGGAAATACCCTGACATTCTCACCCACCCCTATTTTTCCATTCAGCATATCAAATAATTCCGGTCTTTGCTTTTTTGAATCCCACTGGCCGAATGTATCACGAACAGAAAATACTCTTTCTTTTGCCCTTGCCTTTTCTTCGTCACGCCTGGCGCCCCCGATACAGGCATCCAGTTTTAGTTCTTCAATAGCATCAAGCAGGGTTTGCGTTTGCAGCACATTCCTGCTCGCATACTTTCCGGTTTCTTCCTTCACTTTACCCTGGTCGATCGTATCCTGCACATAGCGAACAATAAGTTTTGCGCCCGTTTCTTTTACCAGCCAGTCCCGGAATTCGATCGTTTCAGGAAAATTATGCCCGGTATCAATATGGAGTAATGGAAAAGGAATGTGGCCCGGATAAAATGCTTTTTGTGCCAGCCTGACCAGGGTAATTGAGTCTTTCCCCCCTGAAAAAAGAATAGCCGGCTTCTCAAATTGAGCCGCCACTTCCCGTAAGATATAGATCGCTTCATGTTCCAGCTCCCTGGGAAAGTGTTTATTACTCATACTTTTTTATTTTACTCCTGTTTGATGAAGTCCGCATTCTTTTTGTGATGTTTCCCACCACCAGCGCCCTGCCCTGGCGTCTTCGCCTGGTTCAATGGCCCTTGTACACGGTGCACAACCAATACTGAGAAATCCTTTATCATGCAGGCTGTTATAGGGTACGTTATACGCTTTTATATACTCCAGTACATCCTTATACTTCCAGTTAATAAGCGGATTGAATTTATATAATTGCCGGATATCATCCCATTCAATCATATCCATTTTTTTCCGGTTGGATGATTGTTCTGCCCGTAAACCAGTGACCCAGACTTTAGCGCCTTCGAGCGCCCGGTTCAATGGTTTTACTTTCCGTATATGGCAACAGGCTTTCCTGTTATCGACAGATTCATAAAACCCATTGATCCCATTCTTCACTACAAATTCTTCTACATCTGCTGCTGCGGGAAAATAAATGGTTACCGGCTGCCTGTACCTCGCAACCGTTCGATCCAGCAATTCATACGTTTCATTGAATAAACGGCCGGTGTCAATAGTGAAAATGTGGATCGGGATATTATTACTAAAAACCGCATCAGTTATCACCTGGTCTTCCTGCCCGAGTGAAGAAGATAGACATACTTTTCCCGGGTAAAGTGACGCCACTATACCCAGGCCCTCTTTTAAAGTGGCCCCTTCTATTTCACGTATCGTTTTCTTAGTCAACATTGGGCTGAGGAGTATAACGTAAATATGGTTTTACGACTTTCACCCCCTTAGGAAATTTCCTGATCGCATCTTCCGTGGAAACAGCCGGGACCACAATCACATCTTCCCCATTCTTCCAATCTGCAGGAGTGGCCACACTGTACCCTGCCGTCAACTGTAGGGAATCCACCACCCGCAGCACTTCGTTAAAATTCCTGCCGGTGGAGGCCGGATACGTGATCATCAATTTCACCGCTTTATCAGGGCCGATCACAAATAAAGATCGGACTGTCGCCGTCGCTGAGGCATTAGGATGGATCATATCATATAAGGTCGCCACCTTCCTGTCTTCATCCGCGATAATGGGAAAATTCACTTCACAATTTTGTGTTTCATTGATATCTTTTACCCAGCCTACGTGCTTATCCAGCGGGTCCACACTTACGGCCAGCACTTTTACATTGCGCTTTGCAAACTCTTCGTTTAATAAGGCCGTTTTGCCCAACTCAGTAGTACATACAGGCGTATAATCAGCCGGATGAGAAAATAAGATCCCCCAGCTATTACCTAAATAATCATAAAAATCAATTTCACCAGCCGTGGTTTGTGCTTTAAAATTGGGAGCGATGTCCCCGAGACGTAATGCCATAATGTATAGATTTTAAGCTGCTAAAATAGGGGAAAAAGATTACCCTACCAACTCGGTGGACTTTTAGGTGGTCCGACCTTGTCATCCCGTTCTGCTTCCAGAGTGTTTCGACCTCCAGAGTCGAGGGATCTACCCTTTCGAATTAATGTCGAAAGGGTAGATCCCTCGACTCTGATAGTTGAATGGTTCTTTAAAGCAGAACGGGATGACAAGTCGCGGGGAGAAAGAAGAACGGGATGACAAGTTCGAAGGGTCCGGTCAAACCAACAGGTCCTTTAATGTCCTGTTTTCCAGGATCTGGAGCGAGGCGTCTCTGACCTCAATCATCATATCATGCAGGCCACAGCTTTTTTCATCACAGTTTTTGCACCGTTCATAGAAATAGAGGCTTACACAGGGCAGCATGGCAATGGGGCCGTTGACCAGCCGTATGACATCGGCCACATTGATCTTTGAAGGATCTTTTTTTAAAAAATAACCCCCGCCTTTTCCTTTTTTACTTTCCAATATGCCGGCCTTCTTTAATTCGAGCAGGATATTTTCCAGGAACTTAAGCGGTATTCTTTTCTTTTTGGCGATCTCGGAGATTAGCACCGGTCCTTCATCAAACTTATCCGCCAGGTAAGTAAGCGCTTTAAAAGCATATTGTGATTTTTTGGAAAGCATACGCTAAATTACTTTATTCAATGACCAGTTTATAAAGGACAGGCGAATTCTTCTTCAGCATGGCCGCTACACCGCAATATTTTTCGAGCGAGAGATCAATGGCTTTCCTGACCTTATCTTCATTACCCGCCGCCGTTTTTATCCTGTAGGTGATCAACACTTCCTTAAATACTTTGGGGTGATCATCAGTCTGGGTGGCTTCCACTTCAATGGTAAACGCTGAGAATTTAACCTTCATTTTTTCGAGGATATCCACCACATCTATCCCCGAGCAGGCAGACAGCCCCGACAACAATAAGGCTTTGGGACTAAATCCGTTTTTTTTACTGCCATCCAATTTAATTTTATTGCCCTCCTGCCGGCTTTCAAACTCATGCTTTTTTTCCCAAACGGTAACGGTTTTCATAAAAATGCTTTACAATAATTACAGTTATTCATGCTTTTTGTTCTTGGAAAGATTTTCTAATGTCCAGTCAACCTGGTGTTCAAACTCCTGCTGCCGAGCCGGGCAGTCTTTCTTGTTACAAATATGGCATTGAAAAGGTAAGCAACCATCTGAGTGAACAAATAATTCGAGTGACTCGCCAAATTCCCTTCGGATAAGACTGGCCAGGGCATCGATCTCCTTATGTGCCTCATGCACATTCAGGTACCAGGGTATGGTAAGATGACTGTCGAGATGCAGCACACTGCCATATTTTATCACGCGCAGGTTGTGCAGGTCTACCCAGTTCTCCTGCCGGTTGCTATTGAGCACCTTCACCATCCGGGTCAATATTTTCACATCCGCCTCATCCATGATCCCGCCAATAGAACTCCTAACGATCCGGTAGCCGGTATAGATTATATAGCAACCAAACAGACAGGCCACAGCGCTATCGATCCATTGAAACCCGGTAATATACAGTAAGGCAAGCCCGGCTATTATACCCACCGTTGTCCAGGTATCCGTCTGTAAATGTTTACCGCTGGCTATTAAAGCCGCCGAATCATTCTTTTTACCTTTTTGCAGGCAAAAGGTGCCCACCCCAAAATTGATGATGGCCGTGATGGCGACGAGGAGCATTCCAAAATCAATTTTGTGCAGTTCCACCGGGTGAATAAGGTGCTGTATCGATTTGTACAATATAACCGCACCGGCCGATCCTATCATGGTGCCTTCAATAGCCGCGGAAATAAACTCCGCTTTACCATGACCGTAAGGATGGTCCCAGTCCTTTGGTTTTGCGGAAATATATAAACTGTACAAACCAATAAAACCCGCGGCTACATTTACAATGCTTTCCAGGGCATTGGTGAGAATGGAAACAGAATGAGTGGAAAAATAGGCAATAAAATTAACGGCCAGGATCATCACCGATATACCGGCTACCCATTTCTGAATATTGATATTTTGTTCCGATGTTTTCAATTCATTCTAATGTTATAGCAGGTATCATTTGTAGCCCATCAGGGCAATATCATTATGTGGGATTATAACCGCAGAGACGCTGAGACGCAGAGGCGCAGGGAGCAATAGGCAATAGGCAATAGACAATAGACAAAATAACATAACAACGGGTCAATTGTCTATTGCCAATTGTCAATTATCCTCTTCGCCTCAGCTCCTCTACGATTATCTACTCCTCAACAGGCAATAGACAAAATAACATAACAACGGGTCAATTGTCTATTGCCAATTGCCAATTTTCCTCTGCGCCTCTGCGTCTCTGCGTCTCTGCGCCTCTGCGCCTCTGCGATTACCTACTCTTCTAATTTTTCCTTTGAATATTTCAGCCATTCACTTCTGGCATAAGGCAAAAATGAGGGTGGTGCGGCGGCAAAATCCTTTTCGGTTTCATAGCGGCCCATGGTTCTTACTAATTCTTCCATTTCATCACTTTTTTTAGGAGATTTTTCGAGATCCACGTTTTCTTCGGTTACCTCGTATTTCAGATCAGAACTGTAAGGCAACCACATACTCCCACCCAGTGTGTATTGCACTTTATTTTCATACATGATGAGTTTCATATAGGAAGGAGATACATCACTCCGGCAGGCTGTGGCATATAGAAATTTGGTTTCGGCAATACCATTCTTGTCCAGGTCGGTCACCGTGGTTCCTCCTTTTAAGAATTTACAGGTCACATCAAACTCACAGGTTTTTATAGAATCACTGGTTGTCCACAGTAAAGTGTAACCGCCATCCTTTTTTACATAATGAAGAGCATATAGTTCAGCCGTTCTGGGTATTTCGTCATTTTCATTTTTTATTTTTTCATCATAGGTTCCCACTAAAGAAGTGATGAATATATTATCCCCCAGTTTATCATTCCATTGCCAGGCTTCCTCCAGTTTTCCTTTATAAGTAACGGAAGCCGGGATCTGGGCGGCTGTTAACTGCACCGGCTTGATTGCTACCGGCACCGGCTGGCTCACTACCGTGGAGTCTTTACTTTCTTTATTTTCTACTTTTTTGGTGGAAGAATTGTTGCAGGCAAAAAGAAAAATGCAACAACAGCTAATAAGAATTGTTCGCATGGTATGGTGTTTGACTTATCGAAGATACATCAATAAAAATGCCCCGTCCCGTATGATACGGGACGGGGCAAGACCTTCTGGTGGCCGATATGTGTTACTCTTTGCTGATAAACAATTGTTTTCTGTCAAGCATTACTATCTCGCAATTGTAAATCTCTTATTGATTATTATAGACGGATCACTGCTAATTAGCATATATTGTCCGACCGATAGATCAATTATATTCAGAATAATATTATTATTTCCTTTATTTATCTGTGTGGTAGTCCTGCGAACTGTTCTGCCATTCATATCCATTATTTGCAGATCAGTTTTTACCGCTTTATCAGATCTAATGACCACATTCAGGTTATCCTTAGCCGGTACGGGGTATAGAATCACATCAAACTGATCTGTTTTGCAATCAGTATGTTTAACATTCGTGTAAATAAAACGTCCATCCTCATCCACCTGACGGATGCGATAGAAATTATTACCGCCCTCAAGGTCAAGATATTGATAATTACGAAGATCAGCGCTGTTGCCTGCCGCTGCTACCTGGTCTATTTGTATCCAATCAACTCCATTTATGCTTTTTTCAATTTCAAAGTTTTTGCTGTTGCTTTCAGTGGCAGTGCTCCACGTAATAAGAGTTCCTTTATCACCGCAGTTTACGTTGTAATTGGTGAAGAGAACGGGTAATGTGCTAAGTCCTAATGGTCTGTCACCACTATTTACAAGAAATGCAATATTTGCAAAACTCGGATCTGTTAATGCGGCACCTGGAGCTTCTGAAGTTTTTTGTAAGTAAGCATTTCCTCCCTGTGGGTAGGGAACCTGCAATGTATTAAATGTAATATAAATTAGAGTATCCCACCTGGATGAGATTAGGGTCTGCACATTTGTTCCTCCCGTTTCATCAATATTACCATATACATATCTTCGATCGTAGATTTGACCTCCTGGCGGGCCAGGATCAATACTAACACCTTGGGCTGGATTCGTAAATCTTGCACTGCTCCCCCATCCAAATGTTGTTACTAATTTACTATCATCAACGCCAACCACCGTATTTACCCCCGCAGACTGAGGAGCAGCATTTGCACTTTGGTACAAAGTATAAAACGTAACTCCAATATAATCCACACTGGCTCCAGTAGCCCTTACTCTTATACCAATCTGTGCAGTAGTTAAAGTTGCAGTCTTTTGAAATATATCAACTTCTACTGATTGGGCTAGCAATCTGCTTGTATTTATCAATAATACTATTAGTAATATTTTTTTCATATTATTAGCTTTAGTAATAATTTAATTAGGCACATGTGTCCGGGGTTCAATATTCCTAGCATCATTATTCCGGCCTGCATGAGATTGGGCAGTAGCATTTGCACTAACTTTTGTTAGACCCACATCACCAGCATTTACTGTTTGGTCCATGTTCACATCGCCAAAAACATACCCAGTCAATGTAACGTTTGCATTCGCTTTCACAAGACCAACATCACTGGCATTAACAGTTGCATCTTTATTAGCATTCCCTGCCCATAATCCATATTTTGTTGAGCTGGGCAAAGCTTGCATAGGATCGCTTGTTATTGCGATATTATCATAAGCATTGGCTAATAAAGAAAAATCATTTGTATAAGTTCCTGACGTATTAGATGGAATAGAATTACTCATTACCGCTAAATGATTGCGATGGCGAACTACTGCAAATCCGGCACCTTGTTTATTGATATCAAAAGCCAACGGGGTCACACCATCCAGATCAACTACAACACCGGTGTTTAAAACAAAAGCTGCTTTTCGACCTATAAAAGTTGAAGCAGTGGCATCTGACGGAAGTCCTGAAACTGGTTTTCTGAAATCAATCAATACCCAATCAACAATATTTGTATGAGTTGTAAAAAATCCAGCTGCAACTGATTCACTCCCACTATAACTTCCGAATGCTACATCATTATATGGTTGGATTAATGGTAATACTGTATTGAGAGTTGTATTCATTTGTAAAGTACCAGTATTCCATGCGCCTCTTAGGTAAGCCGTAATATTAAACGTATATTTCGAGTCTGCCAGTTTCCATTCATTTGCAATGTCAGTTGTACTAAGTCCCGTTGTAGAAACATAGTTATTAATTCCATCCCTTGTTATGGGTGTGAGCCTGCCATTCCATTCGGCTGTTATTAGTTGCCAGGGCACCAGGTTGGCTTCTGTATTGGTATTTAATTCGGCATCAAGATAAGGATAACGGATATCAGTAGTAAATCCGGAGCCGCCTGTTTGTGCAAACAGAAATTTTCTTTTTACTTCTCTTTCATTAAGTGAAGGATCGCCACCGCCACTTTGTGGTATCATGGTTACAGTAAAATCTGTAGGAGCGACACCACCCGCAGTAGTCACCTGCATATTGGGCTGGTTAAATACTCTGGTTGAGCCATTGGTCCAGCCGGTTCTTCTTACTCTTCCAATAATTTCTTTTCCGGCTGCAAAATTAAAAACCGCAGAAGTTGGCGCTGAAAATAAGAAAGATGGGTTTGCAATTGGATCGGTTGTAAAAGTTCCTTCGGTATAATCCAGTTTACCAGTAAGTAATGTTGTTCCTGTTAATGTAACAAAATTGCTGCTGGCCGTTTTATTAATCCACAGATTAGTGAAGGATGAGGCACCTCCATTCAATGTCACATTTCCTCCACCGGAGAGAATCAAAGAATCATCTGCAGTGGTTGTATTATAAGTGGCTGAGTTTAAAAAATTACCCTGCACCTCCAGTTTACCGTTATTGGTAAAAGTTGCGGAATTTTTATTTTCAAAATTACCTCCACAAAAAATAGAACCTCCAGGCATAATTGTTATAATAGCACCGTCATTAACTAGTTGTGCAGAGGCGCTAGGACTGAAAAATAGCCCTGAAGCAGTTGCAAAAAGCACCGAAAATAACATGATTTTTCTCATAAAAAAGATTTCAATGGTTGGTTCATTTTTGTTTTCAACCCAGCTTGGTTTTTATCAAACCGTCAATTTTATAAATACAAAGCAATGTAAGCTCATAATAATTCCATTGGGATCCG
>JADGPW010000251.1 GCA_017882265.1 Chitinophagaceae bacterium | reverse complement strand
TATCGGATTGGCAATTGTTTTATTATAATCACATTCAAGTGTCAAAACATTATTGAGAAACATCCATTTGCCATCAAAAACTACATTGTCAGCATAGTCTACTTTTACCCCTGTAAGTTTGAATGTGCCATCTTCCTTAAAATCATAAAAGCCTAATCCCAATTTACAGGGTTTATCTAAATCTTCTGAATGACAAACAGCCCATTTACCAGAAATATTAATAGTGTCACATGGGTTGTTTTGAGTTAAGGCTTTAAATCCCCAAAAAATTGAAACAAATACGAAGATAAACTTCCCATAGTTTGATATAAAATAACTGTTTAAATCACATGGCACCTAACTTTCAAATGTAAATTACTTCCCCACTTCCATTTCCTTCCTCCCACTTTCATTTCCTACCCGGTCAACCGCTGTCACAGCGATATGGGTTAATGAGACACGTGTTTTATTTTCTGTTGCAAATCGTTCCAGGTCAAATGACCGGGAGTTGCGATTTAAAATGATATAACTCCAGGCACCCTTGTATTGATAATAAACGATCCAGTGAAAGACATCTTTTTCGTCCGGGTGTGACCAGGATATTTTCAATGTATCATTTTGCCAACTTGTTGTCACTACAGGTACACCTGGCGCCTTATTATCCAGCCAGGGACTGGCCGGGACTAATGCCTGATTTTTATAAGGGCCATCCAAAAGTCCTTTTGCCATATTAGGATTCCTTGTCACCGAAGAAATACTCCAATGAATAACCCCCTTGCTTTGCGGCAGCATTCCACGATCGATCATGATCTGGTTGATCGTTTCATTTACAGTTTTAGCGCTCGTATCGCGACCAACGCTGATACCCGGCCAAAGATGACGTTGCATTTTATTTTCTCCTTCCCACCATCCCAGCAACACCGGAAAACTCAGTGATATCCGGCTGATGGGCCAGTATAATTGCGGGGAGAAATAATCTACCCAGCCTTTATTAAGCCAGAGACGGGCATCCGCATATAATTGGTTGTATTGGTCAAACCCTGAAATGGATTCAGGGTAACCGGGTCGCCATATTCCAAATGGACTCAGGCCGAATTTTACCCAGGGTTTGACGGCCTTAATATTTTTATAAAGTCGCTCGATCAGTTGGTTGACAGCATCGCGGCGCCAATCGCCCCTTGATAATTTGCCACCACCGGCCTGGTAGTCCGCCCAACTCGAGGAATCCGGGAAATCTTCATTCAGGTTATACTCCGGATATGGATAAAAATAATCATCAAAATGCACCCCGTCAATATCATATCGTTTTACTATATCCATGACCACATCATTGGTATGATCCTGTGTTCCTTTTTTGGCCGGATCCATCCACCAATAACCTTGTTTCAGGTATACTACCAGTTCCGGGTGTGTTTTTACAATGGACTGATCGCTGATCTCTTTTCCATCTTTGTGATGCGCCCGGTATGGATTTAGCCATACATGCAATTCCATCCCGCGGTTATGCGCGGCTTCAATCCAGAATTGAAGAGGATCATAATACGGATCCGGTGCTTTCCCCTGGGTGCCCGTCAGGTAATAGGACCAGGGTTCAAGATCGCTTTTATACAAAGCATCACATTGAGGTCGTACCTGGAGAATAACGGCATTGAAATGGTGCGCCTGCAAAAAATCAAGCAGATCAATTGCTTCCTTTTGTTGTTCGGCTGTAGATAGCCCTGGTTTGCTTGGCCAATTGATATTTGCCACAGTCGCCACCCAGGCAGCCCGGAATTCTTTGATGGGATGAGGCAAAGCAGTAACAGGCTCTTTAGTTTTAACCGGTTTTGTGCTGACACAAGCCTGTAAGAACAGCAACATACAGATACCAATTATTGATCGTAATAATTTTGGACGCATTGGGATGGATTTTGAAAAGCTTTTTAAAGTTAGTATAAAATAGCCGGGAAGACGTGAAGCTGGTAAGAAATCAATGATCGGAAAATACCTCTTCCCGCCTTCCCGTCTTCCCGGCAAATAACCCGCGATTGATACGACCTGATCAAATCAACTGCATGATAGGCACAGTTATTTCTTCTCCAACTGATGAAGAATTTTCAGTATAAGTTCATTTTGATTTTCCAGGTGCATCAGGATCGTCTCAATTTCCTGTTCCGCTTTTGTATTGATATCAAAGTCGGCATCGGCGCGTGCTTCAGCATGTGCCGATTGCAGGTTCTGGCCTATCATAATAAGTGGCATCAAAAATATCTGGATCATATTGGACAGGAAGAGCCAGAGTACAAAAGCGGGGAAGGGATCAAACCGCCATGATGCGGGAGCAAGCGTATTCCATCCCAGCCAGCAGGCTGTCCAAGTAAATATGATCAGGAAGAATCCCATCGTGCCGACATGCTCCGTGATCCATAAAGCCAGTTTGGTGAGCTTCGACATTTTTTCCTTTTGCTCAATATTTACATTGCGCAGCGCTTTTTGCTGCTGCAATTCTTTTAATGATTTGGGGTTATATTTTTCCATATTTGAAATTTATTAGTGAAAGGTAAACAGTTTATGGATGATAGTTTCCTGGATCATTAATGGTCTCGCAACAGCGATTCCTGTGATCTGACCCTGATGCCCTCTTGTGTATTCAAAGGTTAATTAAGGTTAAAGTATTGCTTCAAAAGATTATTTCTTTAACAGTTAGCTTATCCCCTTATTCATATTAACCTTTCCTTCTCAAAGCACGATTAACAGCCGGCGTCTCATTAGTAGTATCTATTCACAGCTTAAAATTTACAATTATGAAAAAGATTATTACACTGGCATTGGCTGTTGGTCTTTTAACTACGGCTTTTGCGCAACAGGACAACCGCCGGCAAAATGACACCCGCTCTAATGGCTATACAAACCAATCCTATTCCAACCAGGGTTACAATGGAACGAATAACAGGAACGGAGAATATAATAACCGCGGTAATCAAAATCAATTAGACAATGGTCGTAACAGTCGCGACAGGGACCGGGATCAATATGACAATAACCGGTATTCCCGCGACAGGGACCAGGATGATTATAACCGTTATGACCGCGACAGGAAGCAGGATTATCGTCAAGCTCCTGTGAGATATAATACTTATTCCAGAATACCCATTTTTCGACTGAACTTCGGGATCGGCGGACATAGATAACTTCCACCTATTCGATATAGATAACCACCACCTATTCCAGGAACCCCGCTATGCGGGGTTTTTTTACGTATATCAGTTCAATCCGTAATAAAATCCAAGGTATAGACCCGCATTCCATAAATATCCGGTCACAGGTTCGTCAATAATTTTTAATACCCGAAGAGTTCAGTCATGACTGACTTTCAATCCACAGAATTGTATAATAAGGCAGAAAGGGTTTCTGAAATTTGCAATATCCTTAATAGTCCCGACAAGTCAATGAAACAATTTGAAACAAACAATTAATAAGTTTGATTCACTGATTTTACTGTCTTACTGACTTACTGTCTTTCCTATTGGTACCGCTTTCCTTTTAAATACACACTTATTGTACTGCTGATATTGGTAAAAAGGTTAAGCGGAACACCATTGCTGTTAGCGGCAGTCTCCAGGCTGGAGACGGTAGTAATATAATTTCTCCAGGCATTTTGCCCGCTTGACGACGTATTATATAGACGATCATCGTTAGGCATATTGACAGCCAGTATAGTGGCGCTGGTATCTATCCTGGTAAGATCACTGTTTCCTTTGGGAATAAGGAGTGCCACTTTCCAGACCTGCGAAGGAACTTTTACATGCCCCGCATCAATCGCGCCATACAGGAAACCACTTGAATTATATCCACCCACTCCATAATTTCCCATAACGATATAAGCTTCTTTGCTGCTACCAACCAGTGTTCTTATATAATCTTCCAATGCGGCCCATGGCCCCTGGTTGAGCATAGGCGCCTGTGGTATCATATTCGTCATTAAAAACGTGGAAGAATTGGCAGCTACGGTAGTGGTTCGGTCGGCAGAAGGACAGTTATGCCCCCTGTCAAAACCGCTGCCGCTGTAACTGGTATTCTGTACCTGGTACCAAGCCGTTGGCAATCCGGTATCGGCACGAAAATCATCCTGCCGGGGTGTTGATCCGATATCCTCACTTTGTAAATGCCAGGCTACCCATACCGGAATGCTTCTGCTCAGGCTATAAGCCAGTTTATAATAAGTATTATCCTTTAAATAATTTTCGGGATAGCTGGTAGATGTCACGGCGTTGGTGGGATTGCCCAAATTGATCGGGTCATTATCTGAAATGGTTACAGGGGGTGGCGGCGGCGGAGGTGGCGTTGTAATATTGTCCACTTTCTTGTTACAGGATACAACAATCATTACCACTGTAACGAGGGCTGCGATCTTATTCAGTTTCATGTTTGCAAGGTAATAAGAATTTCGAACAGACGAACAATGGAATTTCGAACAGACGAACAAGGAATGCAGAACAGATGAAGTACCCACCGTCATGATGGATGTACGTGCCTTCTGCATTCTGCATTCCTGCCTGCCCCGAAGGCATTGAGGAGTTCTTCTGTTCGACATTTATTTCCCTCTCATCTTTACATTATACATGACGTCCAATAAACCATTACTTCTTTTGTCATTCATGAGTTGCCAGAACATGATTCCATTTAAGTGGCGATTGATCGCGTATTTTGTCTTGAGATGGATTGAGGCGCTATCATCGTATGTGGCCAGTAACATACGGTCAGCATTAAAAGCATACGGAGCCTTCGCCACAGGATCCCAATACTGAACAAACCCGTTGGTAACTGATATACTATCATGCAATTGAGAAAAAGATAGTGACTCGTAAAATCCGGCCGAATCATAAAGACCATGATTGGCAATACTGTTTGTTTTAAATAACCGCGCATAAAAGGCGGACCCGATCACTATTTTCCGGGCCGGCACGCCGGCCGCTAACATTTTTTTTACAGCATGATCGGTTGACATTTCCTGTTGTGGAGTGGAATATAGCGGTGTATGATGACCACTTACGGAACTATAACCATGCACCAGGTCATAACTCATCAGGTTTACTTTGTCGGCTATCTGCATCACTTTCTTCCATTCGATGGAAGAATCAATAAATGGATCAGAGCCCCCGGCAGCAAAACTGATCTCGTAAGTTTTACCCAAAATATGGCGAAGGGATTGAATGAGCAGGGTAAAATTCTCTTTATCCACCGGCGCATAGGCATGACCCGGGTAACCGGGGATGGCAGGGTATTCCCAGTCAAGATCAATGCCATCGGCATGAAAATATTCCAGGAGTTCCCTGGTGGAACTTGCAAATTCATTACGTCCTTCCTCTGAGGAAAATACGGGCGAACAATATTGACAACCGCCCCAGCCTCCTAATGATAATATGATCTTCAGGCCCCGGTATTTTTTTTTCAATGAAACCATTTTTTGAATGCAGGCCGTATCATCTGCGTTGCCGATTGATAAACGATTGCCTTTCAGATGGCCAAAACTGAAAATAAGATGAGTAAGTCGTTGCACCGGGAAACTGTCCAGCATATAAGCAGGCCCTGCATAATAGCCGATGATACTCAGTTCTCTTTTTTGTGCTGTTGAATCATGCCCCAGGAAAAGGGTAATAATAAAAAAAAACAATAGTTTCTTAAACATTGAAAAATACATGTAATCGTCTGAATTTTAATGTAATCTATAGAATGTCGAACAGACGAACAAAGGAATGTCGAACAGATGAACAAATGAATGTCGAACAGATGAAGTACTTCACGAACACAGAAGAAATTTCTTAACATAGGAACACTTCAACTTCTACATTCTTAAATCCTTGTTCGTCTGTTCGACATTCAAAAAATATTCTTACCTTTTTGATGAAAAAATAAAACTATATGTACCAATACCCTCACACAATCGAAAACAAATATGGTGAGAAACTGGTGTTTAAAGGCCTTGTAAAGGAAGCGGATGGCGAT
>JADGPW010000250.1 GCA_017882265.1 Chitinophagaceae bacterium | reverse complement strand
ACCGCCGGTTTCTATACCACCGATGATTTTAACTGGAACCCTTCTACCGGTGTATATACATTGAAACCGGGTGTTCCTACAGATGTGGGTATCATCGGCCCGGTTGGACCCGGTTCTGTCAAATTCCAGGACCTGAATGGTGATGGCGTGATCGATCTCGATCATGACAGGAAGAACATTGGCAATCCGAATCCAAAATTCACCGGTGGTTTGAACCAGTCATTCAGTTATAAGCGCTGGGATCTAAGCGTATTTGTCAACTTCTCCGGAGGCAACAAAGTATATAATGCCAATAAGATCGAATTCACCAATGGTTATACCAATAATGCCAATATGCTGGCTATTATGACTAATCGCTGGAGGGTGGTCACCCCATCCGGGCAAACAGCCGAATATGCAAATAGTGCAGGCCAGGTAATTGGTATCGCGCCAGACCTGCTTTCCGCTATGAACGCTGGCGCTACGATGTGGGCGCCGCTGAAAAGCGCCGGTGCTTTTTATCCTTCTTCATGGGCGATGGAAGACGGCTCTTTCTTACGCGTCAATAATATAAGTATCGGTTACAGCCTTCCGATCAAAAAACTGTTGGGGTTAAAGATGGATAAATTGCGGTTCTACCTGACCGGTAATAATGTGGCGATCCTTACCAAATACACAGGTTATGATCCTGAAGTTAGTGTAAGCAGCAGCCCATTAACCCCGGGTCTTGATTATTCAGCTTATCCCAAGAGCCGGAGCTTTATTTTTGGCGTAAACGCCACATTCTGATCATTACAATTAAAACTCGCGATATGAATACAAAATATTTCAAGATACCGGCGCTGATAACAGCCATGATAATGTTGCTGGCCTTAGGTAGTTGCAAAAAATACCTGAATCAATTGCCCATTACTGATGTAAGCACCCAGGTGGTCTTTAACGATGTGGCCAGTACCTATAAAGCCATTGCCGGTGTCTATAGCCGGTTGGTAGGCGACCAGGGATTTGGTATCCGGTTGAGTTTATACTACACGGTTGACAATGATGAAACGCAGGGACCCACCGGCGCCGGTGATAACGACAGAAGGGATATTGCCCGCTATGCAGCCACTTCCGGCAACGCACAACTGACAAGCCCTTTCAATCAATTGTTCCAGGGGATCGAATTTGCCAATGTTTGTATTGACAATATTCCTGCCATGGCTATGTACACTTCGGGTACCGACCAGCAAAAGAAACAATTACAAAGAATGTATGGGGAAGCGCTGACCTTAAGGGCGCAATTTTACCTGGAAGCGATCATGATCTGGGGAGATCTACCAGCACATTTCACTTCCGCATATAATATTGCTAATGCCAATCCTTTTCCTTCCAAGGTAGACAGGGATACCTTGTATAATCATTTATTAAATGACTTGCTGATCGCAGAAGCCCTGGTACCCTGGCGTAACGAGGTTACTACGATCGGGGATCAGGTTGATGAAAGAATTACAAAAGGAGCGGTAAAAGGCTTGAGAGCGAGGATCGCTTTATTCAGGGGTGGTTGGTCATTACGTAGCAATGCCACCCTGCAAAGAGGATCGGACTACCTGACCTATTACCAGATAGCAAGAACGGAATGCAATGATATCATCGCTTCCGGGCAACATTCACTGAACCCAAGTTTTAAATCACTCTGGAAAGACCAGGTAAACGGGCATGCGGTGGCCGATCCAAATGGAGAACTGATGTTCCAGACCAGTGCGATTGGTTTGACCGGCTCCGAAGACACCAAGCTTGCTTATTATAACGGACCTACAGTAAATGGATTGGGGAATAAGAGTATAAATATAATGCCTACTTATTTTTACATGTTTGATTCAACCGACCAGCGAAGAGATGTGACCTGTGCCGCATACAATGTAGCCGCCAATGGTACAACTAAGATCGGGCAGGCCATCGTGGCAATTTGCGATGGCAAATACAGGAGAGACTGGATCACCAACCCTGTTATTTCTCCGACCAATGCCGTTCAGTATATGGGTCTAAAATGGCAGATACTGCGTTATTCTGATGTATTATTAATGTTCGCCGAAGCTGAAAATGAAATCAATGGGCCCACGGCTGCTGCTTATAACGCCATCAATATGGTACGCAGAAGAGGTTATGGCAAACCTATTGGTACGCCAGATGCAACGGTTGATATCCCTGCTGGTTTGATCAAAACAGATTTCTTTAAAGCGATAGTCCGGGAAAGATCATTAGAACTTGGTGGCGAAGGAGAAAGAAAATTTGACCTGTTACGCTGGAATTTACTGGGAACCGCTTTAAATGAGACAAAGGCTAACTTAACAAAAATGTCTACCAGTACGGTCATGCTGAATCCTTCCTACATGGGAGCTTTTCCTGCTTATTGCCTGACAACCGCACTGCCTATATCCATGTATTATTTTACTACATCTGTTTCAGATGATAATAATATCGGTGGTCTTTGGGCTAATTCTCTTTACAAAACCGCTCCTACGGCAACCCCGGCAGGAACCACAAAAGTGGTTTGGCTAAGCACTGCCATTGCTACAGCAGGAACCACATCACCATTGGGCAGGTTTGCCACCAATTTTGTGAGCGGAAAAAGTGAGTTAATGCCGATACCGCAACCTGCAAGAGATGCGAATGTTAATTTAACCCAAAACCCCGGGTATTAAGGGGGGAAGGTGTCTGACACCTTTTGTCAGACACCTTCGGGGTTTATGATACTTGTGGGTGTCTGACACGTATAACAAGGCTGCTTATCCTAAAATTGAAAAAGGAAGGCAGCCTTAAGTTTGTATAGACTGTTCGCCTATTATTAAATGGATCGATGTGACAAAGAAATTTTTTCTTGCTTGTTTGTTGATGAATGTTCTATTATCCTGTACGGGACAAAATCAATCTTCAATAACCATGAAGCCTGATGAGCCTCACATAGCTTTTCCCGGCGCTGAAGGTTTTGGTAAATACACCACGGGCGGTCGTGGGGGAAAAGTGATGATCATTACTAACCTGAAAGACGATGGCGAAGGAAGTTTCCGAAAAGCGGTTACGGCAAAAGGACCAAGAATAGTTGTTTTTGCTGTCTCCGGAACTATTCACCTTGCATCTCCCCTGAAGATCAGGTCTGATATAACTATTGCCGGGCAAACAGCCCCGGGTGATGGTATTTGCCTGGCTGATTATCCTGTTTTTATTCATGGAGATAATATGATAGTAAGGTTCATTCGGTTCCGCATGGGCGATAAAAATCAGAAAGGTGGAATGGTAGATGGTAATGGAGGCGATGATGCATTCGGGGGCACGCATCGTAAGAATATTATTATTGATCACTGCAGCATAAGCTGGAGTACCGATGAAGCATTTTCTGTTTACGCTGGCGACAGCACCACCCTTCAATGGAACCTGATCTCCGAGCCTTTGAATTATTCCTATCATTTTGAAAAGGGGGATAGTGATTACGAACATCATGGTTATGGCGCTATCTGGGGCGGTTTTCATTCTTCTTTTCATCATAATCTTTTTGCTCACTGCGCCAACAGGACACCGAGGTTTGATGGGATCAGGAATATTCCTTCTGAAAATTGTGATTACCGGAATAATGTGATCTACAACTGGGCTAACAGTAATATATATGCCGGGGAGGGCGGTAACTACAATATGGTGAATAATTATTACAAATATGGGCCTTCTACCAAAGAGTATGCAAAAGGAAGAATTTTAATCCCCTACAATAAACCGCCTTCCATCCCGTTTGGAAAATTTTATTTGAATGGAAATTATGTAGACGGGTCCTCGTCAATTACCCAATTTAATGAGCTGGGGGTTGTCATGCAAAACGGATCGGTAACCGACCAGGTCGCTGCCCTGGTGAGGACCGAATTTCCTTTTGGATCCGTCAGGACACAGACTGCCATGGAAGCCTATGATTTAGTGTTGAAAGGAGTGGGTGCGGTGTTACCTAAAAGGGATACACTGGATCAAAGGATCATCAATGATGTCAGGAACAGAACGGGCGGATTTATTGATGTACAGGGAGGGTTTCCTCACGGTACCGCCTATGAGCTGACTGTTAAAGCATGGCCGGCACTACAATCCCTTCCTGCACCAGTCGATTCGGATAAAGACGGCATGCCGGATGATTGGGAAAAAAAGAATGGATTGAACCCTGCTGATGCGGAAGATGCCGGGAATTATAAACTGAGTAAGCGTTATACTAATATTGAAGTGTACCTGAACAGCTTAATTCCCACCGATCCGTCCTCTGGTGGAGAGTAAATAAATATCATGAAAAAAATTTCTTTACTAGTCAGTCTCCTTGCGATTATGGGATTTACTTTTCCTCAAAAGAAAAAGATCAAGGTCTGGTTGATCGGTGACTCTACCATGGCCGTGAAAGAAATAAAAGCTTATCCCGAGACGGGCTGGGGAATGCCCTTTGTCAATTTCTGGGATTCCACTGTGACCATTGATAACCGGGCCAGGAACGGCCGCAGTTCCAAATCCTTTATTGCAGAAAAACTATGGCAACCCGTGATAGATAATTTACAGGAAGGGGATTATGTATTCATCCAGTTTGGTCATAACGATGAATCAAAAGATAAGGGAGAACGCTATTCCACACCTGACGAATTCAAAGCAAACCTTTTACGATATGTAACGGACTCCCGCTCGAAAAAAGCAATACCCGTTTTGATCACCCCCGTGACGCGGAGGAAGTTTGATGAATCGGGAAACATTACCGAAACACATGGAGAATACCCGGCCCTCGTAAAACAGGTAGCTGCAGAAAACAAGGTTCCGCTGATCGACCTGGATGAAAAAAGCAAAGCTCTTTTACAACAAGTGGGGCCAGAAGCATCCAAATATTTATTCAATTACCTGAGTCCGGGAGAACATCCCAATTACCCGGATGGTAAACAGGATGATACACATTTCAGCGAATTGGGTGCGAGAAGAATGGCGGAGCTTGTTTTAGCAGAAATAAGAAACCTGAAGCTTGAACTGGCGGAGAGGATCATTGTAGTGCCTTTAAAAAATAAGTAGCGTTTTTTAAAGAATTGCCAGGAAGGTAGGATACTGAGTTGAATCCTTATGAACCACAAAGACACCAAGGCACAAAGAGACACAAAGTAAATACTTAGTGTTCCTTTGTGTCTTGGTGCCTTTGTGGTTCAAAAGCAGAGAATTTAGGGAAAACGGCGAGACAAGGAAAGCGTTACGTCCTGTCATTCCACCCTCCAGGCAAATAACCTCCTATGTGACAAGAAATAAATGAAACGAATCATCCCGATACTTGTTATTTGTCTTTTATCTGGCAAAGCCTATTCACAATCCTTTGCCGGTATCACCGGAAAGCTGGATACCTCTTTTACAACCTACAGCGCCTGGCTTTCTGCCAAAAAAACATACCCGGATATTACAATCGTGGAAGAATTCCATTCAACTGCCGTAGCCGAAAAAAGAAATATTACTTATTGCAAAATGGGCGCTGCTGCCAATGGAAGGAAACTTTTACTGGATGCATTTTACCCGAAACAAAAAAGCGGACGGCCGCGGACAGCTATTTGTATCATTTTTGGCGGTGGTTGGAGATCGGGTAACCGAATCCAGCATTATCCATTAGCCGAACGGCTTGCCGCATTGGGTTATGTGTGTTTTACACCCGACTACAGGCTTTCCGCGGAAGCTTTGTTTCCTGCCGCCGTATATGATATTAAATCTGCGTTGAGATGGATCAAAAAAAATGCAAATAAATATAATATTGATACAGGCAAAATAACCGTGTTGGGTTTTTCTGCCGGTGGCGAACTGGCCGCCTTCATGGGTACTACGGGTGGTAACCCGGTTTTCGAAGGATCGGGATGTCATACAACCTACAGCAGTACCGTACAGGCAGTCGTTGATATTGATGGTATTTTATCTTTTGTTCATCCTGAATCCGGAGAAGGTGATGACAGTAAGAGAACCTCATCAGCCACCTATTGGCTGGGTTATGGCAAAAAAGAAAACCCTGAATTATGGCAACAGGCTTCTTCATTAACTTACGCCGGGAAAAACACGCCCCCTACCCTTTTTATTAATAGCTCCATGGCCAGGATGCATGCCGGCAGGGATGATTATATAAAGTTATTGAACAACTATAAAATATATACCGAAGTCAAAAGCTTTGAAAATTCCCCTCATTCCTTTTGTTTGTTTGATCCCTGGTTTGAGCCCACCGTAAAATATATTGATGAATTCTTAAAAAAGATTTTTACAAAATAATCTTCCGCCAGTATGAGAAGAATAGCGATCTATATCATTTTTTCCCTACTATTCTATCCGGCATTCACGCAGGCGGTCACCTATCCTTCCCGTTTTATTGTATCACAAGACGGAAGCGGTAATTTTAAAACGATACAGGAAGCGATTTTTGCCGTTCGCGATCTTTCACAACAAACCGTCACCATCTTTATCAAAAAAGGAGTGTATAAAGAAAAATTGGTTATCCCTTCCTGGAAAACCAATATCTCCCTTGTGGGCGAAAGCAGGGACAGCACCATTATCAGTTATGATGATTATGCGGGCAAACGCCTGGCGGTAAGAGACGCGTTCCTGAAAACTGATACGCTGAGAACTTTTACTTCTTACACCGTACTGGTAGAAGGCAATGATTGCCGGATAGAAAATCTTACGATTAAAAATACAGCAGGGAGAGTGGGACAGGCAGTGGCCCTGCATGTGGAGGGTGACCGGTTTGTGGCCAAAAACTGCAACCTGCTTGGCAACCAGGATACATTATATTCCGCCACGGAAAATAGCCGCCAGTATTACATTAACTGTTATATAGAAGGAACAACCGATTTTATTTTTGGTGAAGCCACTGCCGTTTTTCAAAGCTGCACCCTCAAAAGTCTTATCAACTCCTATATTACGGCGGCGGCTACACGCCCTGGTCAAACCTACGGGTTTGTATTTTTTGATTGCCGGTTGATTGCGGATACCAATGTAAAGAAAGCCTGGCTCGGAAGACCCTGGCGTCCTTATGCCCATACCGTTTTTATTCGCACCCAGATGGGTGATCATATAGTAAAGGAAGGCTGGGACAACTGGAAAAACCCGGAAAATGAAAAAACTGTTTTTTATGCCGAATATAAAAATGAAGGTGAAGGCGCCGGGATAACCGGGCGGGTAAAATGGTCGAAACAATTAACTGAAAAAGAAATAAAGGAATATACATTAACTGATATTTTTTCGGGATGGATACCTGTTGAAAATAAATGATACTTTGTAGGAGGTAGCCGGGAAGAACGGGAAGATGGATAAGAGCAAATGAACAGATGAACAAGGAATTTCGAATTAAGAAGGGTACGATTGACTTCATCATTCATTATTCCTTGTTTATCTGTTCGACATTCTTCTTCCCGTCTTCCCGTTCTTCCCGGCAAAAAAAAGTTGTTATGCTTGATAAAAAAATCATCATTGCTTTGTGTTTGCTTTATGGCATTCACAGCCAGGCCCAGGAATTTATTCCGCTTTGGCCGGAAGGCAAAAAGCCAAACAACAATGGCAGGAAAGTTACCGACAGTCTTTTCAATGAAAGGATCTGGCGGGTAGGCACTCCCGGTATATATGCTTTCCCGGTGCCTAAATCCGATAACAAGGGTACGGCGGTATTGATCTGTCCCGGCGGCGGCTATGAAAGATTATCTCATATTTATAATGGCTTTGAAGTAGCCCGCTGGTTCAATACTATTGGTATCAATGCTTTTGTTCTTATCTATCGTTTACCCCACCAGGTTGACCTGGTACAACGACAACTGGCGCCTTTGCAGGATGCACAAAGAGCCATGCGGCTGATCAGGGCGAATGCAGCAAAATGGAATATAAAAACGGATAAAGTGGGGGTGATGGGCACATCAGCAGGCGGGCATGTGGCTACAACCTTAGCCACTCATTTTGATGATGTATCATCTATTAACGATTCCCTGGATAAGTCCGGTTACCGTCCCGATTTTATGATCCTGGTTTCACCAGTGATCAGCATGGGTAAATATGCCCACCCCGGGAGCCGGAAATATTTTATCGGACCCGATAGTACGAAAGAAATGATCGAAAAATATTCTAACGAATTACAGGTAACACCGGCTACACCACCCACTTTCATGGTGCATGCATTAAATGATAGCACTGTCAATGTAAAGAACAGCCTGATGTTTTACACGGCCCTGCTGGAGAAAAAAGTAAATGCCAGTATTCATATTTTCCCGCAGGGTGGTCATGGGATCAGGCTGGATGATAATCCCGGTTCTACGGATCTTTGGCTGAACCTGCTGGAGATGTGGATGAAAGAAATGGGATTTGTTAGCCCTATACCATTTAAATAAATTAGAATGAAAAATCCGGTACTGTTGAGGTTTCAATTTGGAGGATTTAACCGCAGAGGCGCTGAGACGCGGAGGCGCGGAGGCAAGGCATGCTTTTTTTTTACTCAGCGCCTCTGCGTCTCTGCGTCTCGGCAGTTAAATTTGACCAGTTATAAAAAGCTTTCTTTATTTATAGGGCTCTTCGCTATGTTACAATTACCAGCACAGACATTCAAAAGAACAGTAGCCCAGGACGGAAGCGGTGATTATAAAACGGTACAGGCCGCTTTTGATGCCGTCCCGCTAAATAATAAAAGACCCATCACGATCTATATTAAGAATGGCGAGTATAAAGAAAAACTCCATCTCGATTCCACTAAGAATGAAGTAACGATCATTGGTGAAGATAAATTTAATACGATCCTTACCTATGATGACCATACCGGGAAGGTTTCTCCCAAAGGTGATACCATTAATACAAGAAACTCCTGGAGTTTCCTGGTGAAAGCCGATCATTTTACAGCCAAAAACATCAGCTTTCAAAATGATGCGGGCTTCACGGCCGGCCAGGCTGTTGCGGTGGAATCAGATGGCGATAAAGCCCTGTTCATCAATTCCAGATTTATTGGTTTCCAGGATGTACTATTCACTAACAGTGAGCGCAGCCGGCAATATTACCAGGATTGCTATATAGAAGGCACTACCGATTTCATTTTTGGTTCGGCTACGGCCTGGTTCCAGCGATGCCATATTCATAGCAAAAAGAATTCGCACGTAACGGCAGCGTCTACTCCACCCGAAAAAAAGTTTGGCTATATTTTCAATGAATGTATCCTGACCGGGGATACCTCTGTACACAGTGCTTCATTAGGTCGCCCCTGGCGCCCCTATGCCGCTGTCACTTATCTTCATTGTTATATCGGTGAACATATAAGACCGGAAGGCTGGAGCAACTGGAATAATACAGATAATTATAAAACGGCACGTTATTCCGAATATAATAATTACGGGCCTTCCTCCGACCCGGCAAAGAGGATCAGCTGGTCAAGACAGTTGAGGGATGAAGAAGCAAAAACCTATACTATCAAAAATATTTTTGGCGATTGGGACCCTGAAAAATAATGAATACTGAAACAGTTCATTACCATATGGCTATTTCTTTTCCCGTTACTGGTAACTGCACAGGGCAATATTTCCAAAACCTGGGTAGCAGATAATAAGGATGGAACTTACAAGAACCCTGTTATTCATGCAGATTACAGCGACCCGGATGCCATACGGGTTGGCGATGATTATTACATGATCTCTTCGAGTTTTAACGCTGTGCCAGGTCTGCCCATTTTACATTCCAAAGACCTGGTCAACTGGACGATCATCGGGCATGCGTTAAAAAGACAACTACCTGATGAACATTTTTCTACCGTTCAGCATGGCAATGGGGTCTGGGCGCCCAGTATCCGTTACCATAACAATGAATTTTATATCTATTACCCTGATCCCGATTTTGGTATTTATCATATTAAAGCAAAAAACATCATGGGTCCCTGGAGTGACCCGATCCTGGTAGAAGCAGGAAAAGGACTCATTGATCCCTGTCCTTTATGGGATGATGGAGGGAAGGTTTTTCTCGTTCATGCTTTTGCCGGCAGCCGTGCAGGTATCAAAAGTATCATCGTGGTAAAACAAATGAATGCGGCCGGGACACAAACACTTGACCAGGGTATATTGGTATATGATGGTCATGAAAAAGATCCGACGATCGAGGGCCCGAAGTTTTATAAACGGAATGGCTACTATTATATTTTCGCCCCGGCTGGCGGCGTATCCACAGGCTGGCAATTAGTATTGCGTAGTAAAAATATTTACGGACCCTATGAAAGAAAAGTGGTCATGGACCAGGGCTCCACTTCTATTAATGGACCCCACCAGGGCGCCTGGGTAACAACGCAAACAGGCGAAGACTGGTTTCTTCATTTCCAGGATAAAGGAGCATATGGCCGGGTGGTTCATCTGCAACCCATGAAATGGATCAATGACTGGCCGGTGATCGGGATGGATAAGAATAAGGAAGGTAAAGGCGAACCGGTGCTGGTTTATAAAAAACCAAATACCGGGAAAACAAACCCGGTCTGCACTCCCCAGGAATCAGATGAATTCAACGACAACCCGATCGGTGAACAATGGCAATGGCAGGCAAATCCCCGTCCTTATTGGGCCTTTCAAACAAATGGGAAGCTGAGATTGTATGCTGACCTGCTTCCGGATAGTATAAAAAATTACTGGACCGTACCCAACCTATTATTGCAGAAATTTCCCGCGGAAGAATTCATCGTCACCACAAAACTGTCATTCAACCCAGTGACCGATGGGGAAAGAACCGGCTTGATCATCCTGGGAACCGATTATGCCTATATCTCCCTGGTGAAAAAGCCGGATGGAAATTATATTTCATTTGCTATTTGTAAGAATGCGGATAAAGCCCAACCCGAAACAGTGCAGGAGGGGGAAAAGATCGAAACAGCAGATATTTATTTCCGTGTTTCGGTCCGTACGGGAGGGAGTTGCCAGTTTAGTTATAGTAAAGACGGTACCAACTTTACGGTAATAGGTGAAAAACTGACTGCTAAGCCCGGCCGCTGGGTGGGTGCTAAATCAGGATTGTTCTGTACCCGAACGATAAAAACAAATGATTCGGGTTATGCGGATATAGATTGGTTTCGTATTACTAAATAATATAAAAATGAATGGTATGTTCAGGAAAATCGTATTAGGTGTTCTACTGGTAACCACCTTTTTTGTTACCAGGGGACAATCCAAAAAAGAAAAACAGGTAGCGGATGCAGTTGAAAAATTGCGGGTAGCCATGGTCGATGCTAATAAAGCAAACCTGGAGAGCATGGTCTCAGATAAACTCAGCTATGGTCACAGTGGAGGACATCTCGAGGGTAAGGCTGAGTTTGTAGAAAAAATTGTCAGCGGCAAATCTGATTTTGTCACGATCGAACTGAAAGATCAAACGATCAGTATCACGGGTAAAACGGCGATCGTACGTCATATCCTGGATGCAAAAACAAATGATAGCGGCAAACCCGGGGAAGTTCATTTACTGGTATTAATGGTTTGGCAAAAGGAAGGAGGGCGCTGGATTTTAATCGCCAGGCAGGCTGTACATCCGGGTTAAATCCTGCGGGAAATTGCGGGTAATATGAATAGATGAAACTGGCATCGTTACCGGCAACGATTGCGTAAATAAAGGGGGCTAATTCCTTGATTAACAGTCCGCTTCTAGTTAGACTTGTAAGTGTATAGAACCAAAGGAAAAAGTAGTTTTAAATAAAATAGTCGGGAAGGCGGTTCGCCCGCAGGGTTCTGCGAACTGGATTCAGTGAGGAAGAGGGGAAGTATTAATACTAAACCAATGCATTTTTAAAGACTTACCACCAGGAACCTTCTTAAAAACTTCCCATTTAATTTGCCAAATGAAAAGACAATTATTTCTTTTAAGCGCCCTTTTTTTCTTTTTTGCTGCCACCGTTATGGCACAAAAAAATGAATTGCCCCCGGTTCAAAAAACCAATTTCAGAAAAGATACATTGAGCATTGTAAAATTCGGCGCTGTTGCCGATGGCGCTACTTTGAATACCAGGGCCATCAATGACGCGATCATTGCCTGCAACAAAAAAGGAGGTGGTGTGGTGATGGTCCCGGCCGGGTTTTGGTTAACGGGCCCGGTTGAATTGAAAAGCAATGTAAATCTATACCTGGCCAAAAACGCTTTGCTTCAGTTTACTGCTGATTTTAATGAATACCCGTTAGTGGCGGGAAATTGGGAAGGGATTCCTCAAATGCGGAATCAATCTCCCGTCTCGGCTACAAAAGCCACGAATATCGCGATCACCGGTTTTGGTATCATCGATGGAAACGGCGATGCCTGGCGGATGGTCAGGAAGGATAAACTCAATGAAACCCAATGGAAGAAATTAGTAGCCTCAGGCGGAGTGTTAAGTGATGATAAAAAAACATGGTATCCATCGGAAGGATCTCTCAAAGGATCAAAGTTGAAGAACCCCGGTGAGATAACCCGTGAAAAAGATGCATCATTCTATATTGAAATAAAGGATTTTCTAAGACCCAACCTGCTGGTATTAACACAATGCAAAAGAGTACTACTCGAAGGGGTTACTTTCCAAAACTCACCCGCCTGGTGTTTACATCCACTAATGTGCGAAGACCTCACGGTTAGAAATGTATACGCGAAAAATCCTTTTTATGCTCAAAACGGAGATGGGATCGATGTGGAAAGCTGTAAAAATGTATTGCTGGAGAACAGCACGTTTGATGTAGGCGACGATGGCATCTGTATAAAAAGTGGCCGTGATGAGGCCGGCCGGAAAAGAGGAATGCCGACGGAGAATATGCTTGTCCGGAATTGTATTGTCTATCATGCGCACGGCGGGTTCGTGATCGGGAGCGAGATGAGTGGTGGCGCCAGGAATATCTATGTAGAGAACTGCACCTTTATTGGAACAGATATCGGTCTGCGGTTTAAAACGACACGCGGCCGCGGTGGTATCGTGGAAAATATTTTCATCAAAAATATCTCGATGAAAGATATTGTGACAGAGGCCATCCTCTTTGATATGTATTATATGGCGCAGGACCCGGTGATATTAGCAGGCGAAAAAAGAGTGCCACCCAAAGTGGAAACACTGCCGGTTACAGAAGGCACGCCTCAGTTCAAAAATATTTATGCAAAGAATATCATATGCAATGGGGCCGCCAAAGCCATTTATATAAGGGGGCTACCGGAAATGAATGTGCAGCAGATCGTACTGGAAGATATGGTGCTGCAGGCCACAGAAGGACTGGATTGCACCGAGGGCAGCAATATCACTTTACGGAATATTAAACTGGTAACCACTAATACCGACCCGGTGATGAATATTCATAACAGCAAAAACATCATGCTTGACAAGATCAGTTACCGGGACGGAGCCTCGCTGATCCTGAATATCAGTGGGGATAAATCGGAGGGGATAAAATTGATGAATACCGACGCTTCAAAAGCAAAGAATAAAGTAACCTTTACTTATGGCGCTACTGAAAAGGCGCTCCAATAAATGATGAAAAGGGTTTTAATCATAGCATCCATGCTGGGGGCCATCGTTGCCTCCGCTCAACCCTATAGCCAGCGAATGGCATCTACCGTGATGAATACCTGGAAGGATTCTTTTGCTTTAGATGGCAAACCCGCCAAATGGAACTATGATATGGGTGTAGTCTTAAAAGGATTTGAAGGTGTCTGGATGAATACCGGTGATGCGGGCTATTACAATTATATCCAAAAACAGATGGATTTTTTTGTAAAGGATGACGGGACGATCAAAACCTATAAACAGGACGAATACACGCTTGATAATATAAACAATGGTAAATTATTATTATTGCTTTACAGTGTTTCGCTAAAGGATAAATATCTGAAAGCAGCAAAACTGCTGCGGGATCAGTTGTTCCATCAACCCCGAACTCCCGAAGGTGGTTTCTGGCATAAAAAGATTTATCCCAACCAGATGTGGCTGGATGGCTTGTATATGGCGGGACCTTTTTATGCCGAATATGCCTGGCTGGCGCACGAAGACACCGCGTATGATGATATTGCCAGGCAGTTCATCCTGATGGAACAACATGCCCGGGATCCTAAAACCGGCTTGCTTTATCATGGCTGGGATGAAAGTAAACAAATGAAATGGGCCGATCCCAGCACAGGTTGCTCCCCCCATTTCTGGGCAAGGGCGATGGGATGGTATGCATGCGCACTGGTGGATGTATTGGATTATTTTCCCGAACAACATCCCCAGCGAAAAGCATTGATCGGTATATTGAACCGCCTGGTGGATGCCATCGAAAAAGTACAGGATCCGAAAACAGGTTTATGGTATGATATCCTGAACCTGCCCTCCAATAAAAAGAATTACCTGGAAGCATCCGCCAGTTGCCAGTTTGTATATACCATTGCCAAAGGAGTAAGAAAGGGTTATATACCTGCATCAAAAATGGGAATGGCTAAAAAAGGATATGAAGGTATCATTAAACAATTCATTACAACTGGTCCAACAAACGATCAGGTCAGTTTGCAGGGCACGGTAAAAGTATCCGGTCTTGGAGGCAATCCCTATCGTGACGGAAGTTTTGATTATTACATGAGTGAGCCTGTGATCACTAATGATCCTAAAGGTATCGGCGCCTTTCTGCTGGCCAGTAATGAAATGGAGCTGTCAGCCCCTATCGGGAATCAGAAAGCAAAAACAGTTTTACTGGATAATTATTTCAACCATGAAAGCAAACCAGATGCCACGGGGGTGGACATCCCTTTTCATTATGTATGGAATGAACTGGACAACGGTGGCTATTCTTTACTGGGTTATGTATTTAATAAATACGGGATGCAAACCCGTACATTATTTAATGCCCCGACTGAAGCCAATTTAAAAACAGCAGACATTTATATTATTGTTGATCCGGATACGGACAAAGAGACCAAAACACCTAACTACGTTCAGCCAAAAGATATTGAAGCCATCGTAAAATGGGTAAAGGATGGAGGAGCTTTGCTGCTGTTAGGAAATGATGCAGGTAATGCCGAGTTTGAACATTTTAATAAGCTGGCCGAAAGGTTCGGGATCCATTTTAATGAAGACAGTAAGAACCATGTGGACGGGAATAATTTTTCTCAGGGGGCCATTCTTATTCCTGCCGGTCATTCCATTTTTAAAACCACAAAGAAAATTTATATAAAAGAATTAAGTACGATCACGGCCAAATCACCGGCGATGATTGCATTAAAAAACGGGGATGATAATATCATCGCGGTCTCAAAATACGGCAGGGGGACCGTGTTTGCGGTGGGTGATCCCTGGTTTTACAATGAGTACATGGATGGAAGAAAATTACCAGCTGAATATGAAAATTATAAGGCTGGTGAAGAACTGGTGAAATGGTTAGGACAACAAAGAAGGAAATGAAACACGGAAGATCATATAGCCTGGTCATCCTGGGGCTGCTGGCCGGGATCAGTACCCTGGCCCAAAAGAAGATCATCGTATCTGTCACGGGCAAAAATGATTTTATTTCTATCCAGGCCGCGATCAACAGCCTGAGTGATTCATCAGATCAACCCAGGATCATTTATATCAAAGAAGGGTTCTACCGGGAGAAATTGTTTATTGAAAAAAACAATATCATCCTGGAAGGCGAAGACAGGGATAAAACGATCATCACGCAGGATATTGCCCGTGATGAATGGCGTTGTGATCATCCTGATGACTGGGGGGTGGCTACAATGAATGTGAACGGCAATGATATCACCCTGCAAAACCTGACCATCGCCAATGATTATGGTTTTAATGTAAAAGAAAACAGGATCATTCATTGCGCCGCCGATACGATCACACATATAAAAACAATACCCAACACCGGTCACCAAATGGCTCTACGTACGATAAAAGCGACCCGGCTCAAAGCCATCCATTGTCATTTCCGGGCTTATGCGGGTGATACGGTGAGCCCCTGGAATACAGTGAACGGAATGTTTTATTTTAAGGATTGCCTGATGGAAGGCGGCGTTGATTTTTATTGCCCCCGTGGATGGGCCTGGGCAGAAAATTGCCAGTTCATTGCAAACACAGGCCCGGCAAGCATCTGGCATGATGGTTCCGGCAATGCCGATGAAAAAACGGTACTGAAGAATTGCAGCTTTGATGGTTACAATGGTTTCAAACTCGGACGCTATCATCGTGATGCGCAATTTTACCTGGTGGGCTGCCGGTTTTCAAAGAATATGGCCGACAGTGATATTTATCTCGTCCCCACTACCAATACGATCCGTTGGGGAAGAAGAGTATATTATAGTGACTGTCACCGGGTAGCCGGGGATGATTATTCCTGGTATGCCAATAATCTACCCACCGGGGTAAATGAAAAGGATATAACTGTTGACTGGCTATTCAGGAATAAATGGCATCCACAGGGCATTGAACAGGCGCTTAAAAATAAAACAGATTAAGTGTGAACTTATCAAGACAAACGATAAAAAACATTTCTTCCCCGGATACACAGGTACCGAGCCCCGCGATTTTTTCTTTACCTGAAAAGGTTTTACAATTCGGGACCGGTGTATTATTGCGCGGGCTGCCCGATTATTTTATTGACAAGGCAAACCGCAAAGGCATTTTTAACGGCCGGGTGGTCGTGGTCAAATCCACTTCACATGGCGGTACTGATGCATTTGGAAAACAGGATGGCTTGTATACATTATGTGTCAGAGGTATAGAAGAGGGGCATCCGGTTGATGAAACCATCATCAATGCTTCGATCAGTCGGGTAGTGGAAGCAAACGGCGACTGGGACAGCGTGTTAGCCTGTGCCAATGACCCACTGATACAGATCATTATTTCCAATACTACGGAAGTTGGTATCACCCTGGTGGAAGATGATATCCATTTATCCCCTCCCCTTTCTTTCCCGGGGAAATTGTTGTCCTTCCTTTATGAACGTTTCAAGGTTTTCGGGGGTACGATGGAAAGCGGCATGGTGATCATTCCTACTGAACTGATAACCGATAACGGGAACCAACTCCGTTCGATCGTATTGGAACTGGCGGCAATGAATAAACTGGGAAACAACTTTATCGAATGGTTAAAAAAAGCCAATCATTTTTGCAATTCTTTAGTGGACAGGATCGTGCCGGGTAAATTAACCGAACAGGATAAGTACAATACAGAAAAAAGAACAGGTTATACCGACGACCTGATGATCATGGCGGAAAGTTTTCGCCTTTGGGCAATTGAATCTGCCGATCCGCGGGTAAAGCAGGTTCTTTCTTTCAGCGAAGCTGATGAAGGAGTGGTGATCGCACCCGATATTGAAAAATTCAGAGAACTGAAATTACGTTTGTTGAATGGCACCCATACTTTTAGTTGCGGGCTGGCTTATCTCGCAGGTTTAACCACCGTGAGGGAAGCCATGGGCAACCAGCATATGTCCTCCTATATACAGAATCTTGCCCTGCATGAGATCGTCCCGGTTATCAGCAACGGAGTTATTCATCCTGATGAAGCCACTGCATTTGCACTTAAAGTATTCGATCGTTTCCGCAACCCTTTTATCGATCATCCCTGGATGAATATATCCGTTCAGTATTCATTAAAGATGAAAATGCGGAACATCCCGTTATTGGTTAATTATTATACTAAAGCAAACCATCCCCCCGAACATATGGCCCTTGGATTCGCTGCATTCCTCCTTTTTATGAAATGCAGCCCGGGTCCAAAAGGAAATTATACCGGCTATGCGAATGGAACGAGTTATTTGATCCAGGATGAATATGCCCATTATTTCGCTAATAAATGGCATGACCAGGACCCGGAAAGAGTAGTGGAGACCGTGCTGGCCGATACCCATTTCTGGGGAACTGATCTTTCCCGGTTACCGGGATTCATTGATGTGGTTAAATTACATTTGAAATCATTGATCAAAAACGGGGTCATGACCAGTTTACGTCGTGTTGAATTAAATAAAACAATCGTCTGATGAAACAGGTGGTATTGAAAGTTCATCCAAAGGATAATGTGCTCGTGGCCCTGCAAAGCTTAGCCAAAGGAGATACTGTTGTTTATCAGGGTGAGGAATTTACCCTGGCTGATGCCGTCCCAGCCAAGCATAAATTATTTACGCGGAATATGAGTCCCGGAGATGAAGTGATCATGTATGGCGTATTGGTAGGGAAAGCGCAAACCATTATTCCCAAAGGCGGTCGTATGACAACGGATAATGTAAAACATGCCGCCCAGCCCTTTGCTTACCGTCATGTGAAATATGAATGGCATGCACCGGATGTTTCGAAATTCAGAAACAGAACATTTAATGGTTATCATCGAAAGGATGGCCGGGTCGGTACAGCCAATTACTGGCTTTTTATACCCACTGTTTTTTGTGAGAACAGGAATTTAGATGTGATCCGGGAGGCCCTGCACAATGAACTGGGTTATGCGGTAACCGATAAATACAAACAATACACAAAAAAATTACTCGAAGCATACAATAAGGGAGAGGATGTTTCATTGGTGAACCTGGCTCCTCCCTCTCCTTTGGAGAGGGCCTGGGTGAGGCCCTTTAAAAATGTGGATGGCATCAAGTTCCTGAATCACCAGGGAGGATGTGGCGGCATACGGCAGGATGCGGCTATTTTAAGTAAATTACTGGCTGCTTATGCCGATCATCCAAATGTTGGAGGAGTGACCGTGATGAGCTTAGGTTGCCAGAACCTTCAGGTGCAGGATTTTTTAACCGATCTGAAGAAGCACAACCCTGGTTTTGATAAGCCGTTATATATTTTTGAGCAACAACAATCCCAAAGTGAAGAACAATTAATAACTGAAGCCATCCGGAAAACATTTGAAGGCCTCATCGAAATAAATAAACTGAAGAGACAACCCGCTTCGCTGGATAAATTATGTATTGGCGTAAAATGCGGTGGCAGCGATGGCTTCAGCGGTATTTCCGCTAATCCTTCGGTAGGTTATTGTTCTGATCTTCTGGTGGCTTTAGGCGGCAAGGTATTATTAGCCGAGTTTCCGGAGCTCTGCGGGGTGGAACAGGAAATGATCGATCGTTCAGTAGACGAACCCACGGCACAAAAATTTATCCGCCTAATGAGAAGCTATGAAGAGATCGTTACGAGGGCAGGTTCCAGTTTCTCTATGAATCCTTCCCCGGGAAATATAAAAGATGGACTGATAACAGACGCGATAAAAAGTGCAGGCGCGGCCAAAAAAGGCGGCACTTCACCCGTAGTGGATGTATTGGATTATACCGAGGCGGCAACAAAACCAGGTTTGAGCCTGGTATGTACACCCGGCAATGATGTAGAAGCCACCACCGGTAAAGCGGCCTCGGGTGCCACTTTGATCTTATTTACAACCGGGCTGGGAACACCTACCGGTAATCCTGTTTGCCCTACGATCAAGGTCTCGACCAATTCATTGCTGACAAAAAGAATGAGTGATATTATAGATATTGATACAGGCCCGGTGATCGAAGGAGAAAAAACAATTGAACAAATGGGGGAAGCCATACTGGAATATTGTATCAAAGCCGCCAGCGGGGAAGTGATACCCAAAGCCGTATTATTGAATCAGGATGATTTTATTCCGTGGAAACGTGGAGTATCGTTGTAAAGTCTTGAGGGAGATAGAGTCAGAAAAGTCCGGAAGTCGGAAAGTCCGGAAGAACTTTTCCGATAATAGTATATTTCTTTCGGACTTCCGGACTTTCCTGACTTTCGGACTTTTATAATTTTAAAGTTGGTTTATGAAAAAATTCTTAGATGAGAACTTTCTGCTGAAAACAAAAACAGCACAGCGTCTTTTTCATGAATATGCGAAAGACATGCCTATCATAGACTATCATTGTCACCTGCCACCACAGCCGATCGCTGAGAATAGCCAGTTTGACAATCTATCGCAGCCCTGGCTGAATGGGGACCATTATAAATGGAGGGCGATGCGCACCAATGGCGTACCGGAAGCTTATTGTACCGGCAATAAGAGTGATTGGGAAAAATTCCAGAAATGGGCGGAAACGGTTCCTTATACTTTACGCAATCCGCTGTATCACTGGACCCACCTGGAATTGCAGCGTTATTTTGATGTATACGATATCCTCAACCCGGATACGGCAAAAAAGATCTATGATGAGTGTTCGGCTAAACTTCAAACACCGGGTTATTCGGTTCGCAACCTGCTGCGGAAAATGAAAGTAAAAACAGTTTGCACTACGGATGACCCCGTTGATTCACTCGCGTATCACCGGAAAATAAAAGACGATGGGTTTGAGATCCCCATCCTGCCTGCTTTCCGTCCGGACAATGCGATGAATGTAAGCCAGGCGGCCACCTTCAACATGTATGTAAAACGATTGGAAGCTGTTACAAATATCGCTGTCTCCTCTTTTGATGATTTTCTATATGCCCTTCAAAACCGACATGATTTCTTTGCTGCGATGGGATGTTCGGTTTCCGACCATGGCCTGGAAGAAATGTATTCGGAAGACTTTACGGGTTCTGAGATCGACACTATTTTTAATAAGATACACGGAGGCAAAGAACTGAATGAAACGGAACAACGCAAATTCAGGTCGGCTATGCTTACCCATTTCGCCGAATGGGATTGGGAAAAAGGCTGGGTACAACAATTTCATTTAGGGGCGCTGCGGAATAATAATTCAAGAATGATGCAAACGCTGGGCGCCGATACCGGCTGGGATTCAACAGGTGATTTTTCACAGGCAAGGGCGCTGGCCAAATTCCTTGATAAATTAGACAACAATAATAAACTGGCAAAGACCATTCTGTATAATCTTAACCCGGCCGACAACGAACTGATGGCCACCATGATCGGCAACTTTAATGATGGTTCCGTGGCAGGGAAGATACAATGGGGTGCTGCCTGGTGGTTCTTAGATCAAAAAGATGGTATGACCAAACAGGTGAATGCCCTCTCTAATATGAGTCTGCTCAGCCGGTTCATTGGTATGTTGACAGATTCGAGAAGTTTTCTTTCCTTCCCGAGACATGAATATTTCCGGAGGATATTATGCGACCTGTTTGGCGATGAAATAGAGAATGGAGAATTGCCCAACGATACAGCCTGGGTAGGAAAACTGGTTCAGGATATTTGCTATCATAACGCAAAGAGTTACTTTAACTGGCAATTGGATCCCAAACCTGGTCCTGTAAAAAAAGTAACCATTTAAATAATAAGGATGGGCATTCTACAGCAATTTGATTGTAGCGGTAAAACAGCACTGGTAACAGGCTGCAATAAAGGGATCGGCAAAGCAATGGCATTGGGCCTGGCAGAAGCCGGCGCGAATATCATTGGGGTATCCGCTTCACTTGAACTTCATGGAAGTGAAATAGAAAAAGAAGTAACCGGGCTTGGAAAGAAATTCAGGGCCTACCAGGCAGATCTCTCAGATCGGAAAATGGTGTATGCTTTTATTAGTCAATTACAGGCCGAAAATCCCGTGATAGATATTTTAGTAAATAATGCGGGCGCCATCATGCGGGCCCCTGCTGCGGAACACCCGGATGAATACTGGGACAAAGTAATGGCTATTAACCTCGATGCCCCCTTTATCCTGGCAAGAGAGATCGGGAAACATATGTTGCAAAGAGGCCATGGAAAAATTATCTTCACCTGTTCGCTGCTGAGTTTCCAGGGTGGTATCAATGTCCCGGGTTATGCGGCGAGCAAGGGCGCCATTGGCAGCCTGGTAAAAGCATTAGCCAATGAATGGGCCGGGAAAGGCATCAATGTTAATGGGATCGCCCCGGGATACATTGCCACCGATAATACGGAAGCTTTAAGAAAAGATGAGGAAAGAAGCCGGTCAATTTTAAGCAGGATACCCGCTAATCGCTGGGGTGAACCTGGAGATTTTAAAGGCGCTGTGGTATACCTGGCCTCGAATGCAAGTAATTATGTGCATGGAGAGATATTGACAGTGGATGGTGGATGGATGGGGAGGTAGGGAATGTCGAACAGATGAACAAGGATTTCAGAACAGAAGAAGTGATGAAGAATCATTAGGGCGCAGGATGATAAGGGATGTACGAACTTCGACATTCGATATTCCTTGTTCATCTGTTCGATATTCAACTTAATTTCCTTTTTATGATATAGATTCTTTAATTAACATTATTTTTTAGTACTAGTAAACATCCCTATAGGGATTGGGGTATGCAAATAAGATTTCAAAATAGTCCGGAAGAAATGAAGACCATGAACACGGAGCAACTCCGTGAGAATTTCCTGGTGCAGAATTTAATGCAGGATGATACGGTACAGTTAGTCTATTCACATTATGACAGGATGATCATTGGCGGAGCCAAACCCCTGCATAAAACCATTCCCTTACCTCTTCATGATGAATTAAAAGCAGGCTATTTCCTGGAAAGAAGAGAAATGGGCATCATCAATGTGGGCGCGAAAGGCCTGGTAACCGCAGATGGTAAAAAATATGAGCTGGAAAAACTGGAATGTCTATACCTGGGTAAGGGTACTAAAAAGGTAAGCTTTGCTGCTGCGGGTAAAAAAGATCCGGCCGTGTTCTATTTATTATCAGCCCCGGCTCATCATAAATATGCCAGCAGGAAAATGACAAAGGAAAAAGCTTCTCCTGTTCATCTTGGCGATTCGGCGACCTCCAATAAAAGAACCATTTATAAATATATCCACCCGGATGGAATAAAAAGTTGCCAGCTGGTGATGGGCTTAACGGTACTCGAAGAAGGCAGTGTATGGAATTCCGTTCCCCCGCATACGCATACACGGAGAATGGAAGTCTATTTCTATTTTGATGTACCGGACCTGCATCGTGTATTTCATTTCATGGGCCAGCCTCAGGAAACAAGACACCTGGTGATGACCAATCATGAGGCCGTCATTTCAGCGCCCTGGTCCATGCATTTTGGGTGCGGCACATCAAATTATGGATTTATCTGGGGCATGGCCGGAGAGAACCAGACGTTTACGGATATGGACCCCGCACCCATTAAAGATTTAAAATAAATATTATTAACAATAAGCTTCATTTAGATAATCCTCAATAGCAGGGTTCTGGCTCCTCTCCACGCGCCGCCGCTAAAGCTTTAGCGCACGCGGCCAGGAGAGGGGTTGGAGTGAGGCAAAAAAATCATCTATGTCAAAGAAAGTAGTCACACTGGGAGAAATCATGTTGCGGCTGTCCACTCCCGATTTTAAACGTTTTGTCCAGTCCGATCAATTTGATGTGACCTATGGTGGCGGTGAAGCCAATGTAGCCGCGGCTTTGTGTAATTATGGTTTGAACGGGACCTTTGTAACAAAAGTGCCAAATAACCCGATCGGTCAGTCAGCGATCAATCATCTGCGTCGTTATGGCGTGGACACACAATTCATTGCCCGTGGGGGTGAAAGACTGGGTATTTATTTTTTGGAGACCGGGGCTTCGATGCGGGCCTCCCAGGTAGTATATGACAGGGCGCATGCTTCTATTTCCGAAGTAGAAATAAGTGAATTTGATTTTGATAAAATACTGGAAGGCGCTTCCTGGTTTCATACTACGGGTATCACCCCTGCATTAAGTGATAAAGCGGCTGCTTTAACGGAGGCCGCCCTGAAAGCCGCCAAAGCAAAAGGTATTACCACCAGTATTGACCTGAACTACCGAAAAAAATTATGGAGTAAAGAAAAAGCCAGGGAAGTAATGAGTAATCTCTGCCAGTATGTGGATGTATGTATCGGGAATGAAGAAGATGCAGATACCACGCTTGGATTTAAAGCAAAAGATACGGATGTCACGAAGGGAGAATTAAACCTGGAAGGTTTCAAAGATGTATTCAAACAAATGAAAGATAAATTCGGTTTCAAATATATTGCCTCTTCGTTACGGGAAAGTCACAGCGCCAGTGATAATGGCTGGAGTGCGCTGGTATATGATGGCCATGAATTTTATCATACAAAGAAATATGAAGTGCGAATTATTGACCGGGTCGGAAGTGGTGACAGTTTTGCCAGTGGTTTTATTTACGGATTAGTAACCGGTATGGCCATGCCGGATGCGGCTGAATTCGGTGTGGCGGCTTCGGCTATAAAACATACGATTCCCGGGGATCTGAATCATGCCACGCTTAACGAAGTAAAAGACCTGGTGAAGGGGGATGGAAGCGGAAGGGTGCAGAGATAGAAAACCCCCTGTCCCTCTAAAGGGGGAACTTAGATCAGACAGACTTTGTTTGAACGTAAACTCATTAAAGAAGAAAAGAAATGATTGTAGATACAATACAGAATGCATCGAAGTATTTTAATGCTCATCCTTTATTCGAAAAAGCATTTGAATACATCAATACTACTGACCTTGCCAATACAGCGCCCGGGCGGTATGAAATTGATGGTTCGGATTTAAGAGCTATCTTTTCGGACAAAAACGGGATGAAGGCTTCTGAATCCATTGCGAAATTCGAATGCCATAACAAACATATTGACATCCAGCTTTGCTTCCAGGGAACGGAGCAAATCGGATGGAAGTCCCGGGAGAAATGCCAGGTGAAGCAGGGAGGCTATAATGAAGAAAAAGATGTGCAGTTGTATAGTGATGCCCCGGATATGTATTTCCAACTGACCGATGGCCAGTTTGCCATATTCTTCCCGGAAGATGTGCATGCCCCGATGATCGGTGATGGGCCGATTAAAAAATTAGTGATCAAAATAAAAATCTGAGATAATATGAGTACCTGTAAACAAATAACCAATATCATTATTGAACAGGGGATACTCCCCCTCTATTTTAATGCGGATGAAACAGTAAGTGTAGACGTATTAAGAGCCATTTACAAAGCGGGAATAAAGGCAGTAGAATATACCAACCGTGGCGAGGAAGCCATGAAGAACTTTAAAAAGCTGATGGAAGTAAGAAATCATGAGATGCATGGTTTGATGCTCGGCATCGGCACGATTAAAAACGTACAACAGGCTGAAAGCTATATCGCTGCCGGCGCAGATTTCCTGGTCAGTCCCGGGTTTGTCAAACGGGTAGCCGATTATGCCATTGGCAAAGATATTTTCTATGCGCCTGGTTGTATGACCCCCAGCGAGATCATTGCCGCCGAGAACAGCGGTATAAAATTCATTAAACTATTCCCGGGTAATATGCTGGGACCTGAATTCCTGGGCAGCATCAAAGAGATCTTTCCGAATTTGGATTTTATGCCCACCGGCGGCGTAGATACGACCCGGGAAAATATAGAAGGATGGTTCAAAGCAGGCGTATGTGCCGTAGGAATGGGCAGTAAACTGATCAGTAAAAAATTAATGGAAGCAAAAGACTACGCGGGTATAGAGAAAAATACGAGGGAAGTATTGAGGATCATTCAATCGGTAAGAAAATAATCTTCTCCATCCTGAAGAGATGGCGCCACAAAATAATAGTCGTATGACTCAAGCAACGATTGGAAAATACAGGTGGACGATCTGCAGTCTTATATTTTTTGCCACTACTATTAATTATATTGATCGAAGCGTTATCAGCTTTTTAAAATCTACTTTCACAAACGATCTGCATTGGAATGATGCTGACTATGCCAACGTAGAGATCACCTTTAAACTTTTTTATGCTATCGGTATGCTGGGAGTAGGCCGCATTATTGATAGGCTGGGTACCAAGATCGGGTATGCTGTATTTACTTTTTTCTGGAGTGTTGCAGGTGTTTGTACTTCCCTGGTAAATACAGTGGTTGGCTTCCAGGTCGTTCGGGGTGCATTAGGTGTGGCAGAATCAGGCAATTTCCCGGCTGCTATAAAAACCGTGGCGGAATGGTTCCCTAAAAAAGAACGTGCATTAGCTACCGGTATATTTAATTCAGGCGCCAATATAGGTGCGATTGTAACACCTTTATGCGTACCATGGATCGTCATTCACTGGGGATGGAAATGGGCTTTTATCTCTACGGGTTTACTGGGTTTTGTATGGTTGATATGCTGGATGTTGTTTTACGAGATCCCAAAGAATCAAAAGAAATTATCAGAAGCAGAACTTGCTTATATACAGAGTGATAAAGATGAAGTCATCGAAACCTCAGAACAACCGAAACTATCCTGGAAACAGCTTATTGGCTATAAGCAAACCTGGGCATTTATCATTGGTAAATTTTTAACCGATCCTATCTGGTGGTTTTATTTATTCTGGCTGCCTGATTTTTTTGAAAGTGTGTACAAAATAAAATTACAGGCGGCCAGTTGGCCGGTGGCCACCATCTATATTATTTCCACGGTAGGTAGCATATGGGGCGGATGGCTGCCCTTGAATTTTATTAAAAAGGGGATGCCGGTTTTTAAGGCACGTAAAAGATCCATGCTGATCTATGCTTTTCTTGTTTTACCCATATTCTTCGCCCTCGTACTTGGTAAAATGAATTTGTGGTATGCGGTGATGGTAATCGGAATAGCCGCTGCGGCTCACCAGGCATGGAGCGCGAATATTTTTACAACGGTAAGTGATATGTTCCCCAAAAATTCAACAGCTACGGTAACTGGTCTGGGTGGCATGTTTGGCGGTCTTGGTGGAATCGTGCTATCCTTGTTTGTACAAAAGCAACTGTTTGTATACTACAGGAGCATCAACCAGATCGAAACGGCCTATTATATCATGTTTGCCATTTGTGCCGGTTCTTACCTGCTTGCCTGGCTGATCATGCACTACTTGGTGCCGAGGATGAAAAGAGTAGAAGCATGAATAGCAGCCTTTGAATCCATAGACCACTCTGCTTGATGATCGCCAAAATAAAAAGCCCCGTATTTAGCGGAACTTTTATCTTTTATCTAAACAACTTTTATCTCTTTACTCTCCCCAGATATTATCCTTCCCTGCCAGCCATAATTCCACCAGGTCCGTCGTCACCGATTTCGGTCTTTCCAGCGGGAAATTTAAGGCCCTGTCCCAACAAAGGCTGGCGAGTACTCCAAGTGCGCGGCTCACGGCAAAGAGTACCGTATAATATTCATATTCCACCATGCCATAATGAACCAGTAAGGCTCCGCTATGTGCGTCTACATTGGGCCAGGGATTTTTTATTTTACCGATCGTTTGCAGGATGGGAGGTACGGTCTCGTAAATATCCCATACCGTCTTCACTAACGGGTCATCGGGCATATGTTTTTTCCCAAAGGCCATTTGTGCTGAAAACCGGGGATCGGTCTTCCGCAATACCGCATGCCCATAACCCGGTACCACTTTCCCCTCACTCATTGTTTTCTTTACATATTCTGCGATCTGGTCTTTGGTGGGCGATTCGGTTTTCAGCTCTTTCCGCATTTCAAATATCCACTTGATCACTTCCTGGTTTGCCAGACCATGCAGTGGACCGGCCAATCCATTCATACCGGATGCATAGCTTAAATAAGGATCGCTTAATGCGGAACCAACCAAATGAGTGGTATGCGCGGATACATTACCTCCTTCATGATCAGCATGAATGGTCATGTACAAACGCATCAGTTCCTTAAAGCTTTCATCCTCGAAACCCATCATGTGGGCAAAGTTGCCGGCCCAGTCCAATAAGCCATTGGGCTGAATATGATCGCCCATTTTGTATTTTCTGCGATAGATATACGCTGCCACGCGGGGTAAACGCGCGATCAGATCCATGCTGTCATCAAATACAGCTTCCCAGTAATCTTTTTTATTCATTCCCGCGGCATACCTTTTAGCAAACTGGCTTTCTGTTTGCAGGGCCATCACAGCTACCACAAACTGTGTCATAGGATGTGTATTGACCGGGAGCGCTTCAATGCTGGCAAATACATGGTTGGGTACGTGGCTGCGACGCTGCCATACAGAACTTAAATGGTGTACATCATCTTCAGCCGGTAGTTCACCCACGAGCATCAGGTAAAACAACCCCTCCGGTAGGGGTTCAGAGCCACCGGGAGCATGCGCGAGTTTTTGTTGTAATTCAGGGATAGAATAACCCCTGAAACGGATGCCTTCCTGCGCATCCAGTAATGAAGTTTCGGTTACCAAACCCGTGATGCCCCGCATCCCCTGGTAGATCTGTGATAACTGCACTTCTCCTATAACTTTGTTTCCATGCTCTTTCAGCATCTCTTTTATTTCAACAGCAACGAGGTCGGCTTTTGCTTTGAACCTGTCTTTTACGATTCCCATGATGGCTTGTTTTTCAAAATATAAAGTTATGCAATGATGCCTGCCGCAACAAAAAAAGCTATGAGTTATAAGACATTAGCAAATGATGCCATTTCTATTATGATAAATTATCTCTGAAAAGAAAAGTTATTGCTGTTATTATATTTGGCAGGATCAATAATGTAAAGTATGTTTGACACTATGGAAAACAAACTTTACATAAAAAATCATAAAATCATCAGGCTTTTGCCTAATTATTTTAAATGGGTAGGGTTGGTTATCATGTTCCTTGCAGGTGTTTTACTGATAGCCATCCAATCGCCAAAAGATACCCTGAGTATAATTACCCCAAGGTTTTTTCTTCTTGGGCTGCTATTAATCAGTTTGGCGAAGGATAAGACCGAGGATGAAATGAGTATGCTTTTAAGATTAAAAGCAATGGGGTTTATTTTTATCCTTGTGATCGGAATTATTATTATACGGCCAGTATCAGACTTGATATGGAAAGACACTACTCCGGAACCATCATCTCTACATATTGTGTTACGAATGCTGATAGCCTATCATGTTGTTTTCTTCTTCCTAAAGAAATTCAGATAATGAAAACCCTGATAAAAGTGGAAAGGGCAAAATTAAATATGACGCAACAGGATCTGGCCGGGGCGGTTAAAGTATCACGGCAAACCATTAATTCGATCGAGGCTGGCAGGTATGTTCCCTCCACCATCCTTGCGTTGAAGATCGCCGGTGTTTTTAAGAAAACCGTAAATGAAATTTTCGAATTGGAAAAAACGGATTGAATTAAGAACAAAAGCTATCCGTATATATCTGTTTAATCTGTGTCATCCGTGTTCCTATTTAGGCGTTTTTCGATACAGCACAAACGCGACAATGGCAAATACAATATTGGGAAGCCATGCGGCTAAAAGAGGTGGGAAACTCCCCTTCGTTGCAAATACCGTGGAGAAGCGGTCCGACATAATAAACAAAGCTGCGATCGTGATGCCCAGCGCCATATGTACCCCGCTGCCACCGCGGTTCCGGCGGCTGGCGATAACAGCACCGATGAGGGTTAACAATAATACGGCCGCCGGTGTCGCGGTTCTCCGGTACCGTTCCACTTTTAAGGCATTCAATCCTTCGGTACCTCTTAATTCTTCCTGCTCAATAAAGTTCACCAGTTCCGGTGTCGTCAATTTGTCTTTCAGGTAATCATCCTTCCGAAGTTCACTGGGAAGAAGATTCAGGTGAATGGTCATGGTGGGATAGAACATCACTTTTTCTCCCATGCTATCTATATTCCTTTCGGTGGCATTGAGTAATTGCCATTTTTTGGAAGCGGTATCCCAGCGGATGGTTTCCGCACGAAGATTATAAACCACCTTATTATTTTTTACGCGCTCTAAAAAGAATCCCCGGGCTGATTTGGAAGCGGTATCAAAATCCCGGATGCCCACAAACGTGTTCGTATCGGTACGCCTGTAAAAGCATTGAGCGCAGTTCCCGATCACCCGGTTCTTGGTGGGATCCTTTTTGTCGATATAATTTGCCTGGAAATTGCTTCGGATAGAATTGGCCCTGGGTATCCAATACCTGTTCCCTAACCATAATAACGAAGCCAGCAATACACCGCCTAACAGGTAAGGACGCAAAAAACGATTATAACTGGTCCCGCTGGCCAGTATAGCAATGATCTCCGAGCGGGTAGCCATGCGGCTGGTAAAAAAAATAACGGCAATAAATACAAATAAAGGAAACAAAAGGCTCCAGATAAAAGGCACAAACCCGAAATAATATTGCCTGATGATCTGGATGGTGCTCAGATCTGAATTGACAAAATCATCGGTTTTCTCACTGCTGTCCACCGCTACGGCAATCACCGTAAACAGCAGGAGACAAAAGATAAATGTGACGAGGAATTTTTTTAGTATATACCAGTCGATCTTGTACATCTGCTGCAAAGGTAGGAAAGCAGGTCAGTAAGTCAGTTGGCAGTCGGCAGTCAGCAGTCAGCAGTTAACAGTTTTTTAGTTGATCATTCCTTCTGTTATTCGCACATTAACGTTTGCTATTGGATGTAAGTGACTAATGACTGTCTACTACTGACTGCTGACTGCCGACTGACCGACTGCTGACTGCCGACTGACCGACTGCTGACTGCCGACTGACCGACTGCTGACTGCCGACTGACCGACTGCTGACTGCCGACTGTTATAATTTCAGCTTCGTCCTGACGACCATTTCATTCTTCCATGAAGTGAAATCACCTTGTTGAATATGCTGACGCGCTTCATTCATTAACCAGGAATAAAATGCAAGATTATGCACACTGGCAATCGTATAGGCCAGGAATTCTTTTGCTTTCATCAGGTGACGCAGGTAAGCCTTGCTGTAAGAATGACTCATTTCACAATCGATCCCGTCATCAATGGGTGAAAAATCATGTTCCCATTTTTTATTGTCAATATTGATCACACCCCGGGTGGTAAAAAGCATGGCGTTCCTGCCGTTGCGCGTGGGCATCACGCAATCGAACATATCCACGCCCAGGCCAATACATTCCAGTATATTCCAGGGTGTACCTACACCCATAAGGTAACGGGGATGGTGGGCAGGAAGATGCGCGCAGCACCATGCACATATCTCATACATCATCTCCTCAGGTTCACCTACGCTCAAACCGCCGATCGCATTCCCGGTAGCCTCTTTGGAAGCAATATATTCGCAGGATTGTTTTCGCAGATCTTTAAACGTTCCTCCCTGTACGATCGGAAATAGATTTTGTGAATACCCGTATTTTCCAGTGGTGGAATTGAATTGCGTAAGACAACGATCCAGCCAGCGATGGGTCATCTCCAAAGAGTCCTTTGCATAATTATATTCACTGGCGCCCGGAGGACATTCATCAAAAGCCATCATAATATCGCCGCCAATACTTCGCTGGATATCTATTACAATTTCGGGAGTAAACAAATGTTTTGACCCATCAATATGCGATTGAAAAGTGCAGCCTTCTTCATTGATCTTCCTCGTGCCGGACAATGAAAAGACCTGGTAGCCCCCGCTGTCGGTCAGGATCGGCCGGTTCCATCCCATAAATCGATGAAGTCCGCCCGCTTTTTCCAATACGCCAAGACCCGGTCGTAAATATAAATGATAGGTATTGCCTAAAATGATCTGCGCCTTTATATCATCTGTGAGTTGTCGTTGTGTTACTGCCTTTACACTGCCTGCGGTACCTACGGGCATAAAGACAGGAGTAAGAATTTCACCATGATCCGTGCTTATAATGCCTGCTCTTGCCTTGGAAACGGGATCATTAAATTGTAATTGAAAGGTTAAAGCTGCCATGCGGGTTGCAAGATAGTTAACAGTCGGCAGTCTTGCAGTCGACAGTAAGCAGTAGGCAGTCAGCAGTCTTACAGTCGGCAGCCAGCACTCAATTATGCGAAGTTGTTTTGCTTATTGTCAATTATCAGTTGCTTACTCCTGACTGCTGACTTCCAAATGCAAGACTGCCAACTGCAAGACTGCTGACTGCAAGACTGCAAGACTGCCTACTGCTTACTGCCCAACTGTATATTGCCGACTGCATTTTGCTCATTACCTTCGCCGCTATGCCAACATTGAACTGGGGAGAAATCATTTTTTATGTCTTTGCAGCCGTTACTGTTATTCAGGTATTTTATTATACTTTTTTCTTTAGCCGGGTAGCTTTTTTTAAGCCCCCCATTAAAAAACAATCACAACAACATCCTGTATCTGTCATTATCTGCGCCCGGGATGAGGATGAGAACCTGGCCCGTAACCTGCCCGGGGTGCTGGTGCAAAAATATTCCAGCAGTAACGAGGTGGTGGTGATCAACGATAATTCCCTGGATGATTCCAAATACATCCTGGAAGAACTGAAAAAGACCTTTAAGTCATTAAAAGTAGTTGAGCTGACCCAGGAGGCTATTCATATCTCAGGTAAAAAATATCCCTTATCGGTTGGTATCCGGGAAGCTAAATACGAGGTCTTGTTGCTGACCGATGCTGACTGTGTGCCTTCCAGTGAACATTGGATCCGGAAGATGCAGGATGGATATGATGAACAAATTGAAATCGTATTAGGATACGGGGCCTATCATAAAACAAAAGGTCTGCTGAACAAGCTGATCCGTTTCGAGACGTTTCATACAGCGCTCCAATACTTTTCCTATGCGCTGGCGGGCATGCCGTATATGGGTGTAGGGAGGAATCTATCGTATAAGAAAGACCTGTTTATACGTAACAAAGGATTTTCTTCCATTAATCATATACCCAGCGGTGACGATGATCTTTTTATAAACAAAGTAGCTACGAAGAAAAATACTGCGGTAGTGATCGACCCGGATGCCATTACCCGCTCCATCCCCAAAACAAGCCTGGGCGGCTGGCTTCGCCAGAAATCAAGACATTATACAACGGCCAAATATTATAAACCCCGGCACAAGTTCTTTCTCGGGTTGTATTTTATTACGCAATTTGTTTATTATCCTTTGCTGGCCGCTTCCATTATTTTTTATGACTGGCGGTTTGCGTTGGGAGTATTTGGGGTTCGCTTCCTGCTACAAGCTTTTATTTTATATAAGGCGATGAAAAAGATGGGAGAAAAGGATCTATGGCCCTGGTTTATTTTCCTGGATATGTGGATGTTCTTTTATTATATCATTTTTGCCCCGGCATTATGGAAACGGCCGAAATCGTCGTGGAATTGAGCATTGATCATTGATCGTTGAATATTGAACATTTTGCTCAAAAAAGATATTCAATGCTCAATGATCAATGATCAATGAGAAACCTGCATCAACAAACCCATGGATATTATCCTTAAATATTTCTCCGAATTCAGCCCAAAACAACTTGAACAATTCAGGGCGTTAGCGCCTTTATATAAAGAATGGAACCAAAAGATCAATATCATTTCCCGGAAAGACATTGACAGCCTGTATGAAAAACATGTGCTCCATTCGCTTAGTATTGCGGCCGGTTTTCAATTTGAGGGGGCTATGGAAATAATGGATCTGGGTACGGGAGGCGGCTTTCCCGGTATACCCCTGGCTATTTTTTTTCCGGAAGTACATTTTCACCTGGTGGACAGCATCGCCAAAAAACTTAAAGTGGTTGCAGCGGTCGTATCAGATCTTGAATTAAAGAATGTAACGATCCAACATACAAGAGTAGAAGAAATTAAGAACAGGAAGTTTGACTATGTCATTTCAAGGGCCGTAGCTCCATTAAAAGATCTCTGGTATTGGTCTAAACCTCTTTTAAAAAAACAGAAGGCGGTAAACGAAAACCCTCCCCCGGGTCTTATCTGTCTGAAAGGAGGCGATCTTACCACAGAAATTATGGAAAGCGGCACCCGACCCCGCATTATTGAAATATCGGGGTTATTTACGGAAGACTTTTTTAAAGAAAAATATATACTGTATGTATCAAAATGATTTCCCGGCTATTCCCGGCCTGCTAAATAACCCCGGAATTAAAATTACCGTTAGATTTGAACCACATAGGAATATAGGCACAAAGAAATACACACATAGATTGCTATGTGAACACTATGTTTTCTATGTCCTATGTGGTTCAAAAAGCTACCGCCGGGGTTTTAAGGTAAGTTTTGGATAAGGATAAGCTGCCGGCAGGCAGGCTTAATGACTCACTGACTTCCTGACCGGTTGTTTTACCATTTCAACTCCAACCTGTTATTCTTTCGTTCCACATCAGCCATTCGCTGAGATGGATCTATTTCAACAATGGTAAAATCAGCCAGCTTCCTGTTTGTTTCAACGGTATAAGTACTGCTTGTCCATTTCCAGGGTTCATAGGTTTTACGTGTAATGGTTGAATCTTCGATCGGTTTTTCACCGTACATCAGGTTCATGGGTATATAATGCAGTTCTTTGCTTCCATCTTTAAATGTCAGTTGCAGGTCGATGGGCATCGGCATCAAACCGATCCTGCTCAACCGGATCTTTGTTTTGCCTCCTTCTTCCCATAAACTGTCAATACTATAATCAATGGTTTTAGTAGAATTCACCCAGTATTCCTTATACCAATCCAGTTTCATATCACTTACTTTTTCCGCTACCCTTATAAAATCAGCGGCATTGGGATGTTTGAACCGCCATAACCGGTAATATTCCAGCAGGATCTTATCTCTCACCTGTGCACTGACGATATAACCCAGTTGTTCAAGAAATACAGATCCTTTTGAATAGGCGGCACTGCCATATGCGGCATTAGTATTATAATGATCGGCATGTGTGGTCAGTGGTTCTTCCCTGCCGCTTTTTACCAAGGAATAATACCCCGCATAATTATTGGCCTGAGCAAAACCATGGCTATTATTCAGCCAGGCTGATATTCTTTCCTCGGCATATTGGGTAAAGCCTTCATCCATCCAGGGATACAGGGACTCATTGGTGCCGAGCATACCATAATACCAGCTGTGCATCCATTCGTGTAATGCCGCACCCGGTCCAATGCATAAAGTCGCCATCGGGTATTCCATACCGCCATCACCACCATGAATAAACGAGAATTGTCTGTACGGGTAAGCTCCGAAAGTCTTCTCGATATAGGGCAATGCTTTCTCTGCCATATCCAACAGGTCCTCCCATTGTTTAGCGGTAGCATTGGTGGGTTTATAAAGCACACGAATGGTCAGGCTGTCTTTCAGCTTTCTTGAAACATGTATATAATCCGGATCCGCTGCCCACATAAAATCATGCACATTGGGGGCAATAAAATGCCAGGTTAATTTTTCGCCTGCGGGTCTTGTAACTCTTGCGCCAGCGTCTTCATAGCCATAACCGATCTGGTTGGGGTTTTGTAAATAACCGGTTCCGCCCAGGATATATTTTCTGTCAATGCTGATGCTTACATCGAAATCTCCCCAGACACCATAAAACTCACGACCTACATAAGGTGTCGGGTGCCAGCCTTCATAATCATATTCACAGAGTTTGGGATACCATTGACTCATCGAATAACGAACTTTTGAAGTAGGATTATCCCTCCCGCTCCGGCGAACCTGCAGCGGTACCTGGGCTTCAAATTCCATATCAAATACCACTTTTGATCGGGGCAAAATAGGTTTATCGAGCCTGACCTCGAGGATCGTTTCGTCTACTTTGAATTCCTGGGGACGACCATTCATTTTTAGTGATATGATCTTTTGATACCCTATTTCATCCGGTTTCAGATTTTGTATACGATCCCGTATCCGCTGGTCCCAATCCTGGCCTCTTCCCACTATGATGGTACCCTGTCTCCTGCTTCTTACATCCATCATGCTGCCGGGTTGAAAAGCATTAAAATAAAGATGGTAGAAAACCCTGGAGAGTGTATCGGGAGAATTGTTCGAATATTCCAGTTTCTGTTTGCCGGTAAACTGGTTGGTTTGCACATTCATATTGATGCTCATCACATATTTCACCCGTTGCTGCCAGCGGTCCGGTTGCGCGTAGGTAACGATCTGGATACCAAGGATGATCAAAACCAGTATCACATGTTTTTTCATATACGTAGTTTAATGCCCAGGTTGGCAAATTTCGGTAAAGAAGGCTATACAAAAAGAGAAAATTGACCGGTGGCTGAAATCAGGAATTGGGGATTAGTTATTAGCTATTGGGGGTTCACGATGATCGAAAAATCCCGACCCATTCTCAATAACGATTTCCCAATTCCTTTTTATTAACCCAAAGGGGACAGTTTTTAATTACAACCAGCCACTATAATGACGATCTCACCTTTCACCGTTTTTCCTTTGAAATGATCACATACTTCCCGCAATGTTCCTTGTTTATTTTCTTCAAATAGCTTGGTCATTTCCCGGCTCACTGCACAGGCCCGGTTCTCTCCAAACCAGGTGATGAACTCTTCCAGTGTTTTTACCAATCTCAATGGGGATTCATAGAAGATCATCGTTCTTTCTTCGGTGGATAATTGTTTTAATAGTGTTTGACGTCCTTTCTTCAAGGGAAGAAACCCTTCAAAACAAAAACGGTTAGCCGGTATACCGCTATTGACCAGTGCCGGTACAAACGCCGTTGCGCCCGGCAAACATTCTACTTTTACACCCACCTTGATACATTCCCTCACTAACAGAAAAGCGGGATCGGAAATACCGGGGGTTCCGGCATCCGTTACCAGCGCCATCTTTTTCCCTTCCAGCAATTGACTCACTAAATGCTGTAACACTTTGTGTTCATTGTGCTGGTGATAAGGAGAAAGTTGTTTGTTGATCTGGTAATGGTTTAGCAAATGAGAAGAGGTCCTGGTGTCTTCCGCGAGAATAAGATCAACTTCTTTCAGCACTTCAAGTGCGCGGAGCGTGATGTCTTTGAGATTTCCGATAGGGGTTGGAACAATAAAGAGGATTCCCCCTGTCCCCCTAAAGGGGGAACCTAGATTGATATTTCCCTCTTCCTTTCGAGAATTATTCAAAGCAGAAAATAAGTTTTGAGAGAACGAAATTTCTAACTCTCCGCCTGTGGCGGATTGGGGGTTTCACAGCTTATTTCAAAATACTCCATTACCGGATTCGCCAATAACTTCTTACTGGCTTCTTCCGCCATTAGTTTTGCCTGATCGGCTGAATCAGCATTGACCTGCAAACTGATATTCTTTCCAACTCTTACATCTTCCACACCAGTAAGTCCCATGTTTACAAGGCCACTCATAACGGCTTTACCCTGAGGGTCCAGTAATTCTTTCAGGGGCATTACTTTTATCTGAACGGTATAGATCATGCTGCTTTGCTTTTGAAGAGCAAAGATATAAGAACATAGGCAAGCACCACAACCGGGACAGCCATCCAGGTAAAGATCAGTACCGCTGCTATTGCGATCGCTGCCAATATATATTTAGGCAAATTATTTTTCAGGCTGAGATCCCTGAATTTTAGTGCCATCAATGGAAGCGAGGAGACCATCAGCCACGACAAGGAAACCAACAGTCCGAACAGGAACCATTTATTCAGTAATAATGCCTGTACCCATGATTCATGAACATTCCAGTAGATCAACGGAAGGGAGGCAACAAATATTCCTGTAGCCGGTACCGGCAGTCCTTTAAATGAAAAAGACTGGCTCTCGTCAAGGTTAAACCTGGCGAGTCGCCAGGCAGCTGCACAAGGTAATAATAACGCTGGCGAAAGCCACCAAATTGAAACCTCCAACCCTCCGGCACTCTGGGCAAAACTCAAACGAAGAAACTGGTACATGATCATGGCGGGGGCCACTCCAAAACTTACGAGGTCAGCCAATGAATCCAATTGTTTTCCCATGCCAGAAGTTGCTTTGAAAAGCCTGGCAACAAATCCATCCAGGAAATCCACAAGGGCAGCTAATCCTATGAATAGCGAAGCCATCCATATTTTTTCGGGGATATTCAGCAATTGGACGCCGGTAGGATCAACAGTGATTATAATACCATTCTGTAAAGTAAAAATAATAGCCAGGCAGCCGAATACGAGATTGAGAAGCGTAAAGAAATTGGGGATACCCCCTAACCCCCTAAAGGAGGAATTATTCGGCATTATTTAAATATTAGTTTCCAAAAATAATCAACCTAACCTAATTCAATGACTGTACGGAAGTCCTCCCTTTAGGGAGGATTTAGGAGGGCTTCATCACCGCCTCAATCTCTTCTACCGTAATAGGTATATTCTTCATCAGGTCCGTATTCCCGTTCTTTGTTATCCAAATATTATTTTCTATCCGGACACCCATTTGTTCTGCTTCAATATAAATACCCGGTTCTACGGTGAATACCATGCCTGCTTTTATTGGTTCCGTTCTTGTACCCAGGTCATGTACATCAACACCCAGGTGATGGGAGATACCATGGTAGAGGTATTTGCGGTAAGCCCTGTTTTCCGGATCCTCGTTTTTCACTTCTGTTTTTTTCAGCAAACCGATCTTTAAAAATTGTTGTGTGGCTTCTTCACCCACTTTGTCTGTATAATCAATAATGCTGATCCCGGGCTTTAATAAACTCTTGGCATAATCATGCAGGTGCAGACAGGCGTTATAAACATTTTTTTGTCTCCGGGTAAATTTTCCGCTGGCAGGAACGGTACGGGTCAGGTCGGCACAATAGCCACCATATTCGGCTCCAAAATCCATCAATATTAATTCCCCGTTTTTACATTCCTCGCTATTGGAAACATAATGGAGTGTCCTGGCCCGGTCACCGCTGGCAATGATGCTGCCATAGGCCAGGCCCGTAGCACGCTGGCTGAAAAAGGAATGCAGGATCTCCGCTTCAATTTCAAATTCCATGACGCCGGGTTTTATGAATTTCAACAGCCGGCGGAAAGTACTTTCTGTTATATCAATAGCTTTTTGCAGTACTTCAATTTCAAGCGCGGTCTTTATACCCCTCAATTCCTTCATGATCTTTGCGGTTCGTTCAAAATGGTGAAGCGGGTAACGGGTTTTCATTTCATTGATGAAACGGTATTCTCTTGTTTGTAGTAAGCTTGCTTTACGATCATTCTCATTGCTGTCAAGATAAATATGGTCAGCCAGGTGGATCCAGGGTTGTAGCAAACCATCCAGGCTATCCAGCCAAACAATTGTTTTGATCCCGCTTATCGCCTGCGCTTCATTTACTCTTAATCTTTTTCCATCCCATTTTTCTTTTAGTTCATTGGGACGAACCAATACCAATACTTCACGGTATTTTGGATCGGGGTTATCAGGAAATAGAATGACCATACTGTCTTCCTGTGTAATACCACTCAGCCAGAACAGGTCGCTGTTTTGTTTAAAGGGATAAATGGCGTCGCCATTTACCGGGACTTCATCATTACTTACAAAAACAGCAATGGCGTTTCTTGGTAACTGGCGTGTAAAACGTTCCCGGTTCTTAATAAAAAGTTCTGGGTTGAGGGGCAAATATTTCATTGTTCAATGTTTAAGCAGATCCAGGAATGCCTGAGATCTGCAGGTTAATGGTCGCTAAAGATAGCAAGCAAATAGATTAGGTAGTGACAAAGCATGGTTTGTACCTGTTCCTTTTATCACAAAAGCAGAACAGCAGGATAAATTGAATGGTTCTTTCAATATTCATAGATCTGTTTTCCCAGGTCAATGAACACTTCAACCAAGGGTGAGGGAGGATCTGCAATTCGTTTAAAATTTAAAGCTTTTCACAGGAGTTGGCAACTCTGTAAGATGCTCCACCTACGCAAAGCTTAAGCGGGCGAGCCCGCCTAAGCCAAGCCTCGGCGGACGAGGCTTCATCTATGATTAAACTATCATTCAAGTCTCACTCAAGTACCTCTCATGTACCTTTTAAGTACCATTCATCTTAGGGTTATTTTCAGTTGTTTTCAGGGTTTCCTTAGTAAATATACCTGATGATTACCCTAAAATCAACAGTTATTTATACTAAGTTAAACAATATTTACGAGGTCTAAGAGTGTATTATTAGTGTAGGTTAATAGAGTAAACAATCATGTCATAGCAGATCATGTTTAAAACACAAATACGGTAATAAAGCGGTGGTCAATAATTGCCTGGACTTATGAAAAAATGGAGTAAGCCAATAACAGCCTAAAATGTTCCTGCCAATACGGAGTTGAGAAATGCACCACCGGTGAGCCAAAATGCAGGCCGCAAAAAATTATATTCTTCGTTGATTACACGAACTAAAAAAGCAAGCGAATAATCCAAAACTATTTTATCGTGCCATTGCCTGGCAAAACAATAATCTTTCCGACAAGTCGGCTTCCTCTTCATCGGTAGTAAAAGTATTAGTTACGGAAACGCCGCCAGCAAGCTGCCATCCATCTTTAAGGCTCATGGAGACCGAGGCTGAAAGTTTTGCAAGGCTAACGTCTGAATAAATTATATACTCCGTCATGTAAAAGATTTTGGAACTAAAGTACTACTAATACATAAAGTGAGTTCCTTATCATCCCCTTGTCCCAACTTGGATAAAGTTGCCAATACAGACAGCTAATAGGTAAGGATTAAAAAACGGGGGCGACTAAAAACCCCCTCTTTTTTTTAGTTAGCTTTGCTTTATCGGTATATGCCTGTCATTAATTAATCGAGTAAAAATTTATTTTAAGCTACAAGTACATAATACCGGAGTTTCAGTCGTATTTTTTTGGATTGCCCTGTTTAGTCCTAAGAAGGAAGAAGAAAAGCCCGTTCAAAAAAGGGCGAAAAAGAAATAGTATGTCAAAACAGTTAAAGACTTCACTTTTAATTGCTGTTTTATTATGTCAAAGCCTTATTTCATCTTCACAAGACAGTACTGCAATCCGTATAGTCAATAATCAGCTTGATACTATTGAAGTTTATCTCAAAAAACCATATCCGAAAGTTGTAACAAACGTTCTTCGGGCCGCATGGTTTATGTCAGATTTAACCGGCATATCGTCAACCTCAGGAGGCAATGTTATTGGGCCTGATCCACCTAATGAATCAGATTTAAGGAGTTGGCGGATTTGGTTAATAAGAAATAGCAAATATGTAATTTGGGATGAAAGGTTGAAAGTGATTATATTAAACAAAAGCATCCATGTTCCTGAGTACTAAACCCCCTTGTCCCAACACGTATATAGATGCCAATGTGTT
>JADGPW010000249.1 GCA_017882265.1 Chitinophagaceae bacterium | reverse complement strand
TTCCATAGGGTTCATTGTAAATTGTACTGCCCGACGGAAAATTTAATATTACGGGCATGACTGACCGGGGTTTGGACCAAGTATTCAATTTTTTCAGCGCCAGGTCAAGCTCATTGATAACTATCCTTGTTTCTGTCCCGATACTTTCAAACTCCGGTTTCCGGAAATCTGCATACAGGGCATCAATGATGTCCTTTTCGCGTTTCACCAATTCTTCACGTAAACGTTTTAGCAAAGCTTTTCTATAAGCAACATCTTTTGTCTTCTGACTTTTAAAATAGTCTTTCTGCTGTTGCACAATTTCTGTTATATCCATGATTTATCTGTTTGCCTGGATTTTACTAACACCTCTTTCGGAAATGGCGGTTATGGTCAGGGAAGGATTTACCCCGGGATTGGAAGAAATCACCGAGCCGTCGAAGACATACATATCTTCGTACCCGAAAACTTTATTATTGCTGTCAATCACGCCATCCTCTTTTGTTTTACCCATGCAGGCGCCTCCTAAAATATGCGCCGTGGAAGGAATTCCGGTTATGGTTTCGGTTACAATAACCTGAGGTCTTGCATTGATTATTTTCGAATAGGCATGTGCAATGGCATGCGCTTCCGGAATAAAAGGGGTGGGCGCTTTGCCTTTTTCGATCCTTGTTTTAGTACCCAAAATCCCTCTCCTGAATTTTAATGTGCTGTCAAGATGCTGCATGAATAATAAAATGGAAGAGCTTTTAGCATAATCACGGACAAATAAAATTCTTAACCATGTAAACGGGGATCTAACTAGTATTAAGATCAATTTCATGAACCGTTTGAAAAAATTCCGTTCACTTACCATGGGTAACATCGTCATTCTCCAGAAGCCTGAACCTTCTCCATAACGGACCGGCTCCAGGTGGCTATTCTCATCAAGTTCAAGGATTGAACCAATGGCCAGCCCTTTATGCAGTTCGGGATTTTTATCAATAGTGGTATTTGTAATCAATGCTTCATTATTTGATCTGATCATATCGCCGACACGCGGGCTCAGATGGGGTAATGAGGATTTCCTGAGTTTCAAAAGTAGCGGAACCGTGCCCATAACACCTCCTGAGAAAATGACTCCTTTGGAGGATATCCGTTTTTTAGCAGAAAAATATTTTGTTGATTTCCGGAATGTGATCTCATAACCATTTTCCCCATGTTCACCTTGCGGTTTGACATCGATAACTTCATGTTCCGGGAGGATGGTTACACCTGATTCCTGTGCCAGGTGAAGATAGTTTTTATCCAGTGAATTTTTCGCATTCTGCCTGCAGCCGGTCATGCATGCTCCGCAATGGATACAGCCTTTCCTTTCCGGACCTTTCCCGTTAAAATAAGGATCTTTTACCGTTTTATCCGGTTCACCAAAGAAAACGCCGACGGTTGTTGGGGCAAAGCAATCCGCTCTGCTGATCTGCTGCGCCAGTTTTTGAAGTGCCAGGTCACTTGGACCCAATAGTGGATTTTCAGTGGCTCCGAGCATTTCTCTGGCTATATCATAGAAAGGAGTTAATTCTGTTTCCCAGTTATCCAGACCCGCCCATGAACCCTGGTTGAAAAAAGCGGATTTGGGTTTTGGTAATGTATTTGCATATACCAATGAACCACCGCCAACACCAACGCCACTCAGAATGGTAATGTGCCTAAAAAAAGTTAATTTCTGGATACCGAATAATTTTATTCCGGGTACCCAGAACCATTTGCGAACGTTCCAGTTTGTCTTCGGGAAATCGGTATTATCATATTTTTTCCCTTTCTCGATTACAAGAACAGAATACCCCTTTTCAGCCAATCGCAAAGCAGCGACAGAACCTCCGAACCCGGATCCGATGATGATGTAATCGTAAGATTCTATCAGGTGCATTCGATAAGTATACTGAACGGATTGATCAGGATTGGTAAGTTTATTGTTTCACTAATTTTCCTGATAGTTCCTTCCCGGTTTTATTCTTTATTATGTAAAGATAGATTCCTTTTGCGAGAAGCTCAGTATTCAGGGTAACCGAATTGGTAAAGTATTGATGGTAAAGCTCTCTCGATGTGAGATCATATAAACTGATTTCCAGGAATTCACCGGGGTTGCTGGTAATCGTTAGTTTATCAGCAACAGGATTGGGGTAGACATTAATACCTGATAACATTTTGTGTTCATATACAGCAAATGGTGAACCGGCCGAGCAGCTTGCCATATCTGAATAAGTGGTTGTTACAGGCATGGGGACAGGGGTTCCTGCAGTGGCTGAACTTTGCGTTATGGTAATGGGCAATATCGTATTCGGATGACCGGTATTTGATGATCCTAATCCCACATAAAGTTTACCGTGTAATAAAAAACAACCATACCCATTAAGCGTATTATATGAAAAAGGATACTGTTTAAGCAACTGACCGGCTGGTGTAACAACATTTAAGGTGTCGGTCTGGAATGCACCATTATTGAGGCCGGTACAAACCCACACGTTCCCGGTACTATCCACGGCAAGATCAGCAACAGTGGCAGTTATTGCGTTCCGGAAATTAAAGACGGCAGTAAGTGTTGAACCATTATACCTCACCACTGATTTTGCTTTGAAAGTGGTGTCGTAGCTGATGTAATAGAGGTAATTGCCACTACCCCCGCAATTTATTAATCTGTCCGGTGATATTGTGGAAGTAGTCGTAACTCCGGTACCATCATAATAAACCGGTTGATTAAAATTTACAGTTGAATA
>JADGPW010000248.1 GCA_017882265.1 Chitinophagaceae bacterium | reverse complement strand
TTGATCTCTGAAAGTTTTAAAGAATCCTGCAAGGAATCTACCCCGTACAGGAGATTAAAAATATGATTGCCCCCGTGTTCGGGTATATCTCCCCTGAATTTAAGTGAATCATGGCTATAGGTCACCGAAGCCTTATCCATTGAAATGAACATCCCTTTTTTGAAAGACGTCTTTTTCAATGAATCTGTTAGTTTGTCACGAATGACATTGATCGTGGACACGATCTCCTTGGGGCTAAAATGGCTATTTCCCTGGTCATCTTTTCCGTCACTCATAACGACCCTGACATTACTATGATTCAGCGTGTCTTTATTAAATACATCTAATTTTAATTTCCTAACCTGCAGGTGGAGTACGGTTTCCCTGAATGTAACTTCTGATTTGATGGCGAGCGCCTTTTCTTCCCGGGTATAGTTTTCCATTAACCAATATAACTGGAAGCCTGTAATCCCCAGGATGGTTAATCCCATCAGGAATGCCAGGTTACGGAGTCGGGCTCCCCCCAGCTTTCCAAAGGAAGGGTTTCGAAGTTTTCCTGTATTTGAATCCTTTAGGGCCATTATGATATCAAAAGTAGAAAAGCTTTAGCTGTTATTACCCTCTCTTTAACCTTTATTAACCTTAATGAAAGGTGACTTAACTTATCTTGCGGGGCTGCTTTTATAGTTTTGGTTAAAATAATTTATATGAAAAAAATAGTTACGCTGTCCTGTGCCTTGCTTGCCTTAACCCTTTCAAAGGCACAGCTAAAAGAAGGTAAAGTCACCTACGAAAGAATTTCCCAGATGCAGATGAGGGTACAGGGAATGAATGATGAAATGGAACGGATGATCCCGAAAACAAGGACCGATAAATTTGAACTGGTATTTGGTAATAACCAGTCCCTATGGAAGGCCGCCGAAGCAGAAAATGACGATGGCAATGCAACCAGCGGCGATGGTGGCATGCAGATCCATATGGTAGTTATGGGGAGTGATAATGTGTTGTACAATAATTTTGAAACCGGGAAGAGCGTGGAAAAAAGAGAACTGATGGATAAAACATTCATCGTGGACGATAGTATCCACTCTTTGAAATGGAAGATGACCGGGGAAACGAAGACTTTGCTAAACCACAACTGTATGAAAGCAATCGCCACCAATATCAGCAAGCGGATGACCATGAATGTAAACAACGGTCAAATGGAACGCAAAGAGATCCCGGATACCTCCAGTATCACCGCCTGGTTTGCCACCGATATTCCTGTATCTGCCGGACCCGCCGAGTATCAGGGCCAATTACCCGGGCTGATCCTTGAAATGGATGTCAATAACGGGCGCCAAACGTATAAAGCCACTGGCATTACTGAAAAAGCCGATCTCTCGGTCATTAAAGAACCTACCGGGAAAAAACACTGCACTCCCGATGAGTATCGCAAAGAAGCCACCAAGATGATGGATGAAATGCAGAAGAATAACCAGGGTGGAGGGAATAGGCAGATACGGATTAATAATTAGAGAGTAGCAGCCTCAATAGCATATCATTTGCAGGTCCACCCGCAGGATTCTGCGAACAGGACTCTGCGAGGAAGGTCGGGAGACGGGAAGGAGATTTATTTCTTCCCATCTTCCGACCTTCCCGACTTTATTATTCTTCCAATCCATCAGAGGATTCTTTCGGACTGGCCATATTATTTTAACCAGTCCTGGCAGCATCTCTTTTCGAGCAATTATGGATAACCAACGAGCTGGATGAATATTGAAAAATAAAAGATCGATCACCTGGTCATTTTCTTTATTCTTCTGTAACTATACCCTCCATTTATTTCCGGTTTCATTTTTACACCCTCCGAACTTTATCTACGAATAGGAAAGCCTGGTTTTGATGGTACCCGGTCCTTTTATAGAGGCATATATTTAGAATCATCTAGTTGATTTACAGCTCATTTTAATTATTTGTTTTAGGGGAAACTTCAATTACCTGAGATGTAAATTGGTATGAGAATAAAATCTAAACCTTTCGGGAATATGCCGGGAATCTCCCAGTATTTACATTTAATTGCCCGAAGGATTCTCAACGTATTTTTGAACTATTATTGTCATATTCCGAACCTTTTTTAATATTAAACATCTCTTTTTTAGGCAAAAGAAAGAGCGGGAGATCGTATGGATCTCACAATGATTTCATGATGAAATTGGGATAGGGGGCTTTTGTTGATACTGAAAAGGAGTAGTAATTGTTTGAAAGCAAATCGCCTCAGGAAAATATTATGTATAATGACCGTTTACCGCGTTATTATTTTCATCCCTCCTCCATTCCCCCCATTATTCAATCCCGTTTTACTTAAACTATAAGTAAAACTCAGCAGGAAAAACCGGCGCAATGTTTTTACACGGCTGTCTTCTATGTAATTCTGGTTGGTAGTACGACTGATGCCGATATTGCGGTTCAGCAGGTCCGAAGTGCTGAATTTTATTTCGCCGCGATTGTATTTCATTAACTGTTTGCTGATACTGGCATTCCACAACGGCACTTTGGTGTTAAATCCCGCGGCCCGCTGACTGTTGATCGTATAGTTGAAGTCGGTGGCAAAAAAGAATTGTTTGGGTAATTGCAAATCCAGGGATGCGTTGTAATCCTGTGAAAGATAATTCGTGTTTAACGCTGATTGAAGCGAGTATTTTGTTTTATTATAATTAATCCCTGCTCCTACCGCCAGGTTCAATTTATCCGTGGGATTCATATCCAACCGCATGTCGGGGCCGAGTGAGAATGTCCTGATCGAATTAGGCACCGTGTTAATGAATTGTTTGCCTTTAAAATACCCGGTATTGCTGCTGATCTCTACATTTCCTTTCAGGAAACGGGCCGGCATGCTATAGCTGATATTGCTGTTGAAATTATACACGCCATTCACATTGACGGGTTTGGTCCGCTTGACGCCCAAGGAGTTCACGCTATCATAATTCACGATCTTGTTTTGGGTTAGTTGCCCGTTAAAGAAGAGGAAAAGGTTTTTATTTTTATAGGGGCTCAGTATATTCAGGTGGCCCATGACGCTGTGAGTGTATTCCGGTTTAAGATCAGGGTTCCCTTCCTTAATGTTCAGGGAATTACTGTTGTCCGGCACCGGTTGTAATTGCGACATGCTGGGCTGGTTCGTGGAGGTATTATAGGACAGGGCAAGGCTTTTGAATTTTGAAAAATTATACTGGAACCTTGCGGAAGGAAGTAAATCGCGAAAATCCTTGCTGATCAGCGAATCTTTTGTGCCGCTGATGATATTCCCTTCCAGTTGCGCCTGCTGCCAGGCAAGCCCAAAAGCATAATTATATTTTTTCTTTTGCGTACGGAAGCGGATCCCGGCGTTGGTATAACTATAGGTGTTTTCAAAATCATTGGTGAGTAGATTGTCGAGGATATCGTGTTTCCCGTTGGCCCTATTATAATCATAGGTTGTTTTTTGTGAAGTGGCTTTGGTATTGCTTTTACCGGCGCTGAATTCCAGCAGGGACCTTTTCCAAAGCGGCTCGGTGTACACCGCTTTCAGGTTATAACTGCGAAGGTCCCCCCGGGTTGTATTGGTCTGGTTCAATGTATCTCTTACCAGCAGGGAGCCGTTGGGATTGTAAAAACTATTGATAGAAGACAGGGTTCCATCTCCTTTGGTTTCATTGATACCCGTCTGCAGGGTCAGCGAAAAAGTTCTTCCTTTCCGTGCAAACTTTTTACGCCAGATAAGGTCGTCCCGGAAATTATAACCTTCCGTGTTAGCGGTCGTATTGCTAAACCCTTCATTGGTAAGCGCCCCATCCCCGGCAAGGGTCCGGTAATCGGTTTGCGAGCGGTTATTTGTTTTCTGGTAGCTGAAGGAAGGCGTGAACCGGATCGAATTCATTGAGTCAACCTGGTAAAGGGTATTCAGGTTGAACCGATGGTTGTTACTCAGGTTATCGGCAAAAGAATTCTGGTTGTAGAAATAAGAAGAATCGGGTAAAAAATACTGACGCTGAATATGGCTTTCCGTATTGGGTTCATAACGGTTATAAAAATAATTGCTTTGAAAATCTAACTTGGTGCCAATGATATCATTATAATTCAAGCCACCGCCCCAGGCCGTTTTGATACCGCTGTTATTATTACCTCCATTGATACCCATGGCGGCGGCATCATCACCGGAAATATTAATGTTGACATTCCCGCCCATGGATTGTTTGAGTTGTGCCAGTTGACCTGTAAAATTGAGAATATCCATAAACGTAAACCCATCGGCATTCGTGTTATTACCCATACCTATCGCGGAAAGCTGCCGGGCTCCTTTAAATGAATTGACATTGAACTTGCCTTCGTATCTTCCCTCGGTGCCTTCCCCCGCATTTACTTTACCAAAGATTCCTTTCTTTTTATCTTTTTTTAGTTTCAGGTTGATCGTTTTTTCATAATTGCCGTCCTCAAACCCCGTAAGCTGGGCCTGGTCGCTTTGTTTATCATAGACCTGGACCTTGTCCACGGCGTCAGCAGGTAAATTCCTGGTAGCGATCTTAGGATCATTCCCGAAAAATTCTTTGCCGTCGACCAGCACCCGGTTTACTTTTTCTCCCTGTGCCTTTATACTGCCGTCCTTTTCCACTTTTACTCCCGGCAATTTTTTCAGCAATTGTTCCACGCTCGCATTGGGTTGCACTTTAAAAGACCCTGCGTTATACTGAACCGTATCATTGATTAGGGTGACCGGTGGTTCCTCGTTCCTGGCAAAGACTTCAGGCAGTATCTTGATGGCATCATTCATGACAATATTCCCCAGTTCGGGATTTTTATTATTATCTGAAATGGTGAAACGGGTATTGCTGTTATAGTAATTGACATGGGTGATCAGTAACCTGTATTCCCCGTTGGGAATCCCTTTTAATTCAAACCGGCCTGAATTATCAGTCATGGTAAAAGTGATGAGGGAAGAATCTTTCTTTGCCAGTACCGTTACCGTAACAGCGGCCACCGGCTGCTTACTGATCGTATCAAAAGCAACTCCTTTTATGGAACCATTCTTTTGTGCAAGCAAGGTGGTGGTAAAACAAAACCCAATCAGTAATAAGCAGATCTTTCTCATAGCTATATTTGTTTCGGCTACGAAAATATTCTTAGTTCACCGTAATCCCCGTTAATTGGGCTTGGTTTAATGTTAATCAAGGTTAATAATTCAGTCGGGCAGTTGGCAGTCGGGCAGTCAGCAGCCGGGCAGTCGGCAGTTCACAGTCGCCAGTCGTGGAGTTATTTATTTTATGGTTATAGTTGAATGTAAGTTGCGGATGACCAGTAATCGTAATAAGAGCAGGTGATTTTACTCGCTTTTTTAATTATGCGGATTTAACGGGTTAATAACAGCCGGTAATATTATAAAATTTTACTTTTATTATATACTTTTAAACAGAAGCCATTCGTTAACCCTATCTAAACAATCCTACACATGAAGAACAGGAATCTCGTACATGCCCATCAATCGGCAAAAATTTACCGCCAATACTATAAGCCCTCCCTCAACCCTTTGCGCCTGCTGAGATCGGTGCTATCCCTTATTCTTTCGGGGTCTTCCATTACGGCCAGTACATATAGAAGGAGAAAGTGAAGAATGTCGAACAGATGAACAAGGGATGTCGAACTGATGAAGGTGTGAAGTCCGGAGACTATAATCATTTCCCTGTTAACCGGAGTTTACACCTTCGTCATTCTTAATTCCTTGTTCGGCGTTCGATATTCTTATGTAAAACGTCCCGCTTGTGGCGAGACGTTTTTATTTTTTTCCCAGGGTTTTTATCATCAATTCATCCGCATATCCCGCATATTCCGCTCCATCATTCTTGGCATGCCGGGGATTGTTTGTTGTTGTTGTCCATTCTTGCCACCCATCCGGTTCAGGTTGAACAGGAAGCTGAGCATAAAATATCTTTTCAATACAACGCTTCGGGTATCCTGCACATAGTTATCGCTGGCGGAGCGAACGATGCTTTGGTTCTGGTTCAGGATATCGTTCACAGAGAATTTGAGTTCCCCGTTCTTCTTTTTGAAGAGTTGTTTGCTAAAACTGGCATTCCAAAGGGGTATGGTCTGGTTGTATCCCGCGCCCAGGCCGGTATTAATTAAATCACTAAAATTCGTGGAAAGAACAAGACTCTTCAGGAAAGTATAAGTGACATCTCCGGAATAGGTTTGGGTATAATAATGCAGCCCCGCCTGTAATGGGTTAGAATAAGAAACAGTGTTATAGGCAAAATTGGCTTTTACACCGAAATCGATCGCACCCTTATTAATATTAACACCAAGACCCTGGGTGACAGAAAAGGTCTGAGACGTGTATTTTATATGTTTCAACAAACTTATATCATGGGAGAGGCTCATATTATTCGTCAGGTTCACACTTGATCCTTTTAATTTGGGATCTTTGAAAGGCAATCCCAGTGTCACGAATGAACTGGCACTGTAATAACCATTTTCATTAGCATAGCGTGTTATCTGCACAGGGCCTTGAACAGATATATCGTTCACGATCTTATTTTGAGTAGTAGTAAAGCTCAGGTTGGCTGCGATCAGTTTGTACGTGAGAATATTAAATGAATTATAGCCAATGTTAAGATTATTGCTGAATTCCTGTTTTAGATTGGGGTTGCCGATCTTTTGATTTAGTGTATCGGTCAGGTCAGGTACATTCTGCAACTGGGCAATACTGGGCTGGTTGGTTCTCCCGCTGTACCTGATCCGCAAATTTTTAGTACGGCTCGGCGTCAGGTTGAAATTAGCGGTAGGGAAAAGATTAGTATAAGAATGATTATTGATAGAATCTTTTGCGGTCAGCGCCTGGTAGCTTTGACTTTCCAGGGTTGCTTTTTGTACGGCTAAGCCGAACTGGTAATTGTATTTTTTGTTCTGTACCCGGAAATTAAAACCCAACCGATTGGCTATAAACGTATTCTTAAAATCATTGGTCAGTTTAAGATTCGGTTGATCGTATTTACCGGAGCCGGTATTATAATTATCCACTTCTTTATCGGATGTACTCAGGTTGTTTGTATACGCATAGTTCAGTTCCAGTAATTTATTCAGTCCGAAAGGTTCGGTGTAGGAGGTGCTGATCACATTATTGTTGGTCGTTGTTTTCTGCCGGTTGATCTGGTCCTGAATGGTAGAACTGTAAAGCGTTCCATCCGACCTGAAAAAATCATTGTCGGAATAAGTAGTACCATGGCTCTGGCTGTTACCGATCGTATTATTCACACCCAGTGTCAGAGTCCTTCCTGTTTTTGCAAACCGATGCCGGAATAAAATATTATTACCCAGGTTGAATCCATTCCTGGAATTTGTATTATTGTTTCTTGCAGTATAAGCCAGGTATTCTACCGCAGGGGTCTGGGACCTGCTGTAGGAAGTATCATTACTGTAATTCGTGGAATGTTGCAGGGTCAGCGTGGGTGTATACAAGATAGAATTAGAGGAGTCGATCTGGTATTCAAACCGGAGATTGAACCGGTGATTTTCATTTTGATTATTGGAAACCGATTCTTTGTTCAGCGTAGCGACTGAATCATCGTATGTGCTTTGTCTCAGGATGCTTTGCTGCTGGGTAGTATTGGAATTAGACAGGAAATAACTCCCCGTAATTTTAATTTTGGGGCCCCATTGATCGGTATAGTTGAGTCCTGCAGATGTAGACTTAATTAAACCTGTGGCGCTGCCGGTATTTATTGATAAGCCACCACCGCCAAATCCACCACCACCACCGCCAAATCCACCACCGCCGCGACCACCGCCGCCACTATTGCCAAATCCGCCAAAGCCCCCCATAGAACTGATAATATCAGAGAAGGAGAATCCCTGCTTATTAATATTATTGGAATTAAAAAGCAATGATATTCTTGTATTTCCATTAAACTTGCTCAGGCTAAGGTTGCCTTCATATTTTCCCTGGTCGCCAATACCCAATAATGCCCTTCCAAAATATCCTTTGTTACGATCTTTTTTCAGTTTTATGTTTAATGTTTTACTACGACTGCCATCGTCAATTTTAGTAAACTTGGCCTGGTCGCTCATATCATCAAAAACCTGTACACTTTCTATCATATCTGCCGTCAGGTTCTTGGTAGCTAATTTAGGGTCATTCCCAAAAAATTCTTTTCCGTCCACTAATACTTTCTGAACCGCTTCTCCCTGCGATTTAATGTTCCCGTCTTTGTCAACGTCTACTCCCGGTAGTTTCTTGATAAGGTCTTCGGCCGTTGCATTGGGGAGCGTTTTAAACCCACTGGCATTAAATTGTACCGTATCGTTCATTACTTTGATCGGCGCTTCACTGGTCACTGTGACACCTTCGAGTGTTTTAAAATCTTTTTGAATAGCAACGCTGGCAAGATCGACGGTCTTTGCGGTAGCCGTCACGGAAACCAGTTGTTTAAACTCCACATATCCCTGGTGGCTGATGACGAGTTTGTAATTGCCCTCTGCCAGGCCTTTGATCTCGAAAATCCCTTGTTTATTAGATAAGGTAAATGTGGCCAGGGAGGAATCTTTAGCATTCAGCGCGGAGACGGTTGCGTCGGCTATAGGTTGTTTTGCAGCAGTATCCATCAATTTCCCCCTGATAACGCCATCCGCTTTTTGGGCGTTTGCAGTTGTAATTAAGGCAAAACTCAGCACGATCAAAGTAAAAATCTTCATAATCAACAGAATAAGTGTACGAAAATAGACGTAAGGAGCCGAAAAAACTTTCGTCTGCCTGTTTATTTTCAGAGAAAATGGATGAAAAGAAAGATAATGCCGATGAATGGTCTGAATGAACAAATATTCCGGTTATTTTCTTGTCTTAATAGTCAAAAGGGTCAAATAAGTCAAATTGGTCAAAAATCATTACTACGAGGAGAATATATATGGCTCATT
>JADGPW010000247.1 GCA_017882265.1 Chitinophagaceae bacterium | reverse complement strand
TACAACAGGATCTCCTGTCCATTTTCATCTGTTTGCATTACTTTAATACTCCCGGAAAGTACAATGGGTATTGATTTGATGTAAGCGTTAATATTTAAAATAACAGTATCCGCCGGGAATGATTTGATTTGTCCTGTTTGATAAACTTCTTTGTTGAGTAGTGTATGAAATAGATGTTCGTTGGCTTTCATGTATATAAATAATTATCTATCACCGGCCTTAATTGAAAACGTTAATGCCCTCTTGTCGCTAACATTAACAAGTTATGCTAAATACCGGAAATATTATCCATTCCGACGTTTAGTCGCACCCCACTTTCATTTCGTTGTTGAATTGATTGAAGATTATTATTGTCGAAAATTATCTTAGAACCATCACCCCTGCATCATTTAGCATTTTGGTTTAAATTTTTTATACAGTTTTCAAAGACCATTTCTTAAAGAGCATAAACTTAATCAGATCATTGATTATGAATGAACATACGGCGGTATAGATAAATACAATGAAGGTTTGTGTCAATGGAATGGCCTTAAAACCTAATAGCCCGAATGTCGAAAAAATGATACCCAGGGCCATATCGGCAACTAAAAGGAACAGTAGTGTTTTACTCGGTGCGGAGTGCCAGAAATGTTTTTTTTCCCTGACAACAAATATGGAAAACAATGCAAAAAAAAGCAATAGTTCAAAGCAGAATGTATCGAGCGCCCCGCTATCCGCATTTAAATGGAAATAATCCAAACCAATATAAAGAATCCCAAATGCTTCTAAAGTCATAATCAATCCTATCACAATTCCAATTTTTGCTAATCCGTTTATATCCCATTTTGCAGGTTTTTCCGACCATTTTACATTATCGGTGGATAATGAGATTTTCACAAAATCAGTCATGAAAATCATTATTAACATGGCAGAAGCGGATACAATGAATTTGCCAAGCAGAAGGAAGGCAATAACAACAAAACAGGTTTTCAGAATGGTTCTTGCTATCTTATTAAGTATCCAGGTGTTGATGCGTTCAAACATCATTCTTCCGACTTTAACAGGACTAAGTATGTTAGATAATCCTTCTTGGGTCAATACAATACTGGCAGCGCCTTTGGCTACATCAGTGGCATTACTTACCGCAATTCCAACTTCAGCTTGTTTTAAGGCCGGGGCATCATTTACTCCATCCCCGGTCATACCTACAATATGTCCTTTTACCTGGAAGGCTTTTACAATATCATATTTATCTTCCGGGTAAATCTCTGCTAATCCGCTGTTTTTTTCCAATAGCTCAGCGAGATTTCCTTTATCCTCTTTTTTTAATTCAGGAGCCTTAATTATAGTGCCCCCTAAATCCACCGTTGTTGCAATTTCTATAGCAATAGGAAGTGCATCGCCTGTGAGCATTTTAACCGATACTCCTAACTTTTTAAGCTCATTGATTAGCTCTTTAGAATCTGTTCTTGGCGGGTCGTGTAATGCTGCTAATCCGACAAAGCCGGGTTTATCATTCTTATTCGCCTTAGCAACAGCAAGGGTTCTATATCCTTGTTTTGCAAAGTCATTTATTGTGGCTGCCCAATCGGTACTAGATCTTTCATCTAAGTCGCATAACCGGGCAATAACATTAAACGCACCTTTCATGACTTTAAATTCTTCATTTCCATTTTTAATAGTTGCTTCTGTTTTCCTGGTTTTGGCATCAAAGGGAATAAACGTTTTCTGTACGAAAGAATTATTTAAAATATTTTCCTGTTTTGCAGCATTGATGAAAGCCATATCAATGGAGTCATGGTTTGCTTCCTGGGATGCTAACGCACCATAGAGCAGCACATCCTCTTCTTTGTAATCTTTGGCTGCATGCAGTTTTGCTACGGATAGTTTATTCAGGGTCAGGGTACCTGTTTTATCGACACATAAAATATCCATACTGGCAGCATCATCCGGAGCGTTTAGCCGGGTAACTAAAACTCCCTGTCTGACCAATTCTTTTGATCCCAAAGCCATACAAACCGTAAACATAGCAGTTAATGCCACCGGGATGGCTCCCAGCAATAACACCAACATCAAAGGCAGAATGTCCAATAAATTGATGCCTTTCAAATAAGCAACAATAAGAGCTACTGATAACAAAGTGCCGACAATGACTAAAAGCCATTTTACAACTTTAGAGATGATCTCATCTATATGAGATTTTGGCCTGGCTGTTTTGACTAATTCAATTGTTTTACCAAACCTGGTATGGGCCCCAGTTAAGGTTACTATTCCGGTTGCCTCCCCTTTTGTGACTATAGAACCAGAATAAATAATTTCTTCCGGCTTTTTTTCTACTTCGAGTGATTCCCCGGTCAGGGCCGATTGGTCTATGCTTATTTCACCCTGAATAATTTTCACATCTGCTGGTACAAAATCTCCTTTCCTGATCCGGATGATATCACCGGGAACTAATTCACGGGCCGCTACTGTTTTCCATTCCCCACCACGTAATAGTTTTACATTTACCTGTAATTTTTTTCTTAATGCTTCAACTGCGCTGGCTGCATTATTTTCCTGAACAAAACCAATAACAGCATTAAACAAGAGTAAACCCAGTACAATATAAGCGTCTGAATATTTGTGTAGAAACCAGGAAAGAATAATGATCAATTCGAGCATACAAGGGGAGAGCCCCCAGAACTTCGAAAGAAATTTAAGCAAAGAGCTTGTCTTCTTTTCCGGCACTTCATTATAACCATATGTTTTAAGGTTGTTACCGACTTCACCTTGATTTAACCCTTTGGAAGGGTCAGTGTTGAACTGATTTATATTATTTTTCGCATTCATTTCTATATTTCATATTCGATGCAAAAAACGAAAGATTTCATATTCAAAATTATGATAGCAATAAGACTGCTTCTTTGATAGACTAAAAAAACAAGTTAAAAATCCAGTACAGACCCATTGACAATAGGGCGCTGACCGGGATGGTAAGTACCCAGGCCCAGACAAGGTTTATGGTTACACCCCATCGTACGGCGCTGATCCTCTTGGTAGCGCCTACACCCACGATAGCGCCTGTGATGGTATGCGTGGTACTTACAGGAATGCCTAAAAGTATTGTAAACAATAAAGTAATAGCCCCCGCCCCTTCAGCACATACTCCTTCCAGCGGTGTAACCTTGGTAATACGTTGGCCCATTGTTTTTACAATTCGCCACCCGCCTGCCATCGTGCCTAATGCAATGGCTGTATAACAGGCGAATGGCAGCCAATCAGGCATTTTGAAATTAGTAAGCGCTGTTGTATTACCATGCATAACGGAATGAAACCACAGTACCGTTAAGATCAGCCCCATGGTTTTTTGCGAATCACCACCCCCGTGAGAAAGGCTTAAAGCAGCAGACGATAATAATTGAAGACGTTTAAAATGTTTTTCCGCCTTTGCCGGTCTGCTGTTACGGCTGATATTGATCACAATGATCGTTATGATTATCGCCAGGATAAAACCAATAACCGGTGACAATACGATAAAAATCACCGCCTTGATCACCGGGGCGCTATTAATTCCTGCGAAACCACCTGCACCAATGGCGGCCCCGATGAGCCCGCCAATAAGTGTATGAGAAGAACTGGAAGGGATACCATAGTACCAGGTGAGCAGGTTCCAGGTGATGGCGGCTATAGTGGCCGCAAGTATCAAATGGTAGCTGATTAAATGTGCAGATACGATACCTGCAATGGTTCCTGCCACCTTATGTTCTCTAAAAACAAAAAAAGCGATAAAATTAAAGGCCGCTGCCCATAAAACAGCAGTAAACGGTGTCAAAACTTTTGTGGAAACAATCGTTGCTATAGAATTAGCGGCATCATGAAAACCATTGGTAAAATCAAAGACCAGCGCTAAAGTCACAATAACTATTAAAAATATCATTTTGTACTATTCTAAATTACCAAAGATGTAAATAATGATCATTCGGGGAGCATCATAACAATTATTTAATATGGCCAGCTATTCTCCCCGACTGAGGTGAATCTATATTTTAGATAACCCATCACCTATCATTAACCCGGAAATAACTAAACCAATGGTAATGATCACGGTCTGTGTCAGACGAACAGCTCTTCAATCGGGTTCAATTTAAAGTAAAACTAAATAACACACCGTAATTCTATTCATGTATCTGCGGAGCTGAAATTTTAATCACTTTTTAATCCCTCCTTTCCGCCCCCCGCGTCAATATATTGTAAATTGCTATGGATAAAAGGGATGGCCAGCTTATTGGACGTCCTCATTTCTTTTTCCGCATCGGGGTGATGAATTTTATATTGATGTTACAATTTACATAATAAAAAGTTTGAGTCCTACTAACGAAAATAAGATAGAAGAAATACTGAAAAGTCTTGAGGGACTAAAACGCGCCTGCGCTCCCGCGTTCTTGTATGGTAAAATACAAACAAGACTGAATGCGGATAGAGAATACTTTTTTGAAAAAAAAAGTTTCTTCCTGATCAGACCCATCATAATTGCCTCAACGCTTGGTGTCATTTTGTTGTCGGATGTTATAGCGCTTGAATCTCATTCAAACCGGACAACCGTTGAATCTGATGATACCGGATATAATATTTTATTGGATGATAACCCGGACGATTCAGTGTTATATGATCTTTGAGGGTAATCCTTAATAAACATGCTGGCTGAGTTGAAGGGAAATACCTGGAGCCTCGCAGGATGTTAATCTGCAAAATAATAATTCCACAAGTACCCCGGACCGGGTAATATAATATTAAGGCCTTCCAATAAAGGAAAGCCTTAACTTAACCAATCTACAACACACGCTAGAGAAAAACTTGCTATGAATATGGAATTATCCTCTGCCGCTTTTCAGAATTTGCTTTTTCATTATTGATTATACTTTCATTCATTTTTCGTTATGGGACCAACCATTTATTCTCCCGCATCAAATCAGCCAACTACTGAACGGCCAACACCTGCATTTTTGAAGCAGGCGGTATCAGATCAGAGATATGCCTGTTCATCCAGCCGATCCTTGTCTCTGTTTCCGGGTGAACTAAGAGAATATCGGCGTTGATCTTTTCCGCATAATCCAGGATGGCTTTGGCCTTATTATCACCATGTAGTACAACATATTCCACCGGGGTATGCGTAAATGTTCTTATCCATTGATATATATCCAAAAGTGAAGATGCATAAAAATTAATGGGTTTGTGCTGATCATCCATAAAAGTCACCAAATGGATCCTGATCCTGAATTTCCTGCATAGCGTGGAAATGATCTCCATTTTATGTTTAATGCTTCCATTTGAGACCGGAACAAGCATCGTTTTGATCTTGTTATAAATAGCGCCTGGTTTTATGGTCAGTACGGCAATCCCGGTTTGACAGGCCAGTTTCCCGGGGACCACGGTATTCAAAAAGGGAAACCAGGAATGATAAGAATTTTTCCCGATAATGATAAGATCAATGGACAGCTCTTTTGCTTTCTTTTCAATACACTTTTGTATCCTGTTTCCTTTCAGGATCCAAATACAGACTTTGATATCACCGGCGCATTCCTCAATAGCTCCTTTCCATTCATACAAGCGGGAGGCTGCCTTTTTATTATCTCTTATTTTACGGTATCCCATCCGTCCCCTGCCCGACATACGGGCGCCGGGTAAAACATAGGTTTGGACATGCAGCAGGTGAATAATGGTCCCCTCATCCGACAATTCCAATGCTTTTTTTACTGCCACCTCGGTGTTTATAGTGAGGTCGACCGGTATCATTATATTTTTAAACGAATAGGACATGCCGTATCATTATTCAATCAAATCTATAGTTAGTTTTGCAGAGAT
>JADGPW010000246.1 GCA_017882265.1 Chitinophagaceae bacterium | reverse complement strand
TATTTTCAAGACCTGTCCAGTAGCCTTCCTGTGTAAGAAACCCATTTACATTTGGATCAACCGGGTTCCAGGCTACTTGTTGCCCTGTTTTTTGACGACGGCGGGTAATATTCAATCCCCAGTCCTGTACATTTTTCTTACTAAAACGGATGGCTGAAAAAGGAAGGAACATTTCAAAGGACCAACCATCCGGATGGATCACGGCAGCGCTTTTCCAAACCGAATTCCATGTAAAGTCTTCACTGTTGCCATTAGAATTGGGCGACATCTTGGCATCCATTTGTTCTCCCAACGGGGTAACAAAGTATTCAAAGGCATTGATCTTATCCTGGTAAGTATCAAAAATAAACCCGATATAGTCATTGTTCCCAAAACCGTCACGGCCATTTAATTCGGTCGAGATACTGTCTTTTGTTTTTTCATGACAATAACCACCGAGGTAAATTCCCTGGTCATCATAAAGCATATAGACTTCTGTGCGGTTAGCCGGGTCTTCTACCCGGAATGGGGTTGGTCTGAATTCTGTATAGCCCAGCGCAGCAGGCGCCTCTTTCCATGCGGCTTCATCTATAAGTCCGTCGATCTTGATAGCAGCAGTAGTGCGTTTAGCGGCTATTTTCCTGGGAACAGGTGCCTGGGCGTTACTGTAGAGGCAATAGAAGAACATTACCCCCAGGGTTACATTGGTTTTGATTTTCATGGCTATACTTTACTAAGGTTATGACGCTTAAAATGATCGGCTGTTACATTTTAGTTGGTGTGCGGCATAACTACCAAAGAATTCGTATATTAAAGATAACGGCAGGGTGTAGCTGTCTGTGTCCTAATTATCTGAAGGGTGGCAATTTCCTGACGAATGGTTAAAAAAGGAGGGTGTTAACTTTTTATTGGGAAAAAAAACCAGTCTGGCTCCTCATATTTATTATAATGAATAGGAAAGGTAAAAGGTATCATCGCGCGGAACATCATTAAATAGGTACCGTTTACTTTGGAACAGGTCATCTATATTATATCAGATATTTCCTACTTTAGCGGGCATACCTCCAAACTTAAACGCTAATTCTAATTATATGACAGAAGAAAAAGTATTCTGGCCGCATTCCGAACACTGGTCTGTAAAGATCCCTTTAAAAACCCCTCATTACCGTATGCCTAGTATGGCAGCGAAAGGTTATGTGGTGCTTAAAACATTGGATATTGATAATATCCCCCCCAGTGAATGGGAAAACCTTGTCTACATGGACTGGAAAAGCGGGGGTGATACCAACTTTGCTCCTCTTGCTTCCTGCGATGGAACGATCGAGTGCAAAGGTTTCTGGGAAAATGGCAAGACCGATAAAGGCGCCATTTTTACTCCCAACGCGGAACGGGCGCCCCAATTAATGAAATATATAAAGTCGATACCTGCCAACTTCGGACGGGTAAGGGTAATCAGGCTGGAACCACAATCCCATGACCAGGCTATTCGTTCTGTTCACCGGGATGATAATAACCGGTTAAATCCGGAAGATGAAGGCTGGGTAGTGCGTATGTGGATTGAATTAACTGATAATCCCGATAGCTATATGTTGTTGTATGACAGCGATGAAAATAATCTCCCGATTAAAGAATCCGAAGCAAGGGTGCCCATGCAAAAAGGCTCCCACTTTATCGTGGATTCACAAAGGTTATGGCATGTAGGAGTACACAATGGTAATAAACCAAGATATGCCGTGATCATCAGCGTGGAAAGCACCCCGGAACTGGAGAAATGGGTGGAATCAAAAATGTAGATTTTAGCCACGAATTCACACGAATTGACACGAAAAACAGCCTTTTCTCTTTCGTGAAAATTCGTGTGATTTCGTGGCCAATTTATGTTGAACTGTTAAAACTGAGGCCAGGAGTTATTGCCACAAACTTGTAGAATAAGAACCTTTTTTTCGTGAAAATTCGTGTGATTTCGTGGCTATATTAATTCAATACACTAGACTCTTTAATAATATCAGCTTTTTCCTGGAGTTTGATCTTTCCCCAACCCCCTGCCACATTCCTGATATTATGAATTCCCTGACGTTTTAATAAGGATGCCGCGATCACACTCCGGTAACCACCGGCGCAGTGGATATAGATATTTTGATCTTCTTCCCCATTGGGTCCTGCGGAAAGGTTGGACATGGTGCCCGGATCAGCCAGGTCATTTAAAGGAATATTCAAAGCATTACGAAGATGACCATCAGCAAATTCAGTAGGTCGACGGACATCCACCACAACAAGTTTCTCATCAAAAGGTATATCCATCATCAGTTCATCAGCTTCCAGGTCAATTATGATGTCAATTTCTTCACCGGCATTTTTCCAGGCTTCAAACCCACCATCGAGACACCCCTTCACTTTATCAAAACCAACTCTTGCCAGGCGAATGATCGTTTCTTTTTCTTTTCCCGGATCTGTTACCAGTATCATCGGAGTTTCAAATGACAACAGGCTGCCGGCCCATTCTGCAAAACGTCCCTCCAGCCCGATGCTGACGGCGCCGGGTACAAACCCCTTTATGAATTCAGTAGCCTTTCTTGTATCCAATATGATAAGATCCTCTTTCATCATCTGTTTCACCTCTTCGACGGTCAACGTGTTCATACCCTGTACCAATACATTTTCAAGACTCTCATAGCCCTCTTTGTTTATTTTAGCATTGATCGGAAAATATAGAGGAGGAGCTGCAATGCCGTCTGTGACTTCTTTAATAAAATCTTCTTTTGTTGCTGATCGCATGGCATAATTAGAGCGTTTTTCTTCGCCAACAGTACTATGTGTTGCCGGCCCTAAATTCTTTCCGCAGGAGCTTCCAGGTCCATGTGCGGGGTAAACGATGACATCATCTGCCAGCGGGAAAATTTTTGCATGGATGCTATCATACAACATCCCGGCGAGATCGTTCATAGTGATCTCGTCCTCTTTTTGGGCAAGGTCGGGCCGGCCCACATCACCCACAAATAAAGTATCACCGGTAAAAATGCAATGATCTTTTCCCGATTTATCTTTTAATAAATAGCAGCTTGATTCCAATGTATGACCCGGGGTGTGCAATACTGTGATTGAAACTTCCCCGATTGTAAATATTTCTCCATCTTTTGCTACATGAACAGGGAATTTTGTGTCGGTACCCGGGCCATAAACGATGGGAGCACCGGTGGCTTTGCTTAATTCCAGGTGACCACTGATGAAATCGGCATGAAAATGAGTCTCAAAAATATACTTGATACGGGATTGTCGTTGGTTTGCCAGATCAAGGTAGGCATCAATATCCCGAAGCGGATCAATTACTGCCGCCTCCCCATTGCTTTCAATGTAGTAAGCGGCTTCGCTAAGGCATCCTGTGTATAACTGTTTTATGAACATACCTGAACTGTTTTAATTCCACAATTCGTGGAACAGAAGCAAAATTAATTGATTAAAAATAAAAGCGCCGGGAGAACCCCGGCGTTTCATTAAAGATTGATAGTGATCAGTTTAACAGCTCATTCACAAATTTGTTCAATTCCTGCAGGCGGTTAGTATTCACCGAATAATAAATGAATTTCCCGTCCCTTTCGGTTTTTACAAAACCGGCTTTGCGCAAAATGGCAAGATGTTGTGATGCCACTGATTGTTCCAGTCTCAGCTTAACATAAAGCTCCGTCACTGTCATTTTCCCGTGTTCATCGATCAGCCGGAGGATCTGCTGCCGAAGCTTATGATTAACAGCCCTGAGCGTTAATGCTGCTTTTTTTACATTCAGAAGGTCAACTTTAAGAGCAGCACCGTTTTCAGATAAGGTGTTTACAATCAGTGAATAGTTGTTCATAGTTAAGGGGGTTAATTAGTAATTAGGCGCAAAAATACCTCTGCCTGGTTGGTTTTTTAAATTGTAATTGTTAATAAGACGGAAATATTGCTTTAATTCTTTTGGGTAGGCAAATAAAACTCTTTGAGATATAAAGGTTCTGTGTAAGTAAGATCAGCGAATG
>JADGPW010000245.1 GCA_017882265.1 Chitinophagaceae bacterium | reverse complement strand
GAACGGTTTGTACAGGTGTCTCCGCAAAAGGAATATAAAAATCATCTATGCAAGTGCAATTCGATGCATTCTCAATTGTTGTAGTGCCGGCGGATGAAGCCGCCATTCTATGTTGAATATGTAACCAATTATGCAGGTATAATCCCCCTCCTGCTTTTTGCATAAGTACTATTATCAATAGTACACTAATGCCCTTATGTAAGTACCGGTTTTGTTTCATTTCAATAAATGCAAAAATAGCTTTTTGCAGCAATAGTGCGAATAATTTAATCACATATTAGTGGAGCAGATGCCCTTCGTTGCAAATGCTTTGTGCTTTTTGCACTTGTATTTGCAACCTGATTTCAATTTCATTATTTTTTTGCAAGCAGGGTTCAATAAGCAAAATAAGTACAACGGGAATTCATGAAAGTCAAAAAAATATTTTTAGTTTTTAACAAAACAATTTATTATGAAAAAAATACTTCTAAGCTTATTGGTAATGGCCATACTGGTAAGTTGTCAAAAAGGTAATGATCTTGCCTCCAATAAATCAACTTCCCCTGAAGATAATGCCGTTCCTGCTAAACCGACTGCTTCGTTTAAAGTAACTAATTCGTTTACTAATGGTACCGCTAATATAAATGTGCGGGAATTGCAAACCCTGGCCATTGAGAATACTTCTATAAATGCTGTTTCGTATCATTGGGATTTTGACAGCGGTGCATTTGCCAGTGATGGAGATAACCCTGTAGTGACTTCTTCTACCAGCAAAGTACCAGCAGATTTTTATTTTGCTCCCTGTCAGAGAACAGTTACTATCACGCTGACTGCCACAAACAGTGCTGGTGAATCTTCAAACACTTCCCAATCCTTTTTTATACAGTGTTCCAGGTTGGGAGCGCCACATTAAACAATTAGCAGCAAAGAAAAAATATTAATTCCCGTTTCAGCTTGGAACGGGAATTTTTTATTTAATATAAATAATGGTAGAAAATCCTTCAGGGGAATAATTGGTTATATCAATTACTCTTAAATTATCCAGAATTATTACTGTTCCAGGTGTACTGGATTTCAACAGCTCCACTTGTTCATAACTCAATTTATTGCTGAAGTTGTTTTTTGAAAGGGGGGTTTCTTAAAAGTAGATTATTTGCCGGGAAGGGCGGGAAGACGGGAAGAAGAGGAATATTGAACAGACGAACAAGGAATGCAGAATGAAGAAGGCGAAGACCCCGTTCTTCGAAGATTTATTGAAAGATCGGACTGACTTCGACATTCTTAATTCCTTGTTCGTCTGTTCGACATTCTACCCGTCTTACCGCCCTTCACGGCTATTTTATTTAAATCACTTTTGAGCCGGCTTCTTTTCTTTGCCTCTTATTCTGTAATTTCCTTCATTAAACTTCTGTTATGGCAGATTATCTCGAAGAATACAAAACCTATCACCGGCTACGGATGCAGCGGTATCAAAACAATCCGGAATATAAAAACAGTTATGAATCGGAGAAAGCGATCTATGAAGCTATTGCATCCTGCAATACACTGGAGGAGTTCAAAGATAAACTGGGTAACCTGAATGAAAAGAATGCTTTGGCCTTGATCATTGACGAATATTCGATCAGGCTAAAGCATTATGAAGAAATAAAAGAACCCATCCGGGTGGATGGATGCAAGCGATTTGGCTTACCTGAGAAAATATTTACCAATGCGACGAAATGGGAATGGGATAAATTTTCTTATTAGTTCGAATAAGCGTGCCACGGTTTAAAACCGTGGCACGCTTATTTAAAAAATAGGCACTTTCACAATAAAGTCATGATGCACGGAACGGTCCTGTACTGAATACGTGCTTCGGATACCAGCATCAAATGGAAGCAGGAAGCGCTGGAGGTTAACATCAGCGGTCAGTTCCATTCCTATACTATTATAACGGCGAAGATGGCCATCTACGACATTGTTGTAAACAGACCTGCCAACACCTACCTCAGTAAACCAATCCGCCTTTATCCGCTGGAAGTACAGGAAGCCACTCAAAAAAGAGAAGTCAGGATAACATAATGGCATTTTATAATCAAATGACAAAAGATGCCAGCGGTTGAACAATTGGTCCTTTTCACCCCGGACAAACAGGAATGGATTTTCAAAATGATAATTCGTGCTATCATCTTGTTGCCAGTTTGCCCTCAACCTGATCGTATGATGGGGGAAAAAGCCGGGTAGGTAAACGTTGGCATTCAACGAAACCTGCGAAGCGTGGAAATCGCCTTTGAAAGGTGTATTTCGGTAACTCATTTCTAGAAGACCACCCAGACGTGGTCCCACATCCCTGAGGCTTTGTCGTTGCCGCATTTCAAAGGAGGCATTGTATTGCATGGAATAAAAACTTCCGAAATCTGTATGGTCGAATTTTTTGCTGCCCGAACGCCGGGTCAATTCTTCAAATTCATTATAAACGGTCTGGGCGGTCAGGTTTACATTCCTGATAAAGGGGCCACCTGAGAAATTGAGAGGAAGGTTAACGCCAAAATTAAAGTTTCGGAAACCGATAAGGTTGTAATGAAGCACGGCGTTGTTCAATGTATCCGTTTCGCCTTTGGCAAAAATGTTTTTTCTTTTACCGTCTGCATAGGCAAGGAAAAGCTTAGGATAAAATCCTTCATAAGATAGTTTTGCATAGCGGCCCCAGTGTTTTTCATTATTATCATAACGGTAACCTGCTTCCAATACGGTTGTACTTAAAAGGTCCTGTGATTTTATGCCTAGACTCATTTCCGGCAGGTTGGATAAAGGTTCGATACCCCAACTATACACATGAATGGCATTTGCAAGGCGTTTATAAGGGCTGGTGGGATAAACGGAATCGGGTATATGAGCTAATATATTGCCTGCTTCCTGTTTGGCAAATGGCTTGTAGTATTCTACTTTTCCCGACTGCTCCTCCTGAAGATTTACCTTTATCCATTTTTTTGTATCGATCAGCATGGTGGCCACGCGAAAACCATCCGGCGTGAAATCCTGGAAGGCAATAGTGGTGTTATCCGGTGAGACACAGGGGTTGAAAGCGCCATATTTTCGGTTCGTTACCTGATATTGTACACCGGTGGCTGTATCCACAGCATAGATATTGTCAATTCCCGATTGTGGTGAATTGAAAAGAATAAAGTTTTTATAATCCACCGGGGCCGATATATTTTCCGCCACGGGTTTCATCATGGTGGATGTATGACCTGTTTCAACATCAATTTTCAATATGCTTTTCAATCCCGGCTCCCAGTTAATAACAATGATACTTCGTCCATCTTTTGTAAAATGCGGCTGGAGGTATTGCTTGTTGCCGGGGTTATCAAATTGTTTAACCAGTTTCCCTGTATTAGCATCAAATAGGTCAATAAAAAATAAGCTGCTGCTTGTAAATTCAATGGCAGCTACCCATTTCCCATCCGGCGAAAAGCAGGGTGCATGCAGGCGGCTGCGCCGGGTGATTTGTTTTTGTGTTTTTGTTCTTACATCCAGGATCTTGATCACGGTATAATTACGTGCGCCCCAGCGGGGATCATAACTGAATTCACTCCAAACGATCTTATTACCGGCACTGCTCATCAGGCCATTATCATCCAGCACGCCGGATACCCGGATCTTTTTTTCCTGTCCGTCTTTTGTCAATAATTCAAACTGCGATTGATCTACGATACTCGATTTAAACGCCAGGAAACTGCCTGTTTCCAATCCTGCTTTCTGAACTACGATATCTCCATTTGGCAGGTATTGCGGAAATTTATAATTGACAAAAAGTTTTTCTTTCTTCGTATCAAAATAACTGACCGGTATTTCCTTTACACTGTCGGCCTGGCTACCCCACAATTCTTTAAGCTCCTTTGTCATGGCATTATAGGTCTGCGTGGCATTCATCCCGGTAATTTTCTTTATACTCCGGGAGAAAGAAAAAGGAAGGGGTGGTTTCGTATAGGTCCGGGTCATGATCGTATCCCAGGCATTAGCGCCATGATGATTCTTTACATAGGTTGTCATCAGGTAGCCGAGCAGGTAATGATTAGGGATGGCATTTTTTAATGAGCCACAAGCGGCTTTTACATATGGGAAAGCTCCCCGGCTGAGCAATTGGGTCCGGAAGGTCAGGTCAAACGAGGGAATGCGGCCCCTACCGCCATAGCCCATCGTGGACTCGCATCCCACGGCATCGCCTTCCCAGAACCACCAGGGGTTGGTAAGCCCCTGCATTATAGATGTTCCGGAATTTCCAAAGAGGTAATAAATGTATTTTCCCCAGCCTTGTTTGGACTGGTCCTGCTGCACAATATGCCTGTATTCATGCAGGGATAATTCGTCAAACCAGTTGTTCATGCCCATGCTGTTTGGATTCTGTGGCGGGGTGGAAAAGAACTCGGCTCTTGGCGGCTCGGAACTGACAAAAGCATTATTGTCACTGGTCTGGTTTCGCATCACAATAGGAATCCTTTTTGGGAACACACCCAGTGACCTTGCTACATCACTGTAGGCATTAGTGAGTGCATTAGCGATCCGTTGCGCGTCTTTTTCCATTCCTACCGGGAAAATGACATGGAAATGTGGCGTGTTTATCTGACGCCATTTTAAACCTGGCGGCGACTGGCCTAATGGTTCTATGACCTGGCCATGCAAAAATGATGACCAAACTAACAGGGTGGTTATGATCAGTCCGCGCCTCATAGTTACAGGATGTTGAGAAATTTAATCCGGTTAATGTATTATTTCCGCAAAGGAAATGTAAATATAAGTTTGCACCTATCTTCTTTAGATTTTTTTAAGTTAAAATATCCGGATATCTTTTAGGGATCAAAATAGTGGCTCCCATTTCTTTATAACCAGACCGGATTCCTTTTCTTTCTTCCCCTATTAGGTCCTCTAATTCATTGCCTAAAAGATCGGTCCCTGGTCCGCCACTTCCATTATTATTGGCAGCATCATTGGCTCAGGGGTGTTTATGAAGCCGGCCGGCATGGCCATGGATTCAGATTCCCTCGTCTGGCTGAAGCTGGTCTGGTTGATCGCAGGCTTGTTTTCCCCGCTTTGTGCCGAGGCTGGACCATGTGCGCTGAAGTTTTAGCGCAAGCGTTCAGGGGCAAGGGGCTTTTCCTGCTCATCCTGCACGACATCCTAAAAAAGGTATAAAATTCTCAGGAAAAGAATTAAGGTTGATCTAGTTAGCGATCTTCACAATCACCGGGTCATTTAGAAGGTCGGATATTTCTTTATAAAACAATTTAAGGTTATCATACCGTTCCCAGGGAATCAGGGATGTATTTTGAATGAATTCTATGTTTATTATCAACTTATTGTTGTCTACTTTTATTTTACGCGATAACGAGATGGGCAGATCAGCGGATATTATTTTTTTGTCGGCAGGTAATTTATCTGTCCTGGATTTTTCTGGTAATTGTATGGTAGCATTCAGGTTTATGTCATAAGGGTACCCGAAATTGATATTCGTAAACCTTTCATTCGCTATAAAAGGATTTTTACCAAGACCCATAAACAGGTTATAGAGCACGAAGACAAATCCCCCGCTCTCATTCAGTTCATTATGGAATGTTATGTTTTGCACCAGGGGCTTTCCCTCATCGTCCAGGTTGTCAAAGGTGCAATTGTCAATGACTGATTCGCTGCCGGGTTCCAGTAGTGTTTCTTTGATGAATTTTTTTGGATCGGATTTGATTTTCTCCGTTCTAAGCTGTTTGGCGTATCCGTTGCTGGTGATCACGGCCGTTCCGGTCAGGAGGCCCTTGCTATCAACAGCTGCATCAACCAATATTGTATTCCGGAAGGCATCCTTGTCGCTGATAATATGTATAAGGCCCGGATTCTTTTTATCTACCATGAACGCCGTGGTATTCAGGAGCGGGAAAGGCGTTAAGCCAGGCGGGCAATATTTTTGAGTAGCGTCCAGGATGAACGTCTTATTGCCGGCTATCGCATAAGCTGCCACTTTATTGAACTTGTCCAGGAAAGGATAGGTAGTATCTATTTTACCATAATCCCTTTCCGCGACGAGTAAAGGATAAGCTTCTATCTTACAGGTCAGCAGCAGGTTAATTAGCAGGAGATTTATTTCTCCTGAATGGCCGGTTCTTTTTTCCCAGGTGTTTTTTAAACCATCAGCGGCGAACTTCGAATAATAACCATTCCAGGTAAAATTATTCCTGACAAAATTATAGATCGCGGCGATCTTGCCTGAGTCGGTTGTTTCTTTGGCCGCGAGGTTTTTAACCTCATCCATTTTAGACAGATCCTTTTTTATGGCACCGCCGAAATCTTTATTATTGATAAGATCGGCTGCCAGTTCTTTCCAGGTTTGATTAACTTTTATTTTAGACCCGTATCCTGTTGAATAGCTTGCCTGTTGAAATATCACTTTTTGTAAATAATCATCTATGGCATCCATATACGGTTCAGATTTCAGGCCTGGAATATTATTCATTTCATAGTAGATACGGCCTGTTTCAGGCAAAGGCTTGATAATAATCGGGTAGAATTTTTTCTTCTGGACACTGTATTCAAACTCAGTACCGGGCAGGAGGGTTAAGAGGTAAGAGCTTTTTAATGTGGGTAGTTCGTGCTGGAACTCCCAGGAGGAGAGACCGCCATAATGTTCCATATAACTGTCATACTCGTATTCAATGATACTCCCGGATTTCACATTCGGAAGCGCGAATTTCATACTTGAATAGAGATTGTTCTCTTTTTCCGTAAATATTGATTTGTTATCCAGGGAAGTTAAAACCCCCTGGTTTTCCTCCTGGTTAAAAGTAATTCCCCGGATATTCGCGATATATTCGAACTTATCCTTTGAATAAAAACGGATCCGGATATTAGCTCTGTCCAATTCCCGCTGGTTAAAGATCTTTATCCTTATTCTCCGGTGTGTGATAAGGTGATAATCCTCATCATGATCAGCAACCGCATCGTCAAATAATACGATGGCTTCTGCATTTTTGTCAAACGAACATTCTTTTAGATTAATTTCTTCAGCGCTGAACTCGCCGAAGGCGGGTAGCTTGGACTGGCCATTGATCAACTGGCAGAAAAGTAAGCAAATGAGGACAAGGTAAAATCTCATAGCTCTCTAAAGCTAGTATTGATTTATGATATCCAGAAATAATAATGCAGTCGGCAGTCGGCAGTTTTGCAGTCGGCAGTCGGCAGTCAACAGCCGGCAGTAAGCAGTCGGCAGTTAGAAAAGTTCTTAAGATCCCAATTGTAATTTATTTATGGAAATGAATGCCGGCTACCAACAGCGGACTGCCAATTGCTGATATCTGACTCTCGACTGCAAAACTGCTTACTGCCGACTGCTTACTGAATCATTTTCCTGATCATCCTGCCCAGCATCATCAGGCCATAATCATCCTCCTCATTCCAGGGTTTACCAAAACTGATTCGAATACAGTTATTGTAATTAGAACTGGCGGAGAATATCTTACCCGGCACAATAGAAATATTGTGTTTCATGGCTTCGTTACGCAACCTGAACGTATTTATTTTTTTATTTAATTCCACCCATAATACAAATCCTCCATGCGGCCGGGATACTTTTGTATCGGCGGGGAAATATTCAATAATCGCCTGCATATAACGGAGGCATTGTGTATATAATGCCTTTCGCATATTTTTCAGGTGATATTCATAACGCCCGTTTTGCAGGAAATGCGCCATGGCCGCCTGGGTCAGGTTGGGGCAGCTGATATTGTGTATTCTTTTTGCGCGTTTTACCTCTTCAAGAAATTTACCGGGGATCGTCCAGCCGACCCGGTAACCTGGCGACAGGGATTT
>JADGPW010000244.1 GCA_017882265.1 Chitinophagaceae bacterium | reverse complement strand
ATGGCTTTACCTCGTGAGCCCAGGCAGAAAATGATCAATATGATGTATCTCGTTCTAACGGCCCTGCTGGCCCTGAACGTATCATCGGAGATATTGAATGCCTTTAAAACGGTTAATACCAGCCTGGTGAATACTAATGCAACTGTAGATCAATCGACCGGTAATATTATGAAATCTCTCCAGGATAAATTATCTGACCCCAAAACTGCTGCAAGAGCTGCGATATGGTTACCAAGGGCACAAAAAGTACAGGCATATGCTGAAAATATGTCTGGGTATATCCAAAGTTTGAAAGATGAGATATTGACGAAAGCTGGTGGGGATCCGAAAGATCCCGACAAAAGTTACAAAGAAGATAACCTGGATATTGCCACCCGGATGATGGTAGATAAAGGTGGTGGGAAGATCCTATTAAAAAAACTTTCTGATTTTAAAGATAGCATACTGAACGTTAATGACTCTATTAGGACTGAATTCGCTAAAACATTACCCATAGATCTCTCGATACCTAAGCATGCAAACAAATCAAATAAAACATGGGAATCTGTTTATTTTCATATGGTGCCTACGGTGGCAGCCATCACTATACTGAGTAAATTTCAAAACGATGTAAAAACTTCTGAGAATAGGATCATTGCTTTCTGCCACAGTAAAGTTGGAGAAGTAACCGTCAAGTTTGACACCTATGCAGCCATTATAGGCCAAAATTCTTCCTATCTGATGCCTGGCCAGGATTTAGAGATCAAAGCGGGTGTTGGGGCATTTAGTAAAGCCGCATTACCTGTTATTACGATCGGTGGACAGACACAACAAGTAAATGATAGCGGTTTTGTAAGGTATCGCAATCCGGTTGGAAACAGTTTGGGTGCGGGAAGTGTTCCTGTCCATATTGAATATACCGACCAGGATGGTAATAAGCAAACCATCGATACTAAAGTTACTTATGCTGTCGGGCAATCTGCTGCTTCGATCGCATTGGATAAAATGAATGTGTTATATATGGGTGTTGATAATCCCGTCTCTATATCAGCAACGGCCGGAGGTGCTGAGAAATTGCAGGTTTCCATTGAGGGTGGAGGAGGTTCAATCACTCCTACCGGGGGTGGACATTTTATTGCTCGTGTTAATACTCCAACTGAGGATTGTAAAATAGTGGTTTCCGTTGATGGAAAGGTTGCAGGTTCTAGTGTTTTCCGCGTGCGCACCATTCCTGAAGCTCAGGCATATGTGGGCGGGCAGCCAAGCGGCTCTAATATGACAGCGGGTCAATTCAAAGCACAGGGTGGTGTAGGAGCAGGAATAAAGGGCTTTCCGTTTGAGTTATCGTATGATGTAGTAAGTTTTACGTTTACCTGTGATACAGAAGAAGGTGACATCGCTTCTGTCCCATCTAGCGGAGCAGCTTTTTCAGGTGCGGTAAGAAGTTCGATTGAAAAAAATGTACAGGCCGGAAGAACGGTTATTATTGATGATATCAGGGTAAAAGGGCCGGACGGACGTACTACTAAAGCAGGTTCACTCGTTTATTATATTAAATAGGTGTGATATGAAAAGCAAATTCTTAAAATTTGGGTTCTGTTTTGTTATTGTTGGCTTCCTTGTAAGTGTTGCCGGGGCACAACGGGTTAAGAAATCGAGAAATCCATCGAATACAACTAATCCTTCGGATACTACCAAGCCGCAACAGCAGGTTAATAATAATACACAACCTTCCGGGTATAATCCTTATGCCAATGTACCGATGAAGTACGATACGTCGGGAGCGACAGACAATACTATCAAGAAATCTTTGCGGAATGATAATGCATTTGATAAAAGTAACCTGACCGCCAGGACGCCCCTTCCTTATGAATACCTGAGATGGGATGATGCTTTGTATGCCGAGAAAGTTTGGAGAGAATTGGATCTGCGTGAAAAAATGAATAAAACCTTTATGTATGAAGCAGAAGGCGATAACGGCAGCCAGATATTCGTCAATATGTTATTAAATTCGGTGATTAAAGGCGAAGTCACGGCTTTCGCGGATGACAGGTTTACCACCCCCATGGCAGTCTCAGACATTCAGCAATTAACAGCGGGGAAACTGGATACAGTTGCTCAATATGATATAAAGAAAATTGATGTGGTTGTTGGTTATCTTGTTACCAGGGCGAGCTTTGATCCAAAATCAGTCACCAAGCTGCGTTTAAAAGAGGAATGGGTATTTGACAGGGAAAAAAGCAAGATGTTTGTGCGGATATTAGGTATAGGGGTTTTAAAAACGGAATATTTGCCCAATTCAACTAAAGAAAGAGGTACTTCTGTATTATTCTGGGTGTACTATCCAGATCTCCGCCCTATGCTCGCAAAAGCCGAGGTTTATAATCCCAAAAATATGGGTCAGAGCAGGATGACATGGGAAGAGCTGTTTGAAAGCCGGATGTTCAGCAGTTATATTGTTAAATCGACTCTAGATAACCCAGCCAATAAATTTATCAAGAACTACATTAAGGACCCTATTCTGCAGCTTTTAGAGGGTGATAATATCAAAGACAGGATATTCAATTATGAGCAGGATCTCTGGTCATATTAAACGGGTTTATTGAGTTTTAAACATATTATTCAAAAGCCCTCCCGCCTAAGGCGGGAAGGCTTTTTTATTAGCTAAATCTTTCAAAAAAAATGATAAAAATCTTTTGAAAATCGTAAAAGTCCTATAGGAAAATTGGATTATTGTCGTATTTTCGTCTCGGTTTTTCATAGGATATTGGATTTTAAAAACGGGGCTGGATTTCTATCCGGGCCCCATTTTTTTTACTCCAAACACCCCCAACCCCTAAAGGGGGCTTTCGAAGATTCTGAATCTGGAAATATCCTTTTACTTTCGGAAATAACTGGAAATAATACCGGCTTTTGCTTTTCCGGTGACTTTCGCCAATTCTTCTATGCTTTTCTCCCGGATATTTTTTACCGATCTGTATTCTTTAAGCAAGAGATCAGCGGTGCTTTTGCCAATACCGGGTATATCCTCCAACTCATTTTTAAAAGTCCCCTTGCTTCTTTTTTGACGATGAAAGCGGATGCCAAACCGATGTACTTCATCCCGGATCCGGCGGATCAGTTTCAGACTCTCGCTGGTATACGAAAGTTTCAATGAGGCTGAGTCACCTGCAAAGAACAGTTCCTCTTCATTCTTGGCCAGGCCTATCAGGGTCATTCTCCCATCAGCGCCCGCTTCTTTTACAGCCTCTACGGCGGCACTGAGTTGCCCTTTGCCTCCGTCAATGATCACCAGTTGAGGCAAATCCCCACCTTCTTCCATCACCCTTTTATAACGACGATAAACGGCTTCTTTCATGGTCGCAAAGTCATTGATGCCTTTTACCGATCGTACATTAAATTGCCGGTAATCCTTCTTATTGGGTTCTCCGTTCTTAAAACAAACCATTGCGGAGACCGGATAGCTTCCCTGGAAGTTTGAATTATCAAAACATTCGATATGAACAGGGAGTTCCTTTAATTGCAGGTCGGCTTGTAATTGCTGCAGCAATTTACGTTTATCAGGACTTTTTACTTGTATCCGGAGACGTTCCGTACTCTCCAGTTCTTCAATAAAATGGTTTGCATTCTTTTCTGACAGATCCAATAATTTCTTTTTGTCGCCGCTCCTGGGCACGGTAATGAGTATTTCGTTTTGAGGGTAATCAATCGCAAAAGGAACCACGATCTCGCGTGCATCACTGTGGAAGGTGGATCTTAATTGCGCAATGGAAAAAGGGAGTATCTCTTTGGCGGTTTCATCGAGATGGGTTTCCACTTTATTGGTCTGGGTTTGTATAATAGCTCCGTTGCGGATCATCAGGTAATTGACAAAAGTGAAATTCTTTTCCTTGGGCTGCCGTATTGAAAACACATCCATATTCCCCGTTTTTGTATTTACGACTACGGACCGGGATTGATAATTCTCGAGGAAACTGATCTTCTTTTTCAGGAGATCTGCTTTTTCAAATTCAAGTGCAAGAGCATGTGTTCTCATCTCCTGTTTAAAATGACGCATGACCGGGGCCAGGTTACCTCGTAACAGGTTTTTAAGCTGTGTGATGTTATCCTTGTAATTCTCCGGTGATTGGAGGCCTTCACAGGGGCCCTTGCAATTGCCAAGATGATATTCAAGGCATACCTTGAATTTTCCTTTTTTAATATTGGCATCGGACAGGTTCAGGGAGCAATTGCGGAGCTGGATCGTTTGTTTGATGAATTCAAGCAACTCTTTGACCTTTTTTACAGAAGTATAGGGTCCAAGATATTCTGATCCATCATTGATCTTTTTTCGCGTCAGGAATACCCTTGAGAAAGGTTCATTTTTGATAACGATATAGGGATAGGTCTTATCATCTTTCAGGTTGATGTTGAAGCGGGGCTGAAATTGTTTGATGAGCGTATTCTCCAGTAAAAAAGCATCCTGTTCCGAATTGACAATGGTAAACTCGATGCGCGCAATGCGTTGCACCAGTTCGTAGGTTTTGTAACTGGTAAAGGATTTTGTAAAGTATGAACTTACCCGTTTACTCAGGTGCTTGGCTTTGCCTACATAAAGTAATTCATCCCGGGCATCAAAATACTTATAAATACCCGGTAGCCTGGGGATCGTATCGGCAATATGTTGAAATTCGGCAGGTGTCATTCGTCTTTATCCTCGTTCCATATTACTTCCGTGATGCTGGACATTTCGGGCTGACCGGTTTTTTGCTCAGTACTGACAACTTGGAAACTCCTGTCTACCCGCCATAGCATATTCTTTTGCAAAAACCCCTCCCTGTTGCTAACAACCCTGATAATGATAATACTGTTTACCTTATCACCGGTGGCGACATTTGGCGTGATCAGCACTTCTTCTTTCTGTATCTCTTCTTTTTCTGGATT
>JADGPW010000024.1 GCA_017882265.1 Chitinophagaceae bacterium | reverse complement strand
TCCGTAGTGGGGTCCTGGTAAAATTCTTTAACCACTTTAGCTATTCCCACGATATCTGTCCCTTCATTACTATGATAGAACAATACCTCCTCCCCTTTTTTCATATTCCGGAAATGGAGGCGGGCCGCATAATTCCTGACTCCACTCCAGCAGGTTTGCTTTTCTTTTACCAGTTGATCCCAGCTATAAGCTGCCGGTTCGGATTTTACAAGCCAGTATGCCATACGATAAAAATTTAGTTTCAGTCCCGATAACTATCGGGATCAAAAGTACAAGGATGTTAAAGAATAAATCTTCCTGATTTTAAAATCTAAAAGTTTTTGTCTGCCGTAACTGTTTTCATTAGTGCAACACAATATTTTTTAATACAAAAACTAAAACCTTGAATGTATGAAATCGTTTAAATCAACCGCACTCCTGCTGGTAGCAGCATTAGCTTTACATTTCTCCTACGGCCAAAAAATGATGGATGATAAAACAGTAGAAGTAGGTGGCGCCGCTATGTTTCCTTCAAAGAATATCGTGGAAAATGCCGTGAATTCAAAAGATCATACCACGCTGGTAGCTGTTGTTAAAGCCGCCGGTTTAGTGGAAATCCTGGAAAGCACGGGCCCATTTACCGTCTTTGCTCCTACCAATGCCGCTTTTGATCTTTTACCGGCGGGCACACTGGAAATGCTTCTGAAACCGGAGAATAAAGGCAAATTAACCAGTATCCTTACCTACCATGTCATCGCCGGGAAACTCGATTCAAAAGCGCTGGAGGCAAAGATCAAAGAAGGTAACGGGACAGCAGAATTAACAACGGTTGCTGGTGGCAAACTGGGTAATGAAAAAAGCCGGCAAACTTTGGCTAAAAGATGAAAATGGCGGAATAGCAATGATCACTATTAAGAACGTTTACCAAAGTAATGGGGTGATACATGTCATAGATCATGTCGTCCTTCCCAAATAAAGATATTCTATCCCAAAAATGAACAAACCTGGCCGGTACCTGTGTACCGGTTTTTGTTTTGTCATTAATGTGACAAAGTCTTTGCAGGTGTATTAACAACTTGCCCCTGTTCCCTTCAATTTTAGTAATTTGGTTTTTCCAAGAAAAAGACCTGACATGAAGAAGGAAATTGTAAAGAAACATCCCCTGGCGATCCGGTGGTTTCATTGGGTCAATTTCCCGGTCCTGGGTGTTATGATCTGGAGCGGCTTGCTGATCTATTGGGCCAATGATGTGTACAAAATTGGTTTTGGGAGCACCGCCCTGTTAAAATTCTTTCCTGATTCATTTTATAAAGCGCTGCATATTCCTTATCGTCTTTCAGAAGGCATGGCCTATCATTTCCTTTTTATGTGGTTGTTTTTCCTGAATGGGATTGCATATGTCCTATACACGATACTATCCGGGGAATGGAGACTGCTATTGCCTAACAGGCATTCTTTTAAAGAAGCCTGGCAGGTATTGCTTCATGACCTGCATATCCGTAAAACGAAACCTTCACAGGGAAAATATAATGCCGCACAACGGATCGCTTATTCCGCCATTATTATCATGGGTATTGGTTCTATTTTAACCGGGCTGGCTATTTACAAACCGGTACAGTTAGGATGGCTTTGTGCGTTGTTTGGCGGTTATAAAATGGCACGCATTATCCATTTTGCACTCACCATCGGTTATGTTCTGTTTTTCCTTATCCATATTATCCAGGTTATATTGGCCGGATGGAATAATTTCCAGGCCATGATCACAGGTTTTGAAGTAAAGAAAACAGAGGATGAACAACCTGTTTTACCCGTAGTTGAAACCACAGGGGAACCGGTTAATCGGACGGAAGAACCATTAAAATAAATCGTCATGAAAAATTTTTTCAGGGATCTCTTTACTAAAAATTCGAAGCTGAATACAGATCAGCTTATCATAAAGAAGACAGTTATTTCTTTCTTTTTCTTCTTTGTCTTCGCAGGCGCTGCTGTATGGGGATGGGTATGGCTTCGGGATCAACCTTCCAGCTCAGGCCGCACCAGTGCTCCGCTCAGGAAAGTATTAAATACAAATGAAGCGATCTTCAGCAATATTTTATCCGACAGGCACCTGGCCAAGACATACCCGTTATCATTAGCTGCAAATCCTGCCCGGGTGAATGGAAATCTTGGATTGAAAAGTCAATTTGATCCTGCCACCTGGGTAATGAACGTCATAAGAAGCAAAGGAGATACCCTAAAAATAAGACTGGAGGATATAAAGCAATTACCAAAAACTGAGATCGTATTCAATTTTAAATGTATCGAAGGCTGGAACCAGATCACGCACTGGGGAGGTGTTAAGTTTTCCGATTTTATGAAAGCGTATGGCCTGAACGAGGAAGCGGCCATGAAATACCTGGGACTGAGCACGCCCGATAAACAATACTATGTAGGTATAGATATGCCCAGTGCGATGCACCCGCAAACCCTGCTATGTTATGAATTGAATGGCCAACCACTGCCACTTGACCAGGGCTACCCGCTTCGGTTAATTATCCCAGTTAAGTACGGAGTGAAAAGCCTCAAACGGATCGGTTTCATGTATTTTGATAATAAGAGAACACCGGACTATTGGGCGGATGTAAAGGGGTATGATTATTTTACGGGGTTGTAAACCCCAGACCAAGCCCCCTGTCCCCCTAAAGGGGGAACCCAGATCGTATAATCTCTTGGAAATCCAAATTGCTTTAAAGAAGTAGGGATTTAGGAACTCTTCGTAAGCCCCATTAGGGGGTTTGGGGGTAATCCCCTTTTAGGGGGACAGGGGGTTTGGTTTGGGGGTGTCACCACCCACTGGCCAGCACATCCGCCAAATGCATCGTTTGTAATTTGTAACCTTTCTTTTTAATGTATCCCTGCAAATGCATGAGGCAGGAATGATCGGTGGAGATGAGATAATCAGCGCTGGTGGCTAATGCATGTTCAACTTTTTGTTCGCCCATGGCTACAGAGATGGCTTCAAATTTTACGGCAAAAGTGCCGCCAAAACCACAGCAGGTTTCCACATCGTTCATTTCGGTCAGTTCAAGACCTTTTACGAAGGATAAGAGCCGGCGGGGTTCCGTTTTTATTTTGCATTCACGAAGTCCGGCGCAACTATCATGATAAGTTGCTTTGCCAGTTAATTCAGCGCCTATATTCTCAACATGTAGTACCTGCACCAGGAATTCCGAGAATTCAAATATCCTTTTTTTTAAATCAGCGACTTCGTGATGGAAGGAAGAATTTTCGAATAATTTATCATAATAATTTCGAACAAACCCAACGCAACTGGCGCTAGGTGCAACAATAAGATCATTCCCGCTGAAATCTTTAATGAATTTAGTACAAACAGATTTGGCCTCATCCCAGAAACCCGCATTAAATGCGGGCTGCCCGCAACAGGTCTGTTTTGGATTGTAACTCACTGTACAACCAGCCCTCTCCAAAACTTTGATCATATTAAACCCGGTTTCGGGAAAAAGCTGGTCAACAAAACACGGTATGAATAGCTGTACGTTCATTCCTGTTATGAATATTGAAAATTGATCGTTGATCACTGAACATTTATTTACACACCAAAAAATGTTCACTTTTCAATGTTCAACTTATAATTCTTTTTAAAAGAAACCTATTTTTTAAACGATTGATTTAACGAGATCATCTTTAGCGCAGTTACAGCGGCTTTTTCCCCGTTATGTCCATGCTTACCTCCCACTCTTTCCTTTGCCTGTACCTCGTTTTCAACAGTCAGTACACCAAAGATAGTGGGCACGGGCAGACGAAGATTTAATTGAACAATACCCTCGGTCACTGCTTTGCAAATAAAATCAAAGTGTGGAGTATTGCCCCGGATCACGCAGCCCAGGGCTATAAAGGCATCGGGTCGTTTTTTCTTTACCACATTCTTCCAATACGTTTTGATACCGAAAGGGATCTCAAAAGCGCCGGGCACGGTGATCGTAGTGACCTTTTTGACCTGGTGCTTTTGAAGTTCGGCAATGCAGCCTTTTTCCAGTTCATCCACGATTCCTGCATTCCATTCCGTCTTCACCAAAACAATAGAGGCATCCTTAAACCGGAGGAGGCCTGAATCGATCTGTAATAATTTGTCGGAGGCTGAGCCCGTCAAAGGAGAAGTCATGATTAGTTGGTCGTATTGTAAACCCCCATTTGTGCCAGGTAATTATCGGCCTGAAATGCCTGCTGTGTTTTTGGAAATTTTTCTTTTATCTCTTTATACAAGGCAATGGCTTCTTTCTGATCTTTCATCACTCTGTCTGCCAGGTAGGCCGCATAAAAAAGATATTCGGCTGAATTGTTCGCATCTTTTTCAAAATAATGGGCTGCTTTTTTGTAATAGTCCAGCGCATCGGCATTTTTTCCCAAATCAGCATACGCATCACCGATCAATTTATAGGCCCGGGCCTGCACTGGTTTATAACTGTTACTGAACTTCTTCAGGCATTTAATGGCCTTATCATAAGCGTTTAATTTGATATAGCAAACACCGGCATAATAATTGGCCAGGTTGGCAGCTTCTGTGCCCCCATATTTTTCGATCACCCGGGTAAATCCCCAATTCTGGCCATCACCGTTCAGCGCCTTGCTCACCGAGTCCTCCCGGTAATATTCCTCCGCTTTAAACATAGCATCCGTCGCTTTTTCTTCCTTGGGTTCTTTTACATATTTCTTGTAAATATAAAAACCGGCGATAGCTACGATGATCACCGTGGAAACGATCATCAATGGCTTGCTGTACTTGTCCCAAAAGTCTTTCACTTTAGCGATCACCATCGCGTCGTTTTCCGAATCCTGCACATGTTTCTTGTCTGCCATTTTAATTATTATTTATTATTAATCTATTATAAAAGGATAATGCTTGTCCATGTACACGTCTTTCAGCACTTCACTATCATCGGGCCAGGGGCTTTCCTCGGCAAATTTTACTGATGCCGCCACGATCCCTTCCACTCTTTTATCGATCAAGCCGATCTCTTCAGGGGTGGCATAATTGTTCGCCAGGATAGTCTTCAGTATCAATTGTATCGGATCCTTTCCCTTATATTCATCTACTTCTTCTTTTGACCTGTATTTCTGGGGGTCACTGATCGAGTGGCCCTTGTAACGGTAGGTCTTTATCTCCAGCAAGGTCGGGCCCCCTTTTTCTCTTGCTCTTTTAACAGCCCTTCCGATTCCTTCGTGCACCGCTTCCGGGCTCATTCCATCGATCGTATCAGCCGGCATTTCATAACCATCCGCCAGTTTATAAATATCGATCACGTTTGAGCTTCTTTCAACCGAAGTTCCCATGGCGTAATTGTTATTCTCACAAATAAAGATCACGGGTAGTTTCCAGAGCATGGCAAGATTAAATACTTCATGCAGCATACCCTGTCTTGCCGCGCCATCGCCAAAATAACAGAGCACTACGTTATCTGTTCCCCTGTATTGTTCCGCAAATGCAAGACCAGCACCTGTTCCTATCTGTGCTCCCACGATACCATGCCCACCAAAAAAATTAACCTCCTTGCCAAAAAAATGCATACTGCCACCCTTTCCTTTGGCACAACCCGTAGCCTTACCATACAATTCAGCCATACAACTGTTCACAGAGACCCCTTTTGCAATCGCTAAACCATGATCACGGTAAGCGGTAATAAACAGGTCCTCGTGACGAGTACCGGTCATACAACCCGCCGCTATGGCTTCCTGGCCGATATAAGCATGAAAGAAACCCCGGATCTTGCCCTCCATTTTGTACTTTTCTTCAGCCATCAGTTCAAACTGGCGGATAAGCTGCATTAATTCGTACCAATACAGGTATGTTTCTTTCGAAAATTTGGTAGCCACCGGTTAAAAAATTGATGTACTTATATCACGTTTTACGGGACGCAAAAATAAGGGAAAGAAAGGAATTTTAAAGCAGTGATTTTGAGAGGGTAATCAGTGTAATTGGCAATTGGCAACAGACAATAGACAAAGGGGAAATCCCCTTTCTGCTATTGCCTATTGCCCATTGTCCATTGCCAGTTGATTTCTGAGCCTCAGCGGTTAACTTGCAGTCCTTAATGCTTCGCCTTCAGCACATATCACTGGTTCAGTTCAAAAACTACACTAGTCGTTGTTTTGACTTTACGGAACGGATCATTGGTATTTTTGGTAACAACGGTGTGGGTAAGACCAACCTTTTGGATGCGATCCACTACCTCTGTTTTACCAAAAGCTATTTTACCCGCCTGGATGGGCATAATGTGCTGCATGGTAATACAGGTTTTAGGATAGAAGGGAATTTCGTATTACAGGATAAACCCGAGAAAGCTATTTGCATCCTCCGGGAGACAGGGAGGAAAGAGTTTTCGGTAAATGACGCTCTTTATGACAGGTTTTCAAAGCATATTGGTCGCTACCCTTGTGTCATCATCGCCCCGGATGATGCATTATTGATAACAGGTGGCAGTGAGGAAAGGAGGAAATTCATTGATGCTTTGATCTCTCAACTTGATGCGGATTATTTACAAAACCTGATCACGTATAACAAGATCGGGCAACAACGTAATTCGTTGTTGAAAAATTTTGCTGGAACAAATGGCCGACCCACCCATTCAGAATCAGACCTGTCCCTGCTGGATGTACTGGATGCACAACTGGTAAAACCCGGGGAGCTTATTTTCAACAAACGAAAGGAATTCATGGTTTCCTTTTTACCTCTTGTTAAACGATTGTATAACGAAATTGCCAACAAGCCCACCTCCGCTAAAGCTTCGTCAGGCGAGCCCGAAGACCTGAATTTATTTTACGAAAGTGAATTGCTCCAGGCTTCATTTACAGAATTATTGCGACTGAACCGAAACAGAGACTGCCAGGCCCAGCGCACAACATCCGGAATCCATAAAGACGATATTGATATACAATTAGGCAAACAGCTATTTAGAAATATCGCTTCCCAGGGCCAGCGAAAAAGCCTGTTGTTTGCGTTGAAACTGGCAGAAATGGAAGTATTGGAAAAAGAAAAAGGTTTTGCCCCCCTCCTCTTGCTCGACGATGTATTTGAAAAACTCGATGAAGACCGTATCAGCAACCTGTTACAAAAGGTTTATGTGGAAAATGACGGCCAGGTTTTTATTACCGACACAAACGAGGAAAGATTAAGGGTTCATCTGGATGCATTGTTAGTAAATTACCAATTAATCTCTTTATGAGATAAAAGTGAATAGATAAAAGATAAAAGTTTCTTCAGTTCAAAAGACCTTACCCATTTGAGAATGTTTCAAAGCTGAATGGTTTTTTTGATTTTGAGAACTATTATCTTTTCACTATTATCTATTATCTTTTATCTAATCTTTACCTTTGGGCAATGGGCGAATACTCACTTGGAGATGCGATGAAAAAATTCCTGGAAAGCAGCCGAATCAAAGGCGGTATACAAGGATTACAGATACACGACGTGTGGGAACAGATCATGGGAAAGACGGTGGCACGTTATACTGACAAACTCCAGATCATTGGTGATAAACTGATCATTACTACGCATGTAGCCCCGTTAAAAAATGAATTGATCTACCAGAAAGAAAAAATTAAGCAAAGGGTCAATGAGGCCTTGGGGCAAAAAGTGGTGAATGAGGTGATAATACAATAATGAGTTTGGATGGAAAAATTGATTCTGTAATCCTGCGAACATTCTTAACCTATTCCACCCTCACCCTCGGATCAACCACTCCATACAAAATATCGGCTAGAAGATTAATGATTATAAAAAAGGTTGCTGCCACCAGCACCGATCCCATCACCACGGGGTAATCCAGTTTCTCCAGCGCATCCACTGTTACTTTGCCAATACCCTGCCAGCCAAAAATATATTCTACAAAAAAGGCCCCGGCGAGTAATTCCGCAAACCAGCCGGTGATGGCGGTGATAACGGGGTTCAGGGCGTTTCGCAAACCATGTTTCCAGATCACTTTTCGTTTACCCAATCCTTTTGCATAAGCCGTGCGGATATAATCCTGGTCAAGTACATCGAGCATGGCGCTGCGGGTGAGCTGGGTGATGATAGCCAGCGGTCGGATACCCAGTGTAATAGCGGGAAGGATAAGATTTTGCAGCGTCAGTCTCCGGTGACCCTCATCATCTATCGCAAACCAACTACCCGCGATATGAAGACCTGTCCAGTCGCTTAATACAAACCCAAACAGGTAAGCGATAATGATCCCCATAAAAAAAGAAGGTGTCGATATACCGACTATGCTGGAAAAAATTGCCGAAGTATCAAGCCAGCTATTTTGTTTTACAGCTGCCACAACCCCAAGCGGGATGCCGATCAGTATGGCAATGAACATGGCCGCGACGGCTAATATCAATGTGCCCGGTAAGGCCTGCATCAGGATACTCCACACTTCTCTTTTACTTTGATAGGATTGACGCAGGTAAGGGATTTTCAACCCGAATTTTTTTTCACCCCCTATAAAGATTCCTTTGAGTTTCTTTTTTTCTATATCTTCTTTG
>JADGPW010000243.1 GCA_017882265.1 Chitinophagaceae bacterium | reverse complement strand
TGTTTGTTTCCGCAAAAGTATCTCACCTGGCTTTATTGCCACAGGGTGGGCCGGAGAAAAAGAAAAGAGTTTTAAGCATGGTAGCCCAGATGGACAAAGAAGGTTTTGGAGCCTGTACCAATACCGGAGCCTGTGAAGCCGTATGCCCGAAAGAGATCAGTATTACAAATATTGCCCGCCTGAACATGGAATATGCTTTGGCTGGATTCGCAGCGGACAAATAATTAAAAAGCCATTACCACGCGTAAAGTGCCGGACCAGATCGCCTCAGCGCCACCCTTTTTCATGTAGATGAGCCCGGTTGCGATCCCGAACTTTTCATTAAAGTAATATTGACCGCTTAAATTTACTCCCCACCAGAATTTTAAAAGTCCATTATAAAGTCCCGGGGCCGGTCCGGCCGTTAAACTGATATTCGCATTTTTGCAGGGGTTATAAATGACACCCCCATAAGTATGAACAAGGGTGAACCCGGGATAATGATATGTGTAAACGCTGTTCATTTCTTTTTTACCATAATAATAATCAATTCCACCGGCATAAATAAAACCAAAGGGGCTGGAAGGTTTTGTTATCATGTTGCCTAAACGGTGGTTGCACCCGGAATATTCAGCGCCGGATCCTAAAATATGCGTATGGAAAAAATCACCCAGGGGAACATTTATTCCAACCGCTATGACACTAGCTTTTCCCCTGGGCCGCTTTTTTTTCCCAGTCTCTTTGAGTTGTCCTGTGGCAGTACAGGTTATCATGAAACTATAGAGTAAGAAAAGCCCGGGTATGATCGTACGATATATCCTCATTGGGAAAAAATGAAAATACGGATTAATAATCAGCGGATCAGCACAAAGCTTCCTTTTCGCTCGATCGGAACTCCTGATTTATCATTGGCATGAATGATCCAAATATATACCCCGGTATCCTGGATGATGCCATTGATCTTACCGTTCCAGCCGGCACCCCGTTGCATGGTAGCAAAGATCTTTTGACCCCAACGGTTAAAAATGCTAAAGTCATTCAAAGTATAATTCGCGCCAAAGAAAGGCCTGATCACGTCATTTTTCCCGTCATTATTTGGGGTAAATGCTGATGGCACATAAAATCCATCGAGCTGCAATACATGGATAAAAACAGAATCTTCTGCCTTACATCCCTGGCTGTTGGTAGCAGTCACTTTGTAAACAATGTCTTGCAATGGCGTAGCTATAGTTCTTGAACTATTAACGCTGCTCAGCCCTGTTGACGGGGACCAGTTATAAGAAGCATTATTGGCATTGGCAATAAGCGGGACGGAATTGCCAATAAGTAGGGTCTGAGGCGGGGGGACTGTAACTGTAAATGGTATGATAGTAAGGATATGGGTGACAGAATCATCGAGGCAGGGAGTGGTTGTTTTGAGATTTAACTTGACAGAATAAACGCCGGGACCTGCATATAAATGATCCGGGTTGATCGCGTGCGAAGTAGTACCATCTCCAAAATCCCAGGTAAATTCTCCGATCCCGCCTGCCGCATCGGGGGTGGAATTCGTAAATCGTATCGAGTCTGATTCACATTTACCGGTAAAAGTAAAATCCACAGTGGTCGCAATTCCGCTGGGTAGCACGTTCCTGGTCTTAATAAACTTTCTTCCGCAGGAAGCATTGGAAGTGATGCTGAGTTTTACAGTATAAGAATGGTTGGAAGGAGTAAACTGGTGAATTGGATTTTGCAGGCCCGATACATTTCCATCTCCAAAATCCCAACTCCAGATAGTAGTGCCGCCAACACTGGTAAAGCCGTTAAACTGAACAAGTCCCGAACAGCTGTCAAGTATCTGGTAAGTAAAATTATTATAAGGATCGACCGCCAGGTCATTAATATAAGATGGAAACCCCTGTCGGGCATTGTTGATCAAGGTTACCTGGTCAACCTGATAATTACAACTTACATCTTTTAAGTTTGGCTTATTGATAACATCAAGGTAACCGTCAGGTGCGGCCATATAGATTTTTTCATCTGGTCCTAGTTGAATACCATAAATGGAAGTCCTGGCTGTGAGCACGATCCGTGAACTGCTGATCGCGACCGTGGTAAGCAGTTTTGGTTCAAACTGTTCAAATAATGAATCAAAGGGCCGGAGCATATACAATAACCTGGAATCGGGTGAAAACTCGCAATTGGTATACCTGATCCCGGGAAATGCAATGGATCTTGCGTTTGATATCATCCCGGTGGCATTATTAAAATCAAATAACTGGAAAAAGTTACCGCCGGTTTGCCCTACGGTAATATCCGGGAAATGAGTTTGACAAAGGATCTTTCCGTCAGGGCTTACTTTCATGGCGCCTGTGTTCATCAGAATATGCTGGTCCATAACGACGCCGGCCACTGATATTACAGGTATTGTTTGTAATCCATTGCAATCGACAAGCCAGGAACGAAACGTATTGGAATTATTATCATTAGTGATCAGCCAAACATCAATGCCATTGGCGTGACGGGAAGCGGTCAGTCTTTCTGTGGAAGGAGCCCATAAAAGATTATTCTTGGAGGTCACTTCCCCGTTACCATTGTCTCGCTGCATATTAATGATAGAATAGCGATAGCCATTGGCATAATTGTTTTCGATGGCATCCGTGGTGAACAGGTAGAAAATACTATCATTCCCGGGCATAGGCACAATGATACAGGATTGGACGGCGGAAACATTACCCTGCAGCCCATCGCCATTCAACATAACCTGGTGAACGCGGTTATAAACCGTCGTTCCATTCGAATAGAAAAGGAGCTTGCCGTTGATATCGCAAATACTGCTGCATCCTTCATCAGC
>JADGPW010000242.1 GCA_017882265.1 Chitinophagaceae bacterium | reverse complement strand
TAAGTGTTAAGTGTTAAGTGTTAAGTGTTAAGTGTTAAGTGTTAAGTGTTAAGTGTTAAGTGTTAAGTGTTAAGTGTTAAGTGTTAAGTGTTAAGTGTTAAGTGTTAAGTGTTAAGTGTTAAGTAATAGAATCTTTATTTCAGAATGGTTTATCCGGTATTGAAAATTATTTTCCTCAGCAATAAATGACTGCATCGAATTAAATGACTGTGCACATTTAACACTTAGCACTTAACACTATTCTTCAAGCCCCCAATCCTTCCCCTTCCTCACCGCGGGAACACCGTCCGTAATCCATTTGGCGGGCTTTTCTCCTTTTAATATCCAGTCAAAGAATTGCTGCATTCTTATTTGATAGTCGCGCATATCGGGTCGCTGAGTTAGTCCATGACCTTCTCCATTATAGTTAAACATCCAGACCTTTTTGCCCAATCTTCTCATGGCTGTAAATAATTCAATACCCTGGTACCAGGGAACGGCGCCATCGGCATCGTTGGCCATGATGACCATGGGCGCCGTGACTTTATCCAAGTGGAAGAGGGGGGAATTCTCAATATATAATTGTGGCTTCTCCCATAAGCTGGCGCCGATCCGGCTCTGTGATTTCTCATACTGGAACTGTCGGCTTACACCACTCTCCCACCGAATACCGCCATAAGCGCTGGTCATATTCGCTACAGGAGCTCCTGCCCATACGGCTTTAAATAAATTGGTCATGGTGGCCAGTTGAGCCACCTGGTAACCTCCCCAGCTATGCCCCTGTAAGGCCATATTGGTGCTATCCGCCCATCCTTTTTTTACTAATGCCCTGGCGCCGCTTACGATATAATCATAAGCGTCTTTACCGGGGTGACCGGTACCATAATGAATATCCGGAAGAAAGATAATATACCCTCTGCTGACGAAGAAGGGAATATTAATAGCACTCCGGATCGGCGAAGGTGCATGATAAGTATTGAGCTCATTACTTAAGGTTTCATAGAAATAACAGATCATCGGGTATTTCTTATTCGGATCGAAGTTTTCCGGCTTATACACTATTCCCGTGGCATCTTTACCATTATAGGCTTTCCAGTTGAAGAGCTCGGCGGTTCCCCAGTTGTAGTTAGATTGTTGAGGATTGATCGAAGAGAGTTGCTGCTCATTTATTTGAACCTTCATGTTACCGTGCATACCTACAATATCACTCCCTGGATTCAAATAGATATCTGGGGGTTTAATAAAATTCTCTTTTGTGTAAATAAAATTATTAGAACCCTTTGATTTTACAAACCCATTATAAATATAAGGTCCTTCTGAGTCAATTATTGAGAGTATCCAATCCGGATTCAAATTGCCGTCAACAATGCCCGATTCTTTTGAAACTTCATTTATATACCTGAAAAAGACTGGCTGCGAAAACTTCAAAAATTTTTCTTCGTCATTAGCCTTCAAATAGCGGTATTGATTTTTAGTTGTTCGGCCAAACTTAGTGATGTTTTGAGGCACTGAATTTCCAACAACATCTGCTCTCCATACATCATATTTATCATAAACATACACAGCAGTGTCCCCTTCATGCCACCCCATCACTCCATAAGGTCCAGGATCTTCCGGAACTTCCGCAGCTTCATTCCACAGCGGCACTTTTATTTTTTCTGTGATATTCCTCGTAACGCTGCCATCCCAGGTAAAATAATTTCTCTCCTTCCGGTCATACCACATGATATACTTACCCGTAGAAGAGGGATAAACCTGGCCAAATAGGTTTTCTTTTACCAATTTCTTATTCCCTGTGTTCACATCAATAGTATAAATATCTTTCAGGGTATTGCCCGTCCATTGGCTTTCTATTCGTTTGCCATAATCGGTGACACCGACAAACACATCCCCATCGCCTTCATTTGTTTGCAATACCTGGGGTATTTCTTTACTGCCTAATTGTTTAATAAGATGGGTCTCCAGGTTGTAAACGGAAAGGAAACTCTGCTGCAGGTCATTCTTCAAGCGGGCCGGGAAGGTTTGTACGGTTTGCAGGTAATCATCATTATAATTCCAGATATCCACTTTGGCCATGTCTATATCAATGATCGTGGTGTCTTTGGGTCGTTCGATAGGCACGGTGCCAAAGAATAAACGCTTCCCGCTTTTACTGAAACTGAGATTACCATATTCACTGATGGTCATTCCCAGTTTCATGCCAACAGTATACCTGTCCGCCAGGAGCGTGGCGCTGTCCTTCCCTGCTTTATAATGCCATATTTTGTAAAACTTCTGAAGATCATTTGGTTTCGCATCCCGCTCAGCCACATACGCTAGCTGTGATCCATCATCGGTCATCGCGAAATTTGTAAATGTATTTCCACCTTTACTTAATATGACTGTTTTGCCTTCTTTCAGATCATATAACAGGACTTGCGGCACACTAAATGAATCCACCGGGTTCCTGGCCTGGCTGACCAGTAATTTGTCACCCGTTTTACTGAAATAATAATCCAGCACTTTATAAAAAACGATCTCTTCACCGGTTGTTATATTGCGAACCACAAGATCGTTTCCTGCTTCAGCAGTCGCCCCGGGTTCATCAATGTTTGCATCATCGCTCAGGTTACCAGGGTCATCTTCATCATCTTTATTCTTTTCTTTCTTTTTCTTTTCAGGCATATTCTGAATGACACTATTCAGCGAGTCGATAATGTGATTTAGACTATCCGTTATCCTGTTATTAGCACCGGGATTTGTGGGTAAATGTTTTCCGGGCTGTTGCACCGGTTTCTCTAATTGGAAAGCTACCCAGCCAAAGGTCTTTTGCGGGGTTTTATAATTCTTTACGTTTGGTGTTTTCCAGATCTCCTCTTTGCCCAGGGCTATAATGGCCAATGAATCTTTGGGGAAATCCTCCGCTTTCATTTTTTTGATCTTTGCCTCCCGGGTGTCTTTATAGAGAGGTTTGATCTTAAAGACAACATAACGGCTATCTTCCGTTATCACAGCCGAATACCCCCTGGGGATGGTTCTTTTATATTTTGCATCCGTCGCGGTGGATTGTATCACCAGTTCATTATCACCTTCCTGCGGGTTGATCGTATAAACCACCCATTTACCATCATTGCTGATCATGCGTTCGCCAATGCTTTGCCAGCTATCATACACAGAATGATCAAGTGGTTTTTTCTGGGCAATTAAAATGGAACACAGGAATACAAAAAAAGTAGAAAGAAGAATTCTCTTCATAGCCAGCCGGTTTATTTATATGCACTAAGGTAACGTGGAATCGGCAAACCCCCTTAGCGGATAGTATTTCACCCGATAACTACCGGGTTTGAATTTTCCCATAGAAATTATTGGGTAGGTAGCGTATTTGAAAAACAAAGAATATTCCCCGGGTTCTCTGTGTTCTCTGGGCGAGATCTATTCATATTTAGAAAATATCCGTCAGGGCTTTTGACCCACGATCAACCCATATTGCCATAACCCTTTTTTCATTCCAATATATTGATACTTGTAAGCCCTGATATTCTTCTTTTGGATATCCGTACCCCGGTTTGAAAAGCTGAGTCTTTTCCAGGCAAAATATATTTTGGCGAGATAATAAAACCGATTCAGTCTCCGGGAAGAATGGCCGACATATTTCGAAATATCACGGTATTTCACCTGGGTGAAGCCGGCCCCCTGCATAAATGATCTAAATCGTTCAGGGGATTCAAGATAATTTACTTTCCAGCCATTCAACCATTCGCGAATGCCCGGATCGTTATTATTAGCAAACTCCGTTACCCATCCATCAGCCACCACCAATCTTCCACCCGGTTTTAATATGCGAAAGGCTTCTTTGATAAATGCTTCTTTGTCATCCGCGTAACAAATACTTTCGCAGCCCCAAACCACATCAAAACTGGCATCGGGAAATTCGGTGAAACAAAAGTCCACGGACCTGAAATCAACCAGGTTCTCCACTCCTTTTTGATTGGCATAGGAGTTAGCCTGAACCACCTGCTTTTCACTTAAAGTAATACCTGTTACCCGGCAACCCAAATTGACAGCCAGGTAAATACTGCTGCCTCCCACCCCGCAACCAGCATCAAGTACCTTATCTGTTCGTTTTATTGCTGCTGCTTCCATCATTACCTCGTTCATCCGCAACAGGGATTGCGGAAAGGATCTCACTTTTTCATCCCAATAGCCGAAATGAATGGCAAGACTGTTATTCAGGTCCCAATGATCTTTATAAGCATTTTCAGTGCCGGTATAATACGCTACAATTTCTTTATGATATTCCGTCAGTTGCATCAGCGGTAAGTTTTTTTTCTTTGTTGATCAATATGATTACATGAATGACCAAAACCGTAGCAATTATAGCGAAACCTATATAGAACCATTTACTTAAATACCTGTTTTCTTTAAAAACGATAAAGGCCAGCAGGATACCATATACCGGTTCCAGGTTATAGGTAAGGTTAACAGTAAACGCCGATAAACGTTTGAGTGCATTGCCCGAAAGTTGGAAGGCAATGACGGAACAGAACCAGGCAAGCACTAAAAGCCAGCCGAGGTCATTCCATCCGGGAATAAAACGGGGCGTGGGAAACCGCTGTAAATAAAATGGAAGTAAAATGGACAATGCCAAGAGGCCACCTGTCTGTTGCCAGGAAAGCATGGTCTCCACATTGATCCTTTTTAAAAACTCGCGGTTGAAGATGGGGAACAAGGAAGCCAATACGGCCGAGATGGTACCTATGATAATACCTGTTTTATATTGAGTATCAAAATGAAAGATGATATAAATACCGCTGATCGTGACCAACCCCAATAGCAGCTCGACCCCATTAATTTTTTTTCTAAGTATCAATGGCTCGAACAAAGCGGTGAAAAACCCGATCGCGGAAAAACAAACCAGGGCCACGGATACATTTGAATATTTGATCGAACCATAAAAGGTGACCCAGTGCATTGCCGCGATGACCCCTACGCCACCAATCTTCAGTATATCGGCCAAAGGAATCCTGGTTATCTTCTTTCTGATGGTAAATAATATCCACATCGTCATGGCAGTGAACAATAACCTGTACCAGACGATCATGCCTTCATTAAAACTGATCAATCGCCCAAGGATACCTGTGAATCCGGCCAGAAAAACAGCAATATGGAGCTGGAGAAAGGCTTTTTTCATTCGACCTGTAAACTAAAGAATGTCGAACAGATGAACAAGGATTTAAGAATGTCGAAGGTGAGCAGTCCAAATTTTTTGATTATTTCTTTGTGTTCGGGATGTACTTCTTCTGTTCTGCATTCCTATTCATCTGTTCCTTTCCCGTCCGGTCAGGCGGGGACATTCATTTGCTTTCTGCGAGCAGGTCATTTTGCGGAATGGAATTAACGCGGGCCGATTCAGGTTCGGTATTTTTTACCCGTTTCCTGTAATTAGTAAATAAGCTATGCCAACGGAGTTTGAGTACTCCAATTATACCTTCTTTTACGATGCTTTTATTCATTTTGGAAACACCATAGGCCCTGTCCTGGAAAATAATCGGTACTTCCTTCATTTTAAAACCCAGTTTCCAGGCGGCAAATTTCATTTCAATCTGGAAAGCGTATCCCAGGAAATGGATCTGGTCGAGATTGATCGTTTCCAGCACTTCCTTTTTATAACACATAAATCCGGCAGTTGGGTCCTTCACCGGTATCCAGGTTATCATTCTCGTATATAAGGAAGCACCCTTGGATAGAGCAATACGATTATTCGGCCAGTTCACCACTCCGCCGCCTTTGACATAGCGGGAACCAATAGCAAGGTCAGCGCCTTCATTTTTACAGGCATTATACAGGCGCGGAAGATCGTTGGGGTTATGCGAAAAATCAGCATCCATTTCAAACACGAAGTTATACCCCTTGGCAAGCGCCCATTTAAAACCATGAATATAGGCAGTCCCTAATCCAAGTTTACCTGATCTTTCTTCTATAAATAACTGGCCGGGAAATTTGGATTGCAATTCCCTGACAATAGGTGCAGTACCATCAGGAGAGTTATCATCTATTACCAACACATGAAAGTCTTCCCCGAGGTTAAAAATGGCATGCAGGAGATTGTGGATGTTCTCCTTTTCATTATAAGTTGGTATGACAATTAATTTCTCCACAGCTTGTTCAAATGCGGTGAAATACGAATTTACGATAATAACGAAAAGATATCCTGTTAAAATTGTTCATAGGTAGTTACCAGGGATCAACTTTTTTTCAACATGGACCGGGTGTAGATCTCGGTGAGTTTTTGCTTGGTGTGTTGGGGAAAATCTCCTTTCATCATCCAATCATAATATTGTGGTTCAGCCTTAAGAACATCTGCCACGGCGCGGCCTTTAAATTTGCCAAAATTGAATATTTCAATTCCATTTTCCATGATAAAACGGCGGGCAAAATCAACGATCTGATCTTCACCGATCAGTTTTAATACGGAATCAACCGTATTACCGAGTTCCGGGTAACGTGCAATCTGTGCTTCGAGTATCTCGTGGGTGGCTGAGGCATCCACTTCAGCCCCATGTGCGCCGTCAAGGTTCTTACTGCAATAAAATTTATAGGCTGCACTCAAGGTCCTGGGTTCCATTTTATGAAAAACGTTCTGCACATCCAGCAGTTTCCGGTTTTTCATATCAAAATCAACCTGGGCACGGAGAAACTCTTCCATCAGGAGGGGGATATCAAACCGATTGGAATTGTAACCGGCAAAGTCACAGCCATCCAGCATTTGCTTCAATTCCTGCGCCACTTGTTTAAAGGTGGGAGCGTCTTTCACCATGTCATCCGTGATTCCATGGATATCACTGGCCCCCTTGGGTATGGGTAATTCCGGATTGATGATCTTTCTTTTGACACTTCTGCTGCCATCAGTAAGAATCTTTACAATGGCAATTTCCACGATACGGTCGGTGCCGGGGTTTACACCCGTAGTTTCCAGATCAATAAAGGCAAGGGGTTTTTTCAGGTGTAACATCGGGTCAATAATTTCTCTAATTTTCCGAATATTTCGGGGCGTAAAGGTAGTTGTTTGCTATCCTTATCAAAATCAAATTTGCAAGCTTATATCGCTGTGATGCAAAGATAACCAGTTATTTATCTAAAATATTCATATAGGGAAAGATGATAATTTCATGACCGCAGGAACCCGCATCCCTCCTATCTTTATTTTTATAAAATAATTAGGTAATTTTATCGTTTAACAAACAAATATCCATCTATATGAAAAATAAACTACTTACCGCGCTGATGCTTTTTGTGGTCGCTCTCATTGTAACCTCCTGCTATTCATCCCGTAAATCAGGCTGCCCGGCTAATCCCCAGTCTAACTACAGGTTTAGAGGATAATTTTTTTACTATTCACCCTAAAAAGGAAAGAACAACCCGTCGGCGTTACAGTTTCAGTGTAAATCGAGCCACTTTCTGTGTCAATCCAGGTAGCAGTTTTGTTATGACCAGGAGAAATATCAACAGGAAGAATATTATCCATTGGAATTTTGTAATAAGCCGCTTCTCCCGGTTGACTTTAATAAAAGGCCATACCAAGGCAGATGGTATGCTTAGATCACCTGGAACGGCAACTGCATTGCAATCCTGCGACCAATATTTCCCTCTTCCGACATGCCATCCGGAATCAGTTTGTAATTTCAATGTGGCTGTTGTGATTCCATTAAATACAAGCATCTTATCATATGGTCTGGCAGTTGTATTTATTGTAAAAGGATTAAAGTGTAAAAACAATGCCCCTCTTACATCCTCAGTGTAAACAGAACCTGGAGGTTCTGTACTTACCTGAGTCCAGGTAAATAAAAAAAAAGCAAGCAAGATCACCGCCAAATATTTTTTCATAGAATCAATTACCGGGTTTTAAGTAATTGTGGATATATAAATTCAATTTGAATCAACGACTGACCCCTACTCTCTAAAAAGACCTACGCACTCTCCCTCTCCTAAATCGATCATTAAAAGACGGGGATCGATACCACCAGTGAGCAACCTTTCCCTGGTGCGGTTTGTACATCCGCAACACCATTATAAAAGCGGGCCCGCTCGTAAATATTTGACAAGCCGATACCCCGGTGTGTTTGCGTGGGGTCAAATCCTGTGCCATCATCCTTGATGATCAACTGGGAATTTTTGTCTTTGCAATACAGGAAAATGTCAACCTGCCTGGCACGGCTATGCGTAAGAATATTTTTTAACTGCTCCTGGACGATCCGAAACAAGGTGACCTTCTTGCCGGAGGAAAGCAGATCATTCTCATTGTCGTGGGTGAACCTGATTTTAATAGTATTGGATAAATGAATGTCATCCACCAGGGTTTGGATACTATCCACCAGGCCCTTTCCTATTAACTGTGGAGTGACCAATTCTTTGGATAATTTACGGATCGCATCGATCGCCATCATAACATAATCGATGCTTTTTCCCTTGATTTCTCTCTCTTCCCTGTTAACGGGGGTAAGCATTTCTACAAATAACTTGACCGTGGAAAGAATCTGGTTTACGTTATCGTGAAGTTCGTGCCCGATAGCTGTTCTTTCCTTTTCCTGGGCCCGGATCACTGTTTCTGAGATCTCTTTCTGGCGTTCCAGTTTTTCTTCCATCAACTGGCTCTCCAGTTCTTTCAGATCGCTGACATCCTGAAGGGATCCAATCATTTTTACCGGCAACCCGTTTTCATAAACAATATAGCCCTTGTCACGCATTTGCTTATAGCTGCCATCTGCACATTTAAAGCGGTACTCCCCTTCCCAGGACTGCTGACCATTGTCAGTACTTTCCTTCACTTTATCGCTGACCATGTTACGGTCTTCTGGATGTATACGGCGCAACCACCAGGAAAGTCCTTTGGGGTTATCCATATGATAACCGATCATATTCATGAGCACATCATTTCGGAATATGGTTCCGGATTGCATGTCCCATTCCCAGATGGCATCCGAGGTAGCTCTTGTCAAAAGTAAAAGCCTGTCGTTCACCTCCCTTAATTTCTTTTCTGTTGCATATTTATCAGCCAGGTTTACGGCATGGCCGCCGATCATTTTCTTACCGGTTACACCTTCAATGGGGAAAATATTGATATGAAAAACAAAGTTTAATCCATCTGCCCATTTCACTTTCTCCACAAATTCGGTCGGCACACCTGATTGTAACACCTGGAGATGTTTCTCGTGCAAAGCGGTTATCACGAAACCCGGCAAAAGATCAGTTATAGGATGATTCAACGATTCTTTTTCATTCAACCGGAAATACCTGAAAAAAGACTGGCTGGCAAAGACAAGATTATCCTCTTCATCGATCACCCAGGCCAGGCTAGGTGTTTTTTGCATAAACACATTTAACAACGCATTCGTTTCCTCCAACTTACCGGATAATTCTTTCTCCTCTGTTACATCAACAATACTGGATAGTACTGCGAAAGGGATTAAATTGTTATCCTCAAACAACGGTTGCGAAGTGAAATGGAGCCAGCGTTGTGCACCATTACGAAACCGGATGACCAATACTTCCGTTTGAGGCAGACCGGTGTGGAGCGCTTTTAAAAAGGGTGCGTTTTCAAAGGGAACCGAGGTTCCCGTTTCGGATGCGAACTGCCACGAGGTATTCCAAAGGGCTTCCATATCAGTATGCAGGTACAAACTTTCCAGTGTCGTATTAAAAATCAGTGCAGCCTTCTGGTTGGCCGCAATCAGTTCACCCCTTTTATCCTGGAAAAGGACGCCTGTATTCAGGCGCTCGACGATCAGTTGATAATTCTGTTTCCCCAGCTGGTTGAATTGTTTCAGGCGATCCGCGTTCATTATCTTATGACCTACACATAAAAAAGTATGTTTCCCGTTATCGTTTACTAATGGGTTGATCTGCCATTTCATAGGATGATAATACCCGTTCTTCAGGTAAACTTCCATAAAATGAGGTTGCTCGCTCTTGCCGGTGTTGTATACTACCGTTTTAAAATCTGAAAGATTGACAGGGTGGAGAAGATCAAAAAAATTATTATTTTCTTTCCTAGGATCCTTTAAATGAAGGGTCTTTACCATATTAGCATTGGCGCATAATATAGTTCCTTCCTCATTTATCAGTGAAAGAAATATATCTTTTTGTATTTGATGACCCGCGATAATACTTTTAAATGTTGTCCATTTCTTTTTCATGTTCACGATGCTTTTGTCAATATTAAATGGATTCTTTTTTGCTAACACCTAGTTGGCTGATGATTCCCGGCACTAGAGAAAAATCATGGGATTTATCGAGAAAATATTTAGCCCCCAGTTCATGACATTGCTGCCGGTAATAATCATCAAAATGGTTCGTGATCATGATCACTTCACATTCGTTCTTGTTTTGCTTAATCAGTTTTAACAGATCGATTCCGTTTTTACCAGGCAGGTTAATATCAAGGAGGACCACATCCGGATCCTCCTGCGCCAATAAGCGACGCGCTTCATCATAATCAGAAGCCACATTAATACAGCGGATATTGTTCACTTCTTCCAGCAGGCCGATCATCCTGTCCACAAAATTCATATTATCGTCCACAATTAATATTACCTGTTCTTTCATGGGTGGTTAGTCTAGTATTAAATAAATAACATAACAAAATAACCATACTTATCCTGTTGAAATTGTACTAAATCCGGGCTTAATGATGTAGAAGGAACTCTACAACTTTGCAATGGTTTGCATGATTCAGATCAAATTATTTTCAAGGGCATACCTGGCAAACTCGGCATTGCTATGCAAATTCATCTTTCCCATGATGCGGGAGCGGTAGGTGCTGACAGTAGTACTGCTCAGCGAAAGTTGTGTGGCTATTTCAGAAATAGATCTCCCTGATGCAAGAAGCTTAAAGACGTCAAACTCCCTGTCAGACAGGACTTCATGTAAAGCATGATCGGAAGATGTTCCGACGGCATCGGCAAGCTTTTCTGCGATGCTAGGTGTAATAAATTTTTTCCCCTTCCGTACTGTTTCAACAGCTTTAATAAGATCTTCATGGATCGTTTCTTTACCGAGATATCCGGAAGCGCCTGCTTTTAGTACCCGTAAAGCATATTGATCCTCCGGGTACATACTCATAATAAGAACGGGCAATTTGGGCGCCATTTCCCTGATCTGTAGCAGGGCGTCAAGCCCACTGCGCCCGGGCATATTCATATCACATATTATAACGTCCCATTCCCGTTTTGTGACTTCCGCCATCAGCGCTTCCACATCATTGACCTCGCCAATGCTTGCAAAAGGGTAATACTCCATCAAAAGTTGTTTCATCCCTTTGCGGACAATAGCATGATCGTCGGCAATTAAAATTCGGATCATATTAATAACGGTCCATTAATTTTGTGATAACATGCTCACAGGGATAGATACTATCACCGCTGTCCCCTTTCCCGGGGAACTGGTGATCTCGTAAGTACCCCCGATCATAGAGGTACGTTCCTGCATGCCTAAAATCCCTAATGTTCTTTTCTCTGCGATTTTTTGTTTATCAAACCCTTTGCCATCGTCAATAATTGACACCACAAAATTATTATTTTTTAGTTTCAGATTCACTAATACCTTTTTGGCACCGGAGTGACGGGCCACATTTGTTAGCGATTCCTGGAAAATACGGAATAAAGCTGTTTTCACCGTGTTGGAAAAATGTAGACCCGCTTCCGAAGCTGTAAGCCTGGTTTTAATCTCAGACCGTTTTTCAAACTCCTTTAGTTGCCACTCCATAGCGGCCAATAGACCCAGGTCATCCAGCAAACTCGGGCGGAGCTCAGATGAAATTCGCCGCACCGTTTTTACTGTTTCATCCAGCATGGTTATCAATGATTTCATTTTTTCCTTAGTCATGTCATCTGAAACATCTATTTTTTTGCTCAGCCAGGATGCATCCATTTTGAGTACGGTCAGTTGCTGCCCAAGTTCGTCATGTATTTCACGCGCCATATTCGTTCTTTCTTCTTCCCTGATGTTCTGCAAGTGTCTTGTTAATTTGCGTATTGATTTGTATGAAGCATCCAGTTCCTGTTCCGTCTTGATACGTTCGGTCAGATCCCTGATCACTGAAAGAAAACGGCCATCGGGTAATTGCTGGGATCTTACTTCTGTTTCCACGATGGTGCCATCCTTTTTTTTCATTCGACGTTGCTTGACTGTTGATTTTCCATTCTGCAAAACATCATAGCGAACCGGGTTCTCCAGGAGATCTTCCGGCAGCAAAATGCTTCCCAGCGCCATACCCGATAATTCTTTTTTTGTATAACCAAGCAATTCCGAAGAGCCGGAATTGACATCAAGAATCCTTCCAGTTTCATCGTAAAGGGCAATGGCATCGACGGCCTGCTCCACCAGGGTCCGGTATTTTTCTTCGCTAATTTTTACTGCCTGTTGTGCTACTTTGCGATCGGTAATATCCCGGATAAATGATTGGTACAGGCCATCCGGGCGTAATTTGGCACTTATTTCAACTAAAATTTCTACCCCATCTTTCCGGAGTAATTTTCGCTCACTTAAGACAGTTTTACCGGTATTGAGCTCACTCATCCTTATGGGTTTATCCCTTATATTTTCAGGGGCAATCAATTCTGTAAATTTCATTTTCAGAAGTTCATCTTTTCCATAACCAATCATTCTACATCCGGATTTATTGACATCAATGATAAATGTATCTTGCCTGACTATAAAAATACCGTCGGGTGCCTGCTCAATGATAATACGATATTTTTCTTCACTCTGTTTTACCGCTTCTTCCGCCAACTTACGTTCGGTAATATTCCTGGTAACCCCCAATAGGGCAATAATAGTTCCTTCCGCATCCCGCATGGGTACCGCATGTGTTTCCAGCCAACGATGGGTTCCCTGTAAACCGATGATCTCAAACTCCAGGGTCCCGGTTTTACCTTTAAATATATCACGCGTTAAATTGGCAAATACTTTTCTATAATCCGGACTAACGATTCCCAATACCGACTTACCTTTTACTATCTCCAGGTTATCAGCTTCTATCATGGCAAGTCCGGCCGGGTTCATGTCCAGCAATTCGTTGTTGCTATTCAGGAGCTTTATACATTCCGGTTCTGTTTCAAAAATCGTACGTAGCCTGTTTTCACTTTCTGCTACCTTTTGCTGTGCCGAATATACCGGGGTCATATTGACCATCGACCCGATCATCCGGAGCGGTTCATTGTTTTGGTTGCGGATAATATAACCCCTGTCAAGAAAATGCAGGTAGCTGCCATCGGCTTTTTGAAAGCGGTATTCATCGCTCCAATAAGCGGCATCACCTTTTATAGCAACCTGTATTTTATTCCGGACCCTCTCAAGATCATCCGGGTGTATCCGCTTGTACCAGTCATTGATATGAACAATCTCTTTTTCTTTTTTAATACCAAGGTTGGAATAGTAATTATCATTCCACCATAACAAATCTTCTTTCAGGTCCCAGTCCCACACAATATCACTGGTAGCTTTTGAAAGCATCTGGAACCTTGCATTGATTTTCAGCATTTCTTCTTCTGCTTTTTTTCTGTCTCTTATATCACGGGCAATAATCAGTATCCTGCCGTCTGGCAGCATTTTCTCATTTGCCTCCACATCAATGATAGTTCCGTTCCTGTCAATCATTCGCCGCTCTCTTAATACCGTTTGACCTTTCATCAATAAATCAAACCTGACAGGCTCAGATTTGAGTTGCTCAGAGTCAATTAATATATTAATATTCAGGCGAGACAATTCATCTTTTTTATAGCCAAAAGTCTTATAAAAGTTGGAATTAGTATCAATAAAATAACCCCGTTTATCAGTAATCATAATAAAATCTGAAGCCTGCTCAATAATCGATCGGTAGCGTTCTTCACTTACCAGTATTGCTTCCTCTGCTTTTTTCTTTTCATCAATGTCCTTAACGATGCCGATAAAGAACTCAATACTGTTGTCAGCGGCTTTGCGATAGCTGGAAAGATTTAGCTCAACCCATATATATACCCCTTGCTTTGTTTTGTATCTTTTCTCCATCTGGTAATGGTCAATCTTTCCCTGAATTATTTGCTCTATTAGCGGCAACTCTTTCTCGGTGTCCATCGGATGAGTAAACTCGCCAAAGTGGATATTTTTCAGCTCTTCCAGACTATATCCCAGCATTTTGCAAAAGGTGCTGTTGGCCTTTATCAGCTTTCCTTCAGGAGAAGCCCAGGCCACACCGATCATTGGATTTTCTGTTACCTTCCTGAATTGGAATTCACTTTCCTTTAGCGCTTCTTCTACTTTTTTTCGTTCGGTAATATCACTTATTGTTCCAATTAATTTAATGGGTTGTTTATTATTATCATACACCAGTTCACCTAAACCATGAACCCAACATTCTTTGCCATTATCATTCCGGATAATTTTATATTCTTTGTCAAACCTCAGGTGTTTTCCCAAAATCTTTTCGGTAACATATTTTGACATCATTTCAACCCAATCGGAATGAATTAAAGCTATCCACCCTTTGAATGAACGAATATAATTTTCATCTATTCCAAAAATATCATCAAGAATTTTTGAACTGCTCCATATTCCTTTTGATAAATCCCAGGCATAGCTTCCTAAACGTGCAATTGCCTGTGATTCCCGAAGAAGATATTCGTTTTCTTCCAGAGCTTTTTTGGCTTTTTTACTTTCGGTAATATCACGTAAGAGAGCGTAAAACGATTGTTTGCCTCTTACAATGATCGGTGTCAGCATTACTTCTACTGGAAATTCAGTTCCATCGGATTTTGTGTGTATCCATTCAAAGCGATTATATCCATGCTGTAATGATTTTGCAATCATTGCCCCTGCTTTTTCGGTTGAAAGCCTTCCATCAGGTTGTTTTTCGGGTGAAATATCCCAGGGTTGCTTATTGAGAACTTCCTGTTTGGAAGAATATCCGAAAGTAGAAACTGCTGACTGATTACAATCGGTAAAACCTGTTTCACCAAGTAACAAAATTGAATCAGTAGATTCATTAAACAACCGACGGAAAGTCTCTTCGCTTTCACGAAGGGCTTCTTCTGCTTTTTTGCGTTCGGTGATGTCCACAAGCACTCCCTCAATTTTTTGTCCCCCGGTTACCGAATCTTTGAGTAAAGAACAATTCTCAAGCACGTAGACCGGGCTGCCATCTTTATGCTTCAGCATAAATTCCTTATTGTTTAGTTTTCCTTTTTTCAGCAAACTGGCAATAAATGAATTCCGATCGGAATCAGAAAAATAGAACAGTAAAGCATTTTTTTGTAACAATTCCTTATTCGAATCATAACCCAATATCTTAGCAAACGTATCATTACAAGCCAGGATAGTCCCTTCGGGAGTGGTCTGGTAAATTCCTGTGAGGGTTCGGTATCTTTCCTCATTTTCCCTGATCTTTTCAGCTTTCACCCGCACCTGTTCTTCCAGTTCTTCATTAAATTTATTGAGCTTATCCTCAATTTTTCTACGGGTTGAAATATCGAAACGTATTTTCAGGATGATGAACAGCGTTAACACCAGGATGATAACCAGGAGACCAAAGAGATAAAAGTTCAGTGTCCGGATGCTGTCGGCATTATTTTTTTGATCCTGCTCCAATGAATCCATCTCAATATCCTGGATCTGGTCCGTAATCAAAAGAATCTGGTTATTATAGTCTCTTCCTGCGCCCGTCTGGTATAATGCTGATGTCGCGGCTATTCCTTTTTCATTGCCCAGGGCGATGACCTCATTGGAAAGAGAAATTCTTTTATTGACATACTTTACAAGGGAATCTGCTTTTGCATGGTGCGCCGGTTTATTTTTAAGGAGGTTCCTTAAAGTATCCAGCGCCGATTCAAGCTTTTTTGCTGTAAACTGCATGGCTTCCCTGCTTCTTTTATCGCCGGTAAGCGAATAACTCCTGGCATAACCTGCATGAGCAATGGCCGTGCTATTTAAATCCGATAAACGAAGCAGCACTTTCGTGCTGGCATCAACCCGGAAAGCAATAACATTTATTTTCCGCTTTTGATCAATGGAGAATATGACAATGATAATGATGGCAATTATTACCAACACAATACCACTCATTAATATTTTTCCCTGTAGGCGTTTCATGTAGTACCCTATAGAATAATCAAAATGACAATGCAATGAAAACTGAAACCTGCCACTTAGATAAGTTACAGTTAATTCAGGAATAAACCTTATGACCTTGCATAATCATAAAATTTAAAGATCCGGGGAAGGTAAGAATCACGGATCCGCAGATAGCATTGGCAGCGATAAATCACCGGGCACTATTGGTCCGGTCTATAAACCCTGGGCATTAATAAAATTGACAAGGGAGGCCGTATTCTTAAGATTTAGTTTTTTAAGGATATTATACCGGTGTACTTCTACAGTTTTAAGTGAAATATCCAGTTTTAAAGCTATTTCTTTTGATGACATTCCTTCTTTGATCAATTTTACTATTTCGATCTCCCGGCGGGATAAAATATTCATATCCGGTGGCCCGCCTTCTTCCTCCAGCTCCTGCTGAGCCAGGATATTCTTTACTTCCTCACAGATATATTTTTTCCCATTATGCACTTCCACAATAGCATTCAATAATTCATCTTTCGATGAATTCTTGGTGACATAACCCATAGCACCCATTTGAAGCATACGGCGCGCATAAGCTGGCATGGAATGCATGGATATCCCAATGATCTTGGATCCGGGAGAAAATTTGCGAACCATTTTGGTGGCTTCAAATCCGTTGATCGGCGTCATATTAATGTCCATCAAAACGATCTTTGGCTTCTTTTCTTTGGCAATTTCTACCGCTTCATCGGCATTACTAGTTTCGCCGATTACCTCGAAACGGGGATCCGTATTAAGTATGAACGACCATGATTCTCTTATAAGTTTATGGTCGTCAACCAGAAGAATGGTGATCTTGTCCATATGGGGATATTGGGCCTGTTTTGGTGATAGGTTATTTACCTATTCCAAGTTAAGTGAAAAAACCTGCAAATATCGCTTAAAACCAGGGAGCAATTGAAGGATATAATGAATAAAAAGTCATTTTTAAGTAAATCCCCTTAGTGAATTTACGTATTTGTTCCAAGAAATCTTATTGAATGGTCAGGTGAATTAACTTATCTCGATAAAACAGGCATCAACATCAAGTTCGAAAATCCGGGAATAAGTTATGAAGAAGATGGAGTTTGCAGCCGGTAATTTATTAAGATCTTATACCTCTGTTTCCAATGACCTGGATATGCCTAATTCCAGCCCCCTCAGTTCAGCCAATCCCTTCAGCCTTCCGATAGCACTATAACCAGGATAAGTTTTCTTTTGAAGATCATCCAGCATCTGGTGACCATGGTCCGGGCGCATCGGGATAGAAATATTTCTCCTTTTCATCAATAAAACGATTTCCTTCACAATGTTGAACATATCCACATCTCCATCTAAATGATTGGCCTCCACAAAATTTCCTTCTTTATCTCTCCTGGTACTCCGCAGGTGGATGAAATGGATATGATCTCCCAATCGTTTCACCATACCGGGCAGGTCATTATCAATGCGTACGCCGAAGGAACCTGTACAGTAACACAAACCGTTAGCCGGGGAGGGCACCGCATTCAGCAATTCCCTGGCATCCTGTTCCGTGCTTACTATCCGGGGCAAGCCCAATAAAGAATAAGGCGGATCATCCGGGTGGATGGCCAGTTTCAACCCCAACAGTTCCGCTACCGGCACTACTTCCTGCAGAAAATAGAATAAATGCTTCTTCAATTCTGCCCCATCGATATTTTCATATTCTTTCAGGGCGGTCAGTATCTGTTCTGGTGTAAAACGTTCCTCGCTACCGGGCAAACCTAATAACACATTCCTGTATAATGTTTCTTCTTCCTCGTCGGTCATGGAACGTAAGCGAAGCTTAGCTTTATTGAGTTCGGCTGTAGTATAGTCATTTTCAGCACCGGGACGTCTTAATAAAAAAACATCAAACGCAATGAATGCAGACCTTTCAAAACGTAATGCTTTACTGCCATTGGGCAGCGTCCAGGCTATATCTGTCCTCATCCAGTCCAGTATGGGCATGAAATTATAGGTCACTACCTGCAGGCCACATTGCGCAATATGGCGAAGACTTTGCTTATAGTTCTCAATATGTTGCCTGTAATTCCCGGTTTGCTTTTTGATGTCTTCACTTACCGGCAGGCTTTCGATCACGGTCCACACCATACCGGATTCCTCAATTATTCTTTTCCTTTTATTAATTTCCTCCACAGTCCATATTTCGCCAACCGGAATATGATGCAGGGCGGTTACCACACCTGAACAACCTGCCTGGCGGATATCAGATAAGCTAACCGGATCATTGGGCCCGAACCACCGCATGGTTTGTTGCATTAACATTCAGCAAGCTTTTTTGCTTCTCTTAAAATTCCATTTTATACTCTCCGCTGTATTCAATGGAGCTTTCGATACATAAACAAAGAAAAATAAAATACTATTAACCAATTTTAATAAATCAATTTATTTAGCCACCCCTAATGGTGAAAAATAAATGAATACAGATATAATGATAGCAATTACAATTAATGACAACCAGACATCCCATTTGTTCCAGCTTGCTCGGCTGGCAGCCCTGTCTTTTGTCACGGTAGTAGCAAAAGTTAATCCTTTGATCTGTTCTTCATTCGGTTTTGGGCCCAGCAAGCTCACGACCACCATTACAATAATAGAGAACAGGAATAAATAAATGCAGAAATAAAGAAAGTTCATGGTGGCAAACTGGTAAAATATACTTCCCTGAGGTAACTGGGTTTGTAAAAGTTCGAAAACCAGTTTTAATATGCCGATAATGAATCCGGCCACCATAGCTGAGTAGGCGCCTTTTGAATTGATCCGTTTGGAAAATACTCCCAATAAAAAAGCCGCTGCAATAGGAGGTGCCAGATAAGATTGAACACTTTGCAAGTAACCATACAAACCTTTAGAAATAAATTTCATCAGTGGTATCCAGACCATACCCAATAAAACAACTACCGCTGTTGCCATCCGGCCCACCCTTACTAATTCCTTATTACCTGCCTGTGGCTTCATCTTTTGGTAAATATCCATGGTGAATAGCGTTGAACAGGCATTATATACCGATGCCAATGAACTCATCAGCGCAGCCAGCAACCCCCCCGCCAATAGCCCTCTCAATCCCAGAGGCATAATTGCTTTAACTAAGGTAGGAAATGCTGTATCCGTTGATGTCATGTTTAATTTACCCTGCTGATTCAGAACAAATGCTATGAGACCAGGTATCATGAATATGAAAAAAGGTAATAATTTCAGGTAGGCAGCAAAGATGGTTCCCCTTCTTGCCTGTTGTTCATTACGGCCTGCAAGACATCGCTGTACTATATGCTGATCGGTACACCAATACCAGATACCGACAATGGGTGATGCAAATAAAATTCCCAGCCAGGGATGAGGATCGTTCAGCGGCGGAAACATGTTAAGTTTCGATTTGGGAAGGGAACTTACCAATCCATGCCATCCTCCTACCTTATCAAGCCCAATAAATAATAATACACCGGAACCTACGAGCAAAACAACAGCCTGTATGGCTTCTGTGTACATAACAGCATGTAATCCCCCCAGTACAGTATACACTCCGGTTATCAGTACCAGGATGATAGCGCCTGTCCAGAAATCCACTCCTAAAAGAGAATTAAATACTAAAGCACCGGCATATATGGTGACGGCAGCTTTTGCAATGACATAACTTAATAGTTGAATAATGGATAGCAACCTTCTTGCCTGTGGATTAAAGCGTCTCTCCAAAAACTCAGGCATAGTATATACCATGCTCCTCATATAAAAAGGAACAAATACCCATCCCAGCGTCAATACTATCCATGAATGCAATTCATAATGTCCAAATACAAGACCGCTATCCGCGGCTGTACCGGCAAGACCTACAATATGCTCGGAACCTACGTTGGATGCTAATATGGAGGCACCAATTACCCACCAGCCAAGGTTACGATTGGCCAGGAAATAATCAGTAGGCGAACTTTTACTTTTTCTGATAGACCAGATAGAAACTCCAGCTATAATTAGAAAGTAAACTAAAATAAAGATCTTGTCTGTAGCGCCAAGAAAATGCATGGTCGTTTATTTTGATTATTAATTAAATAAATCGATTGATAATATTCTCCAGGTATTCCTGTTTCCCGCTTTTTACTGCAGGCTCACCATGTTCAATGGCATACATTCTCAGATCCTCCAGCGACAAACTCCCCTTTTCAAATTCTTTACCTTTTCCAGTATCAAATGAATGATATCGTTCTGTTCTGATTGGTTTGTAATCCGAGTATTGTAAAATATTATCAGCAATGACCAGGGCTCTTGCAAACGCATCCATACCACCGATATGGGCATAGAACAAATCACAGGGATCGGTCGAATTCCTGCGTAGTTTCGCATCAAAATTGATTCCTCCTCCCTTACATCCACCAGCTTCAAGGAACACGAGCATGGCTTCCACCAGTTCATTAATATTATTGGGGAACTGGTCGGTGTCCCATCCATTCTGGTAGTCACCCCTGTTGGCATCAATGCTGCCAAGAAGTCCGGCATCGGCGGCAATTTGCAACTCATGCTGAAAGCTATGCCCGGCGAGTGTGGCGTGGTTTACTTCTATATTTAGTTTAAAATCATCAAGCAGATCATACTGCCGGAGGAAACCTATTACCGTTTCACTGTCATAGTCATATTGATGTTTGCTGGGTTCACAGGGTTTAGGTTCTATAAAAAATGACCCCGTGAATCCATTCTTTCTTGCATAGTTTTTTGCGGTATGCAGAAAAGTTGCAAGATGCTCCTTCTCCCTTTTCATATCCGTATTAAGCAAACTCATATATCCTTCTCTCCCGCCCCAGAACACATAATTTTCACCATGCAGGGCAATGGTAGCATCCAGGGCAGCTTTTACCTGTACAGCCGCATGAGTCAGGACATGAAAATCAGGATTCGTAGCCGCCCCATTCATATACTTCCTGTTGGAAAATAAATTGGCGGTGCCCCATAATAGTTTTACGCCACTTGCTTTTTGTTTATCACCGAGATAAGCTGTTATAGCCTGTAAACGTTTGTCATTTTCTTTTATATCATTTGTATAGTCGACGGCATCCACATCATGGAAACAATAATAAGGCAATCCCATTTTTGTGATGAATTCAAATGCGGCATCCGTTTTGTCTTTTGCTTTTTCAACAGGATCTGTTTTTTCACTCCAGGGAAATAGATGCGTGGGATCCCCAAAAGGATCGGCACCGCTGCCACTAAAGGAATGCCAGTACGCGCAGGCAAACCGCAAATGGTCTTTCATCGTTTTTCCGGCCACCATTTGATCTTCATCATACCATCGGAAGGCTAACGGATTATCCGTTTCAATGCCTTCAAATTTCACGGGTCCAACACCTTTAAAAAATTCCTTTTCTCCTGTTATTACTTTCATTTTCAATTATTGGTTTAGTTGCTTTAGCAATATTTTTTTCCAATTTTCATAGATCCCGTTATATAAAGAGGCCTGTTGCGGCACCAGTTTTTGAATGGGCGAAACCTGGCCGAATGCTTCCGGGATGTTCTTGTAAATACCGGCTCCGAGACCGGCGCCAATAGCCGCACCTACACTGCCATCACCTTCATATAATTCAACGGCAGTATTGGTTGCGTTGACAAACGCCTCTGTAAATACATCACTCAAAAACATATTGGCCTTACTGGCACGAATAACGCTGGGGTGTATCCCGTTTGCTCTCATAATATCCAGTCCATACCGGAATGCAAATACGATCCCCTCCTGTGCAGCCCTGTATATATGTGCTGTGTGGTGAATATTAAAATTGATATGATGGATATGTGCATCCAGGGTTTTATTATTCAACATTCTTTCAGCGCCATTGCCAAATGGCAATATGAACAATCCATCAGAACCCGGACTGACCGTACCTGCTATTTCATCGATCTGCCGGTAATTCGAATGATCACCCGTTATGTTTTTCACCCAGCGATTCAATATACCTGCGCCATTAATATTAAGTAACACGCCAATACGTTTTTGATCTGCCGAATGATTTACATGAGCAAAACTGTTTACTCTTGATTCGCAATCAGAAGTTAACTGATCACTTACTGCATAGATCGCACCGCTGGTGCCTGCCGTGGCGGCTACTTCACCGGGTTCCATCACCTGTAACGAAAACGCATTGTTGAGCTGATCTCCCGCTTTATAAGAGACGGGAATGCCTTCCTTCAGGGACAAGTCCGTCGCTACAGAAGCTATTACTCTGCCATGTTCAGAAAATACATCTTTTACTTCCGGGATAACCGAAGTGGACAATCCGAAATATTCAAAAATTGCTTTCGATAATTCATACTGCTCAAAGTCCCAGAATATGCCTTCAGATAATGCAGATATACTGGTAGAAATATGACCAGTCAGTTTCATAGCAATAAAATCACCCGGCAGCATGACCGTATCAATCTTATTATATATGGCTGGCTCGTTTTGTTTTACCCAGGCCAGTTTGGAGGCCGTAAAATTCCCAGGTGAGTTGAGCAAATGCCGCAGGCATTTCTCCCGGCCGATGTCACCAAACGCTTTATGGCCAATATCCACGGCACGGCTATCACACCATATAATACTGTCGCGTAATACCTGTTGATCCCTGTCTACGCAAACCAATCCATGCATCTGGTAAGCGATACCGATGGCTATAATGTCGTGCGGATCATAATTCTTCTGTGAGTGTGATTTTAAAATGGCGGATCTCACATTCTCCCACCAGGTATCCGGGTTTTGTTCTGCCCAACCGGGTTGAGAAGAAATGATCGGCGACTCTGTTTCCGGGTACTGTGCTGAATGGATACATTTTCCAGTAGCCGCATTGATAACCGATACTTTGATAAAAGATGTACCTATATCTATCCCAAGCAGGAGCATTGGTTGAGTCAATTTCGTTTTTAAGTTACAAATAAATTAAACAAAAAGGGGGAGGAAAGAATTGCCAGTGTCTTCTTTTGACGGAAGCCCACCACCGGTTGAATATTGATCATATTTTGTAACATTGCTAAGGTTGCCTGAAAAAACTTTCACTTTGCTTTAGTCATTAAAACGAGAAAAAGGAATTTAGGTTGCTCAATGAGAGATGCTGCTATCTGGATAAATAATTTTAAAGCCCCCGGGGAAATGAAAAAAATATCCTTCATCATTGTATGGTTTGCCGCTGGATCCCTTCATGCCCAGGATTATAAAAAACTTCCCTTCTGGAATTATCATCTTCCTGTTGAGCAAAGAGTGAATGATGTGGTCAGCCGCCTTACCCTCGAAGAAAAAGTGGCCCAAATGGAAGATGTTACCCCGGCGATTCCCAGGCTGGGCATTCCGGATTATGATTGGTGGAGTGAGATCCTGCATGGGGTAGCCAGGACCCCGTTTCATGTGACGGTTTATCCGCAAGCCATTGCTATGTCGGCAACATTTGATACTTCCTCCGTGTTCATGATGGCTGATTATTCAGCCTTGGAAGGAAGGGCTATCCATAATAAAGCTATAGAAATGGGCAGAACCGGCGACAGGTACCTGGGGCTTACTTACTGGACTCCCAATATCAATATTTTTCGCGACCCACGTTGGGGAAGAGGACAGGAAACCTATGGAGAAGACCCTTTCCTGACAGCTATGCTTGCCAAAGCTTTTGTTCATGGACTCCAGGGTGATGATCTCCACTATTTAAAAGCAGCCGCCTGCGCCAAACATTTTGCCATCCATAGCGGACCCGAGCCATCCCGCCATGCATTTGATGTGAACATATCCGATTACGATCTCTGGGATACCTATTTACCGGCTTTCCGGGAACTGGTGGTGAATGCAAAGGTTGCGGGTGTCATGTGTGCGTACAATGCATTCAGGACTCAACCCTGCTGTGCCAACGATCTATTGATGAATGACATCCTACGCAATCAATGGAAGTTTACCGGTTATGTCACTTCTGACTGTGGCGCCATAGATGACTTCTTTAATTTTCATAAAACACATCCAGATGCCGGCAGCGCTTCGGTAGACGCCTTAATTCATGGAACGGATGTTGACTGCGGGAATGTTGCCTATAAAACATTAGTGAAGGCAGTAAAGGAGGGCAAAGTCCCGGAAGAGCAAATTGACTCATCCATTAAACGATTATTCCTGATCCGTTTTCGCCTTGGGATGTTCGACCCGCCTTCCATGGTTCCCTATGCACAAACTCCGGCCAGTGTATTGGAAAGCCCCGAACATAAAGCTCATGCACTTAAAATGGCAAGACAAGCTATCGTGCTGCTGAAAAATACCCGTCTGTCGGGACAGAAGAACAATACATTACCACTTAGTAAGAAAATAAAAAAGATAGCCGTACTCGGACCCAATGCTGACAATGCCATCGCGGTTTTGGGTAATTACAATGGCACTCCATCAGATATCGTTACGGCTTTACAGGGTATTAAAACAAAGCTGGATAATAATTCGCAAGTGGTCTATGAGAAAGCTATCAATTTTACCAATGATACATTGTTGGCTTATGCGGATATGACCAGCCATTATTCATGGGAAGGGAACCAGGGGTTCAACGCCGAATATTTCAATAACAAAGATCTGAAAGGAGAGCCTTCCATAACACAAATAGAAAATAAACTGGATCATAGTTGGCAGGAAGGTGAAACGGTAACAGGAACAATAAAAGCCATTAATTTTTCAGCCAGGTATACCACCAATTTCACGGCTGCCAATGATGGTGATATCATATTTGAAGCAGAAGGCGATGATGGATACAAATTCATCGTGAATGGAAAGGAAATGATCAACGCATGGACAAGAAACCGCGGGGGTGTTCGGAACATTGTATTACACGCAAAGAAAGACTCCACCTATAAACTGGTAGTCGAATATTGGCAGGGAGACGGAAAAGCTAACATAAAATTAAGAACGGGTCAACTTGAAAAAACGGATTTCAACGCATTGGCTGACCGGATCAAAGACGTGGATGCAATAATATATGTCGGCGGCATTTCCCCCCAACTGGAAGGTGAAGAAATGATAGTGGACTTTCCCGGTTTTAATGGCGGTGACCGGACTTCTATTTTGTTACCTGCTGTACAAACAGAACTAATGAAGAAGCTGCAATCTACCTGTAAGCCGGTTGTATTTGTGATGATGACCGGAAGCGCCATCGCTATTCCCTGGGAGGCGAAAAACATCCCCGCCATCATCAATGCCTGGTATGGAGGTCAGAGCGCGGGGACAGCTATCGCCGATGTATTGTTTGGTGATTACAATCCGGCTGGTCGGCTGCCCGTCACTTTTTACAAAAGCGATAATGACCTCCCGGCCTTTATTGATTATTCCATGGCAAACCGCACCTATCGCTATTTCAAGGGAGAGCCCTTATACCCTTTTGGTTATGGTTTAAGCTACACAAGCTTTCTTTACGATCAATTGAAACTACCCTCCACCATCCAGGCAGGTAAGACCCTTATGGTCAATGTACAGGTTACCAATACAGGGAAAAAAGATGGGGAAGAAGTGGTCCAGGTCTATGTTTCCATGCAGGATATGACCATTAAGTCTCCGATCAGGGCATTAAAGGGTTTTCAGAGAATATTCCTGAAAGCCGGAGAAAGCAAAATGGTCAGATTTCAATTAACACCACAGGATCTGTCAATAGTAAATGAAAAAGGACTATTATATCAGCCGAAGGGGAAAATATTGATCAGCGTAGGTGGCGGGCAACCGGAGAAAAACAAATAACAAGTTCGAATGTGCTGATAAAAGAGGTCACAGTATGGTGAGCACTAGGCTTGCCGGTGGTTTCGTGGGTAGTCTTTATGCCTTATACGGAACATCTTCAGGTGCGCAAACCAGTGCTGTTGCGAGGTTTAATTGGTTTGAGTATAAGGGCGACGATGAGGTGTATAAATGATTAAGCTGGGCACCGGCATATAATTATTGCAATATTGGTATAAAATCTTTCCGTAGAGGCTATTTTTATTTAGTCTTGCCTACAAAGTAATCCCAGGTCAATTTCGAAATATCCGAAATGATTTTTTCATTTGTTTCGCTATTTTCGGTTGAGTTGGTTACAAAAACACTAATAAAAAAATATTCCCCATTCGGTAAAAACACAATTCCAATATCGTTTACGGCTGCTGTTACACCTTCTTTGTTAGCACCCGAAGAACCCGTTTTATGAGCCACAATCGTTCCGGTCGGCAATTGTCCTTTTAACCTGGCACCGCCTGTTTCCGTTTCTCTCATCACTCTCCAGATAAAGTCATAGCTTTTTTTAGATAACAGCTTTTCCCTGTT
>JADGPW010000004.1 GCA_017882265.1 Chitinophagaceae bacterium | reverse complement strand
CCGGTATTGGTACAGGCTCCAAAACCTTCTTTGTCCATCTGGGCTACCATGCTTAAAACTCTTTTCTTTTTCTCCGGCCCACCCTGTGGCAATAAAGCCAGGTGAGATACTTTTGCGGAAACAAACAATAGCGCAGAAGAATTTTTACAGGCTGCCACACATGCGCCACAGCCGATGCATGCGGCAGCTGCAAAAGCAGTATCTGCTTTATCTTTTTCGATTGCTATAGTATTGGCATCTACAGCATTACCCGTGTTGATTGAAATAAAACCACCGGCCTGGATGATCCGGTCAAAAGCAGTTCTATCCACTATAAGGTCTTTGATGACAGGGAATGCTTTAGCTCTCCAGGGTTCTACTACGATCGTATCTCCGTCTTTATAAGCTCTCATATGAAGCTGGCACACAGTATTTGCATGCCAGGGTCCATGCGGGCGTCCATTTATATACATTGAACACATACCGCAAATACCTTCCCGGCAGTCATGATCAAAAGCGATCGGGTCCTTACCTTCAAGTATAAGTTCTTCATTTAATACATCAAACATCTCCAGGAATGACATTTCGGAGGAAATATTTTTAACCGGGTAAGTTTCAAATGCTCCCTGATCCGCCTTGTTTTTTTGCCTCCACACTTTCAAGGTAAGATTCATCATGTAATGCTCCATAAACAATAAGTATTGTCCGTTAATAATGTTTATTTATAGGATCGTTGGGTAGGCTGGGCTACTTCGAACTCCAATTCTTCTTTAATTAATTCCCAATCACTCTCCCCTTTATATTGCCAGGCAGCCACGTAAGCATAGTTGTCATCATCTCTTTTGGCCTCGCCTTCAGGGGTCTGGCTTTCTTCCCTGAAATGACCACCGCAGCTTTCATTTCTATTCAATGCATCTTTACACATCAGCTCTCCCAGTTCAATGAAGTCTGCTACACGGCCGGCTTTATCCAGTTCAGGATTCATTTCATTGATGGTTCCCGGTATCCGCAGGTCACTCCAGAATTCCTTTTTCAACTGCTGAATTTCGCTGATAGCCTCCTGCAGGCCTTTTGCATTTCGTGCCATCCCGCATTTTTCCCACATGATTTTTCCCAACCGTTTATGAAAACTTTCAACGGTTTGTTTGCCTTTAATATTCATCAGGGTATCGATCCTGTCCTTTACCGATTTCTCAGTTTCTTCAAATGCCGGATGCGTTATAGGTATTGGCTTCACAGCGATTTCGTTTGACAGGAAATTACCGATCGTGTAAGGGATCACAAAATAACCATCAGCCAGTCCCTGCATCAATGCAGATGCACCCAAACGATTGGCGCCATGATCAGAAAAATTTGCTTCGCCCAGTGCATATAAACCGGAAATATTAGTCATTAACTCATAATCCACCCAAAGCCCTCCCATGGTGTAATGAGCTGCCGGGTAGATCCGCATGGGAACTTCGTAAGGATTTTCACCGGTGATCTTTTCATACATATCGAAGAGATTCCCATACTTCTCTTTGATCACTTCTTTACCCAGCTTAATGATCGTTGCCTCGCTGGCATTTTCAAGCGCCTGCTTCCCCACTTCAATATTTCCGTAACGTTTTATCGCATCTGCAAAGTCCAGGTAAACGGCCTGCTTTGATGAGCCTACTCCATAACCTGCATCACATCTTTCTTTTGCAGCACGGCTGGCCACATCCCGTGGAACCAGGTTTCCAAATGCAGGATACCTTCTTTCCAGGTAATAATCCCTATCGTCTTCGGGTATGTCTATGGATTTTCGGTCCTCACCCTTTTTCCCTGGTACCCAGATACGCCCGTCATTTCTTAATGATTCAGACATCAGCGTCAGTTTCGACTGATGATCACCGGAAACAGGTATACAGGTCGGATGAATTTGGGTGAAACAGGGATTGCCAAACAAAGCTCCTTTCTTATGCGCTTTCCAGATAGCAGTGGCATTGCTACCCATCGCGTTGGTGGAGAGGTAGAAAACATTTCCATAGCCTCCGGTGCACAATAAAACAGCATGACCAAAATGTCTTTCCAGTTCACCCGTCACCAAATTCCTGCATATTATCCCTTTCGTTTTACCATCGATCATTACGATATCCAGCATCTCGTGACGGGAATGCATTTCTACATTTCCCAGCGACACCTGTCTTTCCAGGGCGTGGTAAGCCCCAATCAGTAATTGCTGACCGGTTTGCCCGGCAGCATAAAATGTTCTTTGCACCTGGGTGCCACCAAATGAACGGTTTGATAACAATCCACCATATTCCCTGGCAAAAGGAACACCTTGTGCCACACATTGATCAATGATATTGTTGCTTACTTCTGCCAGGCGATGCACATTGGCCTCCCGGGAACGGTAATCGCCCCCCTTGATTGTATCATAAAATAACCGGAAAACCGAATCTCCGTCATTCTGGTAATTCTTGGCTGCGTTGATACCACCTTGTGCAGCTATAGAGTGCGCCCGGCGGGGAGAATCCTGGAAACAAAATGCCTTTACTTTATAGCCCAATTCACCGAGCGATGCCGCCGCGGACGCGCCTGCAAGTCCTGTTCCTACTATGATCACTTCCAGTTTTCTTTTATTGGAAGGGTTTACCAGTTTGCAATGGCCTTTATAATCTGTCCACTTATCGTTTAATGGCCCGGCAGGAGTTTTTGAATCCAACATGATCACTGATTTCAATGAAATAAATAACTATTAAATATTTCTTACAGCTTTTTTAATTCAAGCTTCTTTAATGATATTTCGACCTAGGTCCCCCCTTTAGGGGGACAGGGGGTTACACCCACCCCAAATACATACTCACCGGCATCATCGCAAAAGCAAGGCAGATGACCACGGAGAAAACAACCCCCACGGTCCTGACCATGACCAGGTAGCGATTATTACTGACGCCAATCGTCCTGAATGCGCTTTCAAAACCATGTATCAGGTGCCAGCAAAGAGAAAAACAGGCGAATACATAAACGATCACTACCCATAATTCGCTAAAAGTAACCTGCATCAGCCCAAACATATTGTATATGAATTTTCCCGGAGGTACTTCAATTTCTTCCACACCCGTAAACCTCGAAGGGATCCAGAAATGATACCAGTGAATGATAAAAAATAATAACAGGATAGTTCCCAGCAATCCCATGCTTCGGCTATACCATTTGCTGCCTTTATTACCCATCTTTACCTGGTATCCTTTCCCCCTTTTATTACGATTGGAAAACTCCAGCACATAACCCTGGATAATATGAATGAAAATGCCGGCAAATAAACCTACTTCCACGATCCGGATTACAATGGTTGATCCCATAAAATGGGCGGCTTTGTTGAACATTACACCACCATCATTTGCCCAGATGCAGGCATTGACACCTGCGTGTACTACTAAAAAAGAGATAAGAAACAAACCCGACAAAGCCATTACCCACTTTTTGCCAACCGAGGAAGTGAAGAATTCAGACCATTTCATAAGCGTCAATCTTTGTGGGAGGAATCGATTTTGGCAAAATTACTACCGGAAGGCCAAAAAGAGACAAATGTTTTATATGATTAATATCATACAAATAACTGAGAAATTTTGGAATTGGGAAATTGGGAAATTGACAAAGTCTCAAAAAAGAATAAAGTTTCGCCTTAGGAAAATTTCCCAATTTCCTTCCCGATAGCTAACGGGATCACTTTTCCAAATCAATTAATTGTCCAGTCTTGCTTTGAGATCAGCTTCTATTTTTTTAAACAGATGGAAAGGCTTGTAGATTCGCCAGTTATCCAGTTCCATTAGTTCGATATATTTATCGAGATGAGCATATTTAAAATCGTATTGGGTCTGTTCGGGCATATTAAGACAGACCACCCAGCCATTCTCCGCGGTCACTTCCTCATATAATTCTTCGTAATAATCTTTAATATCACTATGGTAATTCAGCACATTTTCCCCTATTAAAATAAATTTATTAATTCCTTCATCCATGAATTTTTCCAGCACTTCCCGTTTCAGCTCCATGATATCATTCTCCACCGCATCGTTCCATTCACCGATCATTTCAATGACAGCATATTTCTCTTCATAGTCCGCAAGCAAGACTTTCAGGTACAGCGTACGGCTGCCAAAATCATCCCATTGCGGATGGATATAATAATTATACACCGTATGAGAGAATTCAAATTCCGAATAGGTTCTTCCGTAAAATGGGGACCGTTCATCTTCTTCACTCACATAGATGTGCCGCCAGTTGTAAAAGGGTTCGATATTATGCATATAGCGTCCGTTCGGTACAAATATAGGGGAAGAGATAAGAGATAAAAGTTAATAGATAATAGTTAATAGTTCCTCCCGGAGAAAAAATCTTACCATTTTGATACTGTCGCCAAAGCTGTAATACATTTTCTAATGAGGACACTATTATCTTTTCACTATTCACTATTATCTATCTTTTATCTTAACAAATATTTTTTCAGCTCCTTAAAGTCAGCCTTCATTAAAATGCTTTTCTTTTCTTTTTCCATAATGTCTTTAATCATTGATGGGATTTCAATATGAATACCGGTAGCCGTTTCCACAGCCTCGGGAAATTTAACCGGGTGTGCTGTCTCAAGAAATATTCCTTTTTCTTTTTGGTGATCAGCCAGGTATCTATCAAGGGAAAGAAAAGCCACTGCCCCATGCGGATCAAGGAGGTAATGAAACTGCTGGTATACTTCTTTAATGATAGCCATTGTTTCTTTATCGGATATGCAGGAAGAAGAAAGATGATCGTTCAGGCTACCGAATCCCTGATGTCCGGAAGGCTCTGTTTCCATAAAAATCTCCAGCATACGGGAAAAATTACCCGGATCACCTACGTCCATGGCATTGCTCAATGTAGCAATCGTTTCTTTGGGCCTCAGTATTCCTGTTTGCAGGTATTCAGTGAGCACATCATTGGCATTGCAGGCGGCAATAAAATGTTTTACCGGAAGCCCGGATCGCCAGGCCAATAAACCCGCACAAATATTTCCAAAATTGCCGGAGGGGACACTAATGACAGGTGGATGATCCTTATCCAACCATTGTTTATAGGCAAAGAAATAATAGAATTGCTGTGGCAGCCACCTGGCCACATTGATGGAATTGGCGGAAGTAAGAAAGAGTTTATTATTTACATCTTTATCTGCAAATGCCTGTTTTACCATCTGCTGGCAATCATCAAAAACTCCCTGCACTTCCAGGGCATGAACATTTTTACGTGCTGTGGTCAGTTGCTTTTCCTGTACAGGACTAACTTTCCCGGAAGGATAAAGAATGATCACTTCTACTCCTTCCACATTTTCAAATCCATTGGCAACCGCCCCGCCCGTATCTCCCGAAGTAGCCACCAGCACAGTTAATTTCCGGGAGCTATTTTTCACAAAATACCCCATGCAACGGCTCATGAACCTGGCGCCGATATCTTTAAAAGCCAGTGTAGGCCCGTGAAATAATTCGAGTGAAAAGATGTTTTCCTTTACTTTAACCAGGGGAATAGGAAAATTAACCGTTTCACTTACTATGGAAAAAAGCTGTTCTTCCGGTATTGTATCCCCGGTATATGGCTTAATGACCCGAAAAGCGATCTCTTCATTTGTGAGGCTTTCCATTTCATGGATCAGGTTTCTTTCTATCTGTATATTAGATGCAGGAAAATACAATCCTTTATCCGGCGCCTGACCGCGAATAGTCGCTTCCCTGAAACTGACGAGTGATGATCGGTTATTTGTACTATAATATCTCATTGAATATTTAATAAAGAAAATCGGGTAGTGTCCGGTTTTCGATTTTTGAACCACATAGAATATAGGAAACATAGAGTTCACATAGAGTTCTATCCCCGCCTTTGGCGGGACAAGTTGTGCGTATCCCTATGTATCTATGTGCCTATGTGGTTCAAAACCGGGCACTACTGAAAATTGAATTTGTTCAGGCAATTACCTCCACTCCTTTTTTATTGATCGTGGTGACATAGGTCCTGTAATCTATCCCGATCTTATCATAGACCTCTTTCATTACCGATTCCACTCCTATCGCTGTTTGCTTCTCTTTACTCAGCATAAAGATCGAGGGTCCTGAACCTGAAATACCGCCTCCTAATGCACCTGCTTCCTTAGTTTTTATTTTTAATTCATCAAAACCAGGGATCAGAATACTTCGAACCGGTTCAATGATCACATCCTCCATTGAACGGCCGATAAGATCCGGATCATTTTGAAGTAATCCGGCCACCAATCCCGCGATATTTCCCCATTGACGGATGGCATCTTTTAATGATACCTGCTGGCGCAAGATCTGCCGGGCATAAGATGTTTTGATCTCGATCTGCGGATGTATAACGGTTACAAACAGATCAGGTACGGTGATGGAAACAATATCAAGGGGATGGATGGAACGGATCAAACTAATTCCTCCCAGGATACAGGGGGAGATATTATCGGCATGTTTCACACCCGAAGCCAGTTTTTCACCATTCATGGCAAACTGTACTAGCTCATGATCAGAAAAAATATTCCCTAATAAATGATTGGCTGCAACGGCTGCACCTGCCGCACTGGCCGCACTGGAACCAATGCCGCTACCGGGTTTAATATGCTTTTCCATTTCCAGTTCAAACCCAATCCTATTCCCCATTCTCTCCATGATGGACAACAATACGACTCCCGCGACATTCTTTTCCGGATCCGTGGGTAAATTGAAATTGTCTTTATTTCGAATAATAATTTTGGGTTCATCCAGCAGGACCAGCTCCATGATATCAAATGGCTCGTGCAAGGCCATACCAAGGATATCAAACCCACAAACAAGATTTGCAATAGTGGCAGGACTATGAACTTTACAGCTATTTGTCATGCGATGTTATGATAAGTTTTTATTTCAAGTAATTCTTCAAACTCACTTGACGGAAATATGATTAAACTAAGGGTTTACTTGAACATTGAGAGTTGAACATTGAAAATTGAATATTTCAAGTCTGAATGTTCAACGCTCAATTCTCAATTTTCAATGTTCAGAAAGACAGCATTTCCTTATTTTTTAATATCGTGATCTGAGGATCTAAGGAGCCGCCCTGATAATATCAGCAAATACTCCACTGGCAGTAACTTCGGCCCCTGCACCAGCTCCTTTTACTATCAGGGGCTGTTCTTTTTACCGGTCGGTGTAAAATAATACCACGTTATCTTTTCCATATAAATGGTAAAGGTCGTGTTTCGGGTTAATATGCTGTAAGCCAACAGCCGCTTTTCCCTTATCATACGTCGCTACGAATTTCAGTTTGCAACCTTTATCATTTGCCTCCTTAAGCAGCTTTTTAAAATGAGCCTCTTCTTTTTCCATTGCCCTGTAAAAATCATCAATACTTCCCTGCATACAGGAAGCGGGCATAAAGGAATTATTTACAATATCCTCCATCCCGATCTTTTCACCCGCTTCCCTGGCGAGGATCATGATCTTCCGCATGACATCAATCCCCCCGAGATCCAGCCTGGGATCGGGCTCGGTATACCCTTCTTCCTGGGCCTGCCTGACTACCGCGGCAAAATGGCGGGTGCCATCATAATGATTGAACACAAAATTGAGCGTACCGCTCAGTACTGCTTCGATCCGGTGAATCCTGTCACCGCTGCGCATAAGATCGTTCAGGGTGGCGATCACCGGCAAACCAGCTCCCACATTTGTTTCGAACAGGAAGCGGCTGTTAAACTCCCGGGCAAGGTCCTTTAGTATTTTATAATTTTCATAGGCTGAAGAAGCCGCGACTTTATTACAGGCCACGACAGAAATACTTTTTT
>JADGPW010000241.1 GCA_017882265.1 Chitinophagaceae bacterium | reverse complement strand
AGACGCAGTCGCTTGTACGGTCAACAAGCCTTTGAGTTATTAGTCTGTAAATACGGATTAATAGACCCAACTAAGTACAGCGTAAGAAACTCTATGTAAACGCTTGCAAAGAAGAATACAGGAAAGCAGTATGCGGGAAAACCGCACGTACGGATTGACGAGGGGGCGGGAGCGTTAATTTAACTCTCCTGCTCTACTCTACTGGCCATCTCTTTCGTGTGATTTCGTGGCAAATAAAATTGTGGCTAAACCAACTCTATACCATTTTCCTAAGCAACCAATAAGGCGCCCATTTCAATAATTTAGCAATGAGCCACCAACGTCGGCTGATATACACCTTTTTTTTCTTCCTTTCAATGCCCCGGATGATCTGCCGGGCGGCTTTATCCACCGGCACAAGCCAGAATTTCTTTTCCCCTTTTGACATCTTTGTATCAACAAAACCTGGCTCTATACAAATAAGGGTAATATCTTTTTTCATCCTCCTTGCTTTTATAGCTAATCCCTCAAAATAATTGCTCTGGAAGGCTTTGGAGGCATTATAAGCCGGGGCATGACTTCCGCCCCGTATGGCTGCAATAGAAGAAATAGTTGCTAATTGCCCATGCCCCTGCCTGGCAAAGAAATTAAAACCCCAGTTGGCTATTTCTGCAAAACCATTCACATTCGTGTCAATTGTGCTCTTATCGATCGGCCAGCTCAGTTCCCTTGAGGGCTGACCGATGCCTGCACTGATGACCAGCAGGTCCAACCCGCCTAATGCTTTTACCAATGCCTCCAGGTGATCATTATTTTCATTTTTCGTAACGTCAAAACACTCATATTCTACCTGTTGGGGAGACTGTTGCTTTATTTGCTGCAATAGATCCAGCCTTCTCCCCGTAATGCCAATACGATGGCCTTTTGCAATATAAAGCTCCGCCATTCTTCTTCCAATCCCGGAGGTAGCGCCAATTATGATGATCTTTTGTTTCATTTATCAGATTAAAATAAGATTGAATATCAAACAAAAACTTATTAAATTTAGTAAAAGCACTGCTATGAGAAAACCTAACCTTTTCTCCGCTGTGCTCTCTTTATTCCTGCTGGTACCCGCATCAATAACCTGGGCGCATTGTAAGAATCTCTATCTGGCTTTATTAAAACCGGCAAACCGGGGATTTCGGATCATATCCCACACTTATTTTTTTCTCTTTTTTACACCTGAAAAACATAATGTATGAAAATCTTAATAAGGCTGTTGCTATGTGCGACCACATGTTTATTATTCAATGTAAATGTTCCTGCCCAGGTCACCAAAACACTCAACGGTACAGTCAGGTATGAATCAGGCAAGTCAACTTCAACTCTTCAAACTTCAAATGGGAATGTTGTCGTCAGCCTGCCGCAGTTATCCGGAGCAATGATCACCGGAACTGTGAGTGCTGAACCTGCCGGGAAAACAGAAAAGGAGAAAAGCAGGAACCTGAAAGAATTATTGAAACTGGTTGTAATGCTGGATGGCCAGAAAATTCCGCTGTCAGCCACGCCATCAACCTTTGATTGGATAACTCACCCGGACCTGCAATTGAGAACGCCGATGGAACTATTGAATATTTCAGGAATGAAAGTAGCGGAACTGAGTTTGCCGCCTGTTTTACCGGCAGCGTCAGTTAATTCCGGCAATAATCAACATCTTACCACTCCTTCCAATATTCTCGTGCAGGGTGGTGGTTTAAATGTGTATACTGATCATCAATTCTCCCCCGGACAAAAATTTCTTCTTACTGATTCAAAAGGGCAGCAATTTACAATTAACCCAGTTTGTCTTTCTTCACAACAGGCTGTGATGAATGTACCGGCTGGAGCTAGCCCGGGAATCTGCACAGTCTCCGGAGTTTTCATGGGAAATGCCCAGGTCACTCCTGCCCGTTTCACTCTATTGGGCATGGATATAAGAAGTCCCAATACCAATCTGCGTCCGGGCCAGCTGTCTAATGTACTGGTGACTGTGACGGGTGGAATGAGTGACCCCACACCCGATATAGGGTCTAATGTGTACTTTAATATCGATCCTAAAATTACCGACAAAGATTCCGCTGAAGCCATGCAGATACCTATCCGGTTTTGTGTTGACCTGCGAAATCTGACCCCAACTATCGTGACGATGGAAGGCGGGAATCTGCAAAGAATTTACCCTTCAGACAAAACTTCCCTCCCGGAGGTCAATTTACCTAATGACGGGCTACCCACTCATTTTGAAATACGGAGGAATATTACCGGGAACGCTGTTGGAAGTTTTTCAGTCAATGCTAGCTTACATGAAGACTTCAATACTTCCCATGATCCTTTCCGCCCCCAATTGAATGTTTTGAATTCAGCAGAAGAGTTTAATGCATGGGCCAATGCTTTGAAAAAAGATCTGAAGGTGTATGCAACAGCGCAAATCAATGATGCCGCAGGAGCTGTCGCATTTGAAGCGCTCAACATAAATAGGGCCATTGATCACATGCCGGTTTGTGAAGGTGACGGACAATTAGATGAATGCAAAGCAGTGGCTTACTCATTATTGCAACCTTTACATGTACCTAAAGGTGCTGCCATCAGCTGGCTTAGTAGTTTTGAGGCTGGTAAGACGGCTGGGAAAGCTATTGATAATAATTTAGCTGGTCATAATACATTAATTGACTATGACGTATTGAAAAACGTTACGGCATTTATGAATAGAATTGGTGAATGGTTGAAGGATCCAGCGTTGCAAACCGAAAGTACTCAAGTCCTGCAATTAATTAATGAAATACAGATGACCACTGAGACAAAAGAAAACTTACAGGATTTAAAAGATAAAATGAATGTGTTAATTGCAAAAGCCGGGTTAAAAATTGAAACAGGTGAAGCCATTATTCTTAAAGCCGGGATGAAAGATATTAATAGTTCGTCTCTTCAATTGCCATCTATCGCTGGCCCGGGGCAGGTCCATCCGGTTAATGACCTTATAGGCTTTTTAGATCCCAATAAAAAAGTATTAAGAGTCAAACCCGAATACCAACAACAGATTTTAAACTCCCTGAATGCTGTTTCCCTTAATAACGGACGTTACCATATTAATGCAATATCGGCTTCCCGAACCCCGGTTGCTTACAATATACAATTGATGCCCCTGGTGATGGCTGATATTGGGTTATTGGACGATTTGGCAGAACGGTTGATAGAAGATATGAAAAAAGACCCGGGCAAGGGAACAATAATAACCACATTAGTGGATTCAACCGGTACCTGGTATGTCTTTTTTAAAGACTCAAAATGTGTTGAATTTTCAGAAGAAAAAACGTCGTGTTCACCGGATTACACCTACGAGGAAAAAGATGGGAAAACGGTAGGTACACCAACGGGGAGCTATATTAAGAAAACGCATAAAGCCGGGGGATCTTGCAAGAAAGGAACCGGGTTTTGTACAGAAGTATTAATGGAGAGTGGTAACAAATACATATGCCAGGACGCTAATTGCAATTTGTGCATATTAATAAGGCCCTATTACCGTTTTTCATGTTTATAGTAAAATGATTGTTGCAGTGATATTCTATCTGGCAGGAACAGGTATTCCCGGGCGAATTTAATCGAAATTCATGGGCCGGCAGATGTAGGTATCAATGGCAATCTTGTATTTTCACTGGCCACAACAGGGGGTGGAACAAATGGCGCTATCAGCGGAACAGTTACGCTTTCAGATCAGCAGGAAGCTTATCTCCCAGCCGGGCAGCTTTATTATACGATAATCAATGCTACTCATATAAGCGGCGAGGTTCGTGGACAAATTTATATCCTCACCCGCTAACAGGCAGGTAAGCAGAAATTGAAGCGAGGCTGTCTCAAAAGCCGATTATTTGCCGGTAAGGGCGGTAAGACGGGAAGATGAATATCGAAAAGATGGACAAACCTGCCGACTGTTTAATTCAGGCGGTGAATTCAGAATGTTGAAGTTCGGATATTCCTTTTATACGTTGATATTTTACGTGTTCGTGAATTACTTCGTCTGTTCTTAAATCCTTGTTCATCTGTTCTGCATTCTTCCCGCCCTTCCTGGCTATTTCTTTTTAAACAAATGATAAAGAAAAAATAACCCAATCAAAGGACCTGGTCCAAGGATCATGAATATGGCATCATGCCCCGTTTCCGGAATATGATCAAAAAGATAGTTCAGTAATTGTAAGCTGACAATGGTAATGGCAAAACCAATGCTGGTTACCAGTGTCAGCGCCGTACCTTTCGATTCAGATGGCGCCGTCTGTGCAACCATGGCAGAGAACTGAGGAGAATCGGCAATAACAGCGATACCCCAAATGATCATAAAACCAAGGAAAAGGGGTTGGGGCGCATGCAGCAGGAAAATGGATGATAAACAACAAAGGGAGGAGATCAATAAACTATAGAACGCCACTTTTGCACTACCATTTTTTTGCGACAAGTAACCACCACCGATACAACTCGCGCAACCGATCCCAATAATAATAAATGACCATAAAGGAATATTGAGTGAGTGATGAATAGTATATACGTTCAATGCCAGCATGACCGGCACAAAAGCCCAGAAAGTATAAAGCTCCCACATATGGCCAAAATAACCGAATGCTGCGGAACGAAAATCTTTAGAACAGAAGATACTCACCATCTTCCCCGGATGAAAAGCCTGCCCCTTTCTTCGATAAGGACCGTCTTTTACAAAAACCAGGATCAATAAACCGCCGGTCAGGGCAAATAAAGAAGTGAACCAAACGATCTTTTGCCAGGCCAGCCCATGTAAAGAACCTTTCAGCAAATGCGGGAAGGCTGTACCCAATACTAATGCACCCACCAGCCATCCTAATGCCTTACCTAAGCCTTTTTCGTACCAGTCAGCAGCGATCTTCATTCCCACCGGGTAAATCCCGGCCAGGAAAAATCCCGTTATAAACCTGAATAGTAACAGGGCGGAACCATCTTTTACAAACCAGATGATACAAAGATTGGCAGCGGAAGCCAAAAACGATGAAATGAAGAATACCCTGGACGGAGAGAAACGATCAGCAAGGGCAAGGATAGCAAACACAAGCGTTCCGGCAATAAACCCAAACTGAACTATAGAAGTAATGGTGCCAAGCCCTGTTTTTCCGGTACCAAGCTGTTGTTGAATATCGGGTAAGATCGCATTGCCCAGGAACCAGAGCGAGGTTCCGGCAAATTGGGACACAACGATCAGGGGCAGAATATATTTGGTTTTTTTCAACAAGCAGGATAACTGTAGTGATCGTAAATATAATCTTAACGAAATAAACGGAAGTTAGCCAGACCGATGCCGGCCAGTACAAGTAACATACTGGCAATATGTATCCAGGTGAATTGCTCATGCAAAATGAGCACCGCTTCCAGGCTGCCGAACACCAGGATCAGGTTGCCGAATAAAGCCGTTCTTCCGGCCCCTAGATTGTGGATAGCCTTGTTCCAAATAAGAAAACAAATCACAGAGGCGCCAAGACCCAGGTAAAGAATAACACCCAGCAGTTGTATAGTCCATTCCACAGGAGATGCATGCATAACCTCCCATACGTAAAAAGGAACCAATAATAGGGTTCCCAAACTAAAGACCACAAATAAAAAATTGACGGGTGAAATAGCGGAGGGCCTTTTCCTGACCAGGGTATTATATACAGCAAAGGCCAAGGCGGCCAGCAGGACCCAGCCATCACCTTTGGTAAACTGCAATGACAATATATTATGAAAATCCCCTTTTAATAAAAGAAAAAGGATCCCGGTAATGCAAAGAAGCATCCCGGCTATTTTCAGCCATCCTATTTCTTCTTTTAAAAAGATCCGTGCCAGGATAACGGCAATGATCGGTGAAGCGGTGGTTCCGATCAGCGTAAGATTGATAGCCGATGTATAATGCCCACCGATATAAACAAAGGTATTGAACATGGATACCCCGGTAACCGCGGTCCAAAAGAGATAAGGCCATGATCTTTTTACGACCGGCCATTCCGATTTGAAACGATGTAATGCAAACGGGCAAATAATAAGGGAGGCCAGCAGCCACCTGTAAAAAGCAAGACTGATCGGGGGGATCTGTTTGATCACTCCTCTCGCTATTACAAAATTACCCGACCAGATCAGGGTAGCGAGGACAGCCAGGCCGATACCGGTATATATAGTACGTTTGGTTTTGGTGGAATGCATGAAGAGAAGCTCGGACATCGAAGATAACTTATGCCGGATCAATGATGGGCAAAATCCATTTCAAACTTTCCGATGATTCGCTCGATAGGAGGATTGAAGTAACCAAACTTTAGTTTTGGGAATTCATCCCGAATGAGTTCCTGTAATTGTTTTACACCAAGACATTCGCCGGTATCAGTCACGCCTATTTTACCCAGATACCAGTCAGGGTCAATATTAAAATTCCGCCACTGGATCATTTTTAATCCTGTTTCTTTAATTAGATTTCTTAAGGCCTCATATTCAGCAACGGAATCCGTCATTCCCGGAAAAACAAAATAATTGATAGAAGTCCAGCCTCCAAATGAATTGACCACTTTCAGACTTTCCACAATATCCTCAAACTGGTAATTATTGGGACGGTAATAAGGAGTATAGATCTCTTTCCGGGCAGAATTGGTGCTTACTCTTATGGAATTTAATCCTGCCTCACACAAAGCTTTTACCGCATCAGGTCTTGAACCATTGGTATTGATATTAATGCTTCCTTTTGTTGTATGTTTTCTTATTTCAATGATCGCATCACGGATAGTATTCCACATCAAAAGGGGTTCCCCTTCACAGCCTTGTCCAAAACTAATAATAGGATAGGGGGCCGTTTCAAGATGTGGTACGGTGAATTCAACAATTTCCTCTACCGTTGGCTTAAAATTTAACCGGTCCTGGGTAGATACAATGGGCTCTTCATCGGGCTGAAGGGATATGCAACCTACACAATTGGCATTGCAGGCATTGGATACCGGTACCGGGCATTCCCACCTGCCTAATGCGAAGTTTCTGGCCGCCGGACAATGATAGGTAAGGGCACAATTATTCCCCAGGTGTTCCACCAGCCTGTTATGCGGGTAGTGTTTCAACAATTGCTGTACGCCCGTTTCTACTTTTTTGATATCATACCCTTCATGATCCTGCCGGATATCAGGTTCTATCCTTGTAGCAGGCACATAAAACTTATTATTGAACCAGCCTGCTGCAGTATAACAAAACAAGGGTAATGTGGGGGCACCCGAGGCCGTTTCATAAGCGGCTAAATAATATCCCGTATGAGCGGGTGGAATAAAAGCGGCTACCGCCCAGCCTTTTTCACACAACCTCATTTCTCCGGTTCTTACATCGATCCCGATACCGCGACGTCCGGGTAATTCATATAAAGATCCGCCACCGGGCAATTCGATCCATTCATTATTGGGCACGGGCACAGCATCCCAGCCTGTCCTTCCGGTTGCATATAATGAAGTATCCTCGAAAATAGTTCCCTTGCCGTCTGAATAAAGTATATATGGTGATTGGGTTAATGTCATTGAGTGTGTTGGTCAAATAAATCAGGCAATCAAACCCTGGAAGCGGTTGATCCTAGTTGCCGGGTGCAAAATTCGTTAAATTCTTTTTCATTGATTGTGGTTCTGTTTTCATCAATTGCCTGTTGAATTATTTTGTTATTCTTAAAATCAATAGTCAGGAGCCCATCCTTTAGGATCGTGTTATTGAGCTCTTTCCAATCAATTTTTTTTAAAGGGAAAGAAGGATAATATATCTTCTCATCTGAGAAAGTAACTACAAATTTTCTCAGCGCAAAGGGAGATAAACTAAAAAACACAGCAGGGATAATAGAGAGCCAGTACTGTTGAGTTGTTATCCAGGCTATCATAAGCAGCCAAAAGAACGCCTCCACGTTGATTTGCCATTTGGTTTTCTTTCTTTGTAAATAATACTTCAGTAAAAAGGCGGCGCCTAATATGATGAGGTTGATTCTATATCCCCCGGCAATATACCTGTCTTTTGAAAAAAGACCGAGATATAAAAAGATAATTATGTGAATAAAAACAATAAGCCAGCTAATACGATTGTATAATTTCAGTTTTTCGTTTTTTAAAGTGATCTCAAATTTTTGCATTCCCGTTAATAACTAATAAGTTTTATTTCATCCAGCATCCAGTATCTAGTAACCAGCAACTAGGAATTACTTGTCACCAATAAATTACACAATTTAAACAGCACCCTGGCTCCCACATTGGCATCCCAGTCTGTCTCACCAACCCCGGTTTCATTCAGATCAAACCCGATGATCGTCTTACCACCCTGAAGCAATTTGCTGAAAAGATAAAAGACCTGTTCCGTTTCAAACCCTCCGGGTACCGGTGTACCGGTATTTGGACAGAGTTTAGGGTCGAGCCCGTCTATATCAAAGCTGATAAAAACTTTTGAAGGCATCTTGCTGACGATCTCTTCCACGATCATTTTCCAGCTTTCCCCTTCAAACTGGCGATCTTTAATATCTTTATCGAAATAGGTAATGATCCTGGGATGATTGTTCTTCACATAATTCCATTCATCACTTCCAAAATCACGGACACCTACCTGCACCAGCCGTTCCAGTTGCGGGATCTCCTTCAGGGCATTGAACATAATACTCGCATGAGAATAATTAAATCCTTCATAAGTATCCCGGAGATCACAGTGGGCATCAATTTGTAAAATGCCGAACCCACCATGTTTTTCGGCGATAGCTTTCATATAACCGAGGGGTGTACTATGATCGCCGCCCAGCAAACCTACCAGCTTATCCTGTTCCAGTAATATTTTTGTTTGTTCATATACCCAATTATTGAGATAATGCCCGCCTTCATTTACTTCTTTCAGGGTTTTACACATAAACTGGTTGGCGGCCACATCCTCTCCTCTCGAGATATAATCGATATAGAGTTCGGCTTCTTTTCGCAGGTAATCACTTTTCATTAATATCCTTCTGTCACTCGAACGCATATAAAAACCCTTCTTCCAGGCATCTGGCATTTCGGGATCATACAGGTCTACCTGTAAACTGGCTTTAAGGATTGCCTCCGGCGCCCTGGCTGTTCCTGCGGTGTAACTCACCGTTACTTCCCAGGGTATGGGAACAATCACCAGCCTGGCATTATCTTCATTGGTAGGCAGCCCGAATATATTATTGTTGGGATTACCTATACTGTTGGGGTCGTAATTAAAGAGATCAACCATGGTACTTTAATTGAAAAGCGGTGCAAGTTAAATGGCTTTGGAATAGCAGCAAAATCCTAAACGCGGATGTGGATAAAGGAGGTTGAGATAAAAGTGAATAGATAAAAGATAAAAGTTTCTTCAGCTGAAAAGACCTTACAGATTTGATACTATCACAAATCTGTAAGGTCTTTTCGAATTTGAGAACTATTATCTTTTATCTATTCACTTTTATCTGCACTCTTTTCTCTATTTTCTGCTTAGATGCTTCAGGTGCGAAATATGCGATGCTACGGCACGCCTCATTTTAGGATATTCAATATAAGGGAAACCAAAATCCTGACAGGTCTTTTTTATGATTTTGCTGATAGCAGGATAATGTACATGGGATACCCGGGGAAACAGGTGATGTTCTACCTGGAAATTCAATCCACCCACCCACCAGGAGATCATCTTGTTGCGGGTAGCAAAATTGGCCGTTGTTTTTAACTGGTGTAATGCCCATTCATCATCCATTCTTCCGGTTTCCTGATTGGGTCGGGGGAAATGAGTTTGTTCCACTGTATGTGCCAGTTGAAAAACAATACTTAATACAAACCCGGCAAAACATCCATAGATAAGGAAGCCGATCACCCAGGTGGAAAAACCTACCATATAAATGGGAACAGCCATGAATATAAAAGCATGCAATAATTTAAAACCCCAGAAAGAAATATGGTCTGAAATGGACATTTTTTGAAGCGGGGTGGGCCCAATCCTTCCAAGGAAATATTTTTTGTAGTCAGTAAAAAACACCCACCAGATGTATAACATCGAATAAGCTGCCCAAAAATAAAAGTGTTGGAACCGGTGGATTTTATAATATTTCTGTGTTTCGCAAAGACGAAGCAATGGTTTCGCCTCAATATCATCATCAATACCTTCAATATTGGTATACGTATGGTGGATGATATTATGCTTTGCTTTCCACATAAAATTGTTGGCGCCCAGGAAATTGAGAGACAAACCGGCCATCTTGTTCACCCATTTGGAACGACTAAAGCTTCCGTGCATACCATCATGCATCACATTAAAACCAATGGCCGCCGTCAGACCACCCAACACGATACATTCCAGTATAGCCAGCCATGTAACAGGCGTAAAGAAAACAAGATGAGTATAGACTAAGAGAAAAGCGGTTACCAGGATAATAGCCTTGAAATATAAACTGAAATTGCCGGTAGAAGATTTACCTGCATTTATAAAATAGTCGCTGATTCTTTTTTTTAATTCACCATGAAAGGACTGAGATGCATTGGAGAATTTTGGGATTGTCATTATTAGTGTAGTTTTTCAAAGGGCAAATGTACGCTTTATATACCACAAAAATGGTTAAATTCCAAATGAAATGTGGGAATTGTGAGTTTTTAATTGAGTTTTCATCCCGCATTTTGCGGGACAGAGACTGCAGAGATTTGATAATCAAAGAATATTCCCAGCGGGTCCCTGCGTCCACAGTGTGATATTTTTTTCAAAACGAAGAATTCTCTCTGAAAATTTCTTTTTGATTAAGATCCCTCAGGTTTCAAGCTGAATTAAAGAGTCCAGGTTCCGTATACCGATCGTTTTTTCGCTGATAAAGCCCTCGGCGTATTTTACACCGATCCTTTTACCGAACATCCTGGCCCTGGCGATCACGCTTTCCAGAAAATCAGGGGTAGAAATATAAGTTTGGGGACCCTCATCACCAGCCTCCGATGTATGGAATTGAGTATCATATGCCTCAATGGCCTGCATCCTTTGTTCAAATACATCACTAATGTCTACAAGGAGATCAGGTTCGTGGTACCAATCCTGTATGTAATGAAGCATATAAGATGGCCGCCATCTTTGCTGTACGCCTCCCTGTTCATCATGGGTCTCTATTTTAGCAAGTCCTGCCAGGAAACAACATTCCGCGATCATTTTACCTGCACGGCCATGATCGGGGTGACGATCATGCAATACATTTCCTATCACAATTTCCGGCTGGTAGTGGCGGATGGCCCGGATAAGCTGTAGTTTATGTTCTTCGTCATTTTGAAAAAACCCATCCCGCATCTTCAGGTTCTCCCTTACCTGTACGCCAATGATCATGGCTGCTTTAGCGGCTTCCTGGTAACGCTTTTCAACATTGCCACGGGTCCCCAATTCCCCCTGTGTCAGGTCAACAATACCCACTTTTTTCCCCCGTTTGATTTCATTAATAAGCGTTCCGGAACAACCCAGTTCCACATCGTCAGGATGAACGCCAATAGCGAGAATGTCGAGTTTCATATAGAGAATGTTAAATGCTAAGTGTTAAATGTTAAATAAGACAATTATTAAAGACATAATAGCTCTAAAATAAAGAGATTTTATTTAGCATTTAGCACTTAACATTATTCTATTTCCTGTAAGGATTATTATACCAGTTACCATCAATTTCTTTTACTATGTTCTCAATCTGCCGGTCAATTTTATTTTCCTGCATATCCCAATCCTGTTTTAAATTACCCCCCACGAAAAAGGCGACAGTCTGGTAAATTCTCGCGTTCAACCCTCCTTTGTATTCTTTGATAATATCGTAACAGTTATTTCCCGTTTGCCGGTTGATTAGTTTCATCAGGATCTTACCCTGGTAAACAGAAAGATTTGACAATGGGTCACTGAATTCTTTTTTAAGCTCTTTTTCCCTTGACTTGATATATGCCTTTCGTTCAATTTTCATGGAAAAATTCGCTAGCCTGGTATTAATATCATTGATCGTACTGCCGGCAATTCTTGCATAAGGATAGGTCACGTATACCGCGTTGCGGAGTCTTGTCCATTCCTCGATGGCTTTTGCCAGTTTATCCGGGGGCAAATTAGAGACCCAGGCCATTTCCAGTTCCTTATAATTGACTATTTCATTATGATAAAAGATGGCAGGAACGACCACAGTATCGTTAGGCCCCCATTTTTTGGCCTGTTCTTTCATGGCCAAAAGGGCATACCGGGTGGAGTCCTGAAAGGTGGAATCGGTATAGACCTGCGCCTTTAACGGACCATTTAGTCCAATGAACAGGAATAAATATAATACTATATGATTTCTACAGGAAACCAACATTTTTATATTGCGGGTTATCAAATTTCAGACCTTTGTTACTATGAGAATGTAAAACTACAATCAATGCTGCTTTCAGAGAAGGGGTTCCTTCAAAAAAAAAGCCAAATTAAGACAGGGAATTGCTGTTGCGGTTTAACTGGATCCGCCGCACCATGCTGATTATGATCCCGGTAGCTGTTATTATTACTCCAAACCAGAGAAGATTGATAAATGGGAACTTATAGGCTTTTAATGTTACATATTGCATGATGGAATTAGATTCTTTTACGCCGAGTTCAATACGCTTATCAGTGTTCACTTTCTGTAATTGAAGAATAAGGTTTTCTGCAATAACCGTATCGGGCAGGGCTATCGTTTCTCCTTTGGCGATCACCAGCCTTGGCGTAACAGTATAAATAGAGCCTGTTTTGGAAAAGATCTTTACCGGGGTTTCGTAGAGATGTCCATCGGTACCAAAAATATTGACAGGTAAACTGTCTTTAGATCTGACATCCTGTAAAACCATAAAACCATTGGAATAAAATAGGGAATCACCTGCTTTCAGGCTATTGGATTTAAACGACGCCGTATCCTCTTTCTTTTCCGGGTTAGGTAATGAAGTAATATACGTGAATACATCGTGATCCCAGTAATGCCGGGAGGATGGGTTGGCCATCAATCCTTCGTTGCCTTTATAGTTAACAAAAGCGTTAGGCATCAAAACAAATTCTTCCTTCCCATCCTTGCTTTTGAATCGTATCTTATAAAACCATAATTGTTTCCGCGGATGGGCAGAATCACTTTCATATGTTAAGGTGTACTTCCCCATATCTACCGGGAGCCCTTTTACCAGGGTCAGGTTTTCTCGGGGATCTTCATTGGCTCCTAAAGGCGCGGCAATACCATTGATATTATTGGATAATATTTCCTTTTTGGAAGAGGATATCAATATACCCAGTAATACCATCCCAAAACCGGCATGGGCGATAGAGCCTCCTGATAGTTTCAGTTTTCCTTTTACTCCCAGCCAGACATAAGAGGCATTGGCTATAATCGTATATACAGCACAGGCGACTGCCAGCCAGATAGAGGCCTGGAAAGGGATACCTTTTTTGGTATAGTTAATATGCCCATATAACAGGACAAAGCTGGCCGCCACGACTGCAATAAGAGTGGGTACCCATATTTTTTTCCAGAAGAAACCGGAAGAAGTGTTTTTATATTTCAGGTATTGAACAGTAGCAGTTAATAAGGCAATGATCACCGCTACATAAACCTGGATACTGTTATAGGCAAATTCAGGATCTTCCGGGGGGGCGATCCTGCTATTGAATATCTTATTGAAAACAGGTAAGGAGGTTTTTCCAATAATGACAAAAGCTGAAAGCAGGAATACCAATGAGCCAATGAACATCCAGAATTCCCTTGATGATCCGCTTTCCTCTTTATGAATGGTTGGAATTTCTTTATACCGGTTAAAGAAAAAGGCAAGCGAGGGTACTACAAAAATAAGAAGGAAGGCCAGCAATTGCCAGTTCATTCCCAGGTCGGTGAATGCGTGGACCGAGGAATCGCCTAATATCCCGCTGCGGGTAAGAAAAGTAGAATATAAAACAAATCCAAAAGCCAGGATAAAAAATAAATGGGAAGCCCTTAAGGAATGACCGGTATGTTTATATATTAACAACGTATGGATACCGCCGATTAAAACCAGCCAGGGTACCAGGGATGCATTTTCTACCGGGTCCCATGCCCAGTATCCACCGAAGGTGAGCGATTCATATGCCCACATCGCACCCATCGTGATACCTACCCCTAAAACGGCTGCAGAAAAAAGAGCCCAGGGCAGGGCCGGCCGGGTCCATTCACTGAATTTCTTTTTCCATAGGCTGGCAATGACAAAGGCAAACGGAACAATCGTGGAAGCAAATCCCATGAACAACACAGGTGGATGGATCACCATCCAGTAATTTTGAAGCAAGGGGTTCAGATCGTTCCCATCTTTAATGGATGACAGGTAATCCGGCCGTAAAGCCTGGTTTACATCAAAATCCAGGTGCAGGGCAGGGGCATTATCCAAAACACCCGCGTTCCTTAATAAGATAAACGGGTTGGATCCCATCTTCCAGTTGAAAATATAAATGCCGGCAATCATAGTAGCCAGGCATAACTGACCAAAACTTAACACAGTCATTACCGGGGCTTCCCATTTCTTACTGGTTTTGATCAGTATTAATCCAAGCACACAATGCCAGAAGCTCCATAACAGGAAACTTCCTTCCTGTCCTTCCCAGAAACAAGCCAGCATATATT
>JADGPW010000240.1 GCA_017882265.1 Chitinophagaceae bacterium | reverse complement strand
TTATCTATTCACTTTTATCTATTCACTTTTATCTTTTATCTCTTTACTCTTCTTCGAGCACCTGGAAAGTTATCGGCTGACGGTGATAGGCTTTTACAGGATAACCATTTTGAATGGCAGGTTCCCATTTGGTGGCTTTTTTCAATACCCGTATCGCTTCCTGCTCCATACCGTAACCCAGATCAGTTAATGGTTTGATCTCACTTACGTTTCCTTCTTTGTCGACCACAAACTGGATGATGATGGTGTAGTTACCGGGCTTGGCCCCATTATCCAATGGCACCTGGGCGTTCAGGTTTTTTCTTAAAAAATTTTCCCAGTTGCCTACAAACTTCGCCTGGATCTCTACAATGGAAACGGGCTCATTAGATTCTGTTGATGGCCTTTCTTCAATAATGCCCCTGTTTTCATCTGGTTTCTTTATTTGAACGGTTCCAACATCAGGGATACCGTCCTTTTTGACCACATCAATTCTTGCGCTGTCAAGATCTTCCACTGTAGGAGGCGGTTCTGTAACTTCTTTTACGATCTGCGGAGGAGTGAATATTAGTGTCCGGACCTGCGGTTCAGATCTTCTTTGCAGCTCGGGTAATTTTTCGGGAGGCTTTTCAACAGATTTAATATTGGTCATCTCAACTTCCTGGATTTTAAGCCGTTCACGGGTCTTATTTTTCAATGACCTTGCCAGCACGTTACTTGTAAAGGCAAGCACGGCGACACATGTTGTGATCAACACAGCTTTGGTAATTCTTTTTTTATAGGACCGGCGAAGCTCATAAGCTCCATATTCTTTGTTCCTGTTGTCAAAAAGCAGGTCAAGAATATCCGCGGAGAGAATTTTGTTGGTTTGCATGGCTTACAGTTTTAGGATGAGATGTTAAAAAAAGATTAATCCATAAAATAGCCGGGAAGGGCGGGAAGACGGGAAGAGGATTATTATCTTCCCGTCTTCCCGTTCTTCCCGGCTAACATCTATTTTTACACAAATAATTTCTTTGTGAAGCGATTCAGTTGCCTCCTCCTGTTTTTCATTTCTTTATTTGCAAAAGCACAAACAGATACACTGGTCTACACGGGCTGTGCCACCCGTATCAGCCTCATCACCTGCAGCCCGGGAACCGAGTTGTATTCAAGCTTCGGGCATACGGCCATCAGGGTGGTTGACAGTTCACGTGGCACCGACCTCATATTTAATTATGGCACATTTGATTTTAATGATCCTCATTTTTATACAAAATTCATCAGGGGTAAATTGCTCTACTTCGTATCGATAGACAACTTTACAGATTTTACCAGCGAATATCAATATGAAAAACGGGGAATCATTGAGCAGGTATTAAATCTTTCCTGCCCGGAAAGACAACAACTGCTGTCGGCGCTGAATGAAAATGCCAAAGAAGAGAATAAATATTATAAATATGATTTTGTTCATGATAATTGCACCACCCGTGTGAGGGATATCGTGGCCCGGTTTTGCCTGGATTCCCTGACAACAAATAATATTCTTCCCTGGAAAGGAGTCAGCTTCCGGAACCTGATACATGAATGCCTGGATAAAGCGGGGCAAAACTGGAGTAAACTGGGTATTGATATGTTACTCGGCATGCCCCTGGACAAAAAGATCAGTAACAACGAAGCCATGTTCCTCCCGGATTATTTATTGAAAGGATTTGACAGTAGTCATTTTGGTAAAAAAGAACTGGTAGCTGGTAAAATAACCATCCTTTCACCAGCTTTTCAAACCAGCACAAAAAGCTTATTTACTCCGCTTATTGTCTTTGGGGCTTTATTCGTAATAACAGCATTGCTTGGTTTTAGCCAATCAAAAAGAGTAAAAATATATTTCCGCATTTTTGATCCTTTCTTTTTCTTTTTATGCGGGGCTATCGGTGTATGGATCCTGTTTATGTGGTTAGGAACTGATCATCTCACCTGCCGTAATAATTTAAACCTGTTATGGGCCTTACCGACTCATTTACCCCTGTCATTCCTGTTGCATAAAAAAGCCGCCTGGGTAAGGAATTATTTCCAGGTTGTTTTTTGGATCAGTATAGCATTACTGTTGTCGTGGTTCTTTCTCCCGCAACAAATGAATCCTGCCCTGATGTTCATTACAGGAATGATAGCGGTAAGAAGTTATTATCTCAGCAAAAAATCCTGATTGTATCGAAAAGCAGATCACCATAAAAGGCCGGAAAATTATATACTGCGTTATTGGCACCGGTAAACCGGTTGTGTTGATCCACGGTTTTGGCGAGGATAGTAATGTCTGGAAAAACCAGATCGGTCATTTAAAAGATAAATTTCAATTGATCATTCCGGATCTTCCCGGTTCAGGAAAATCAGAAATGACCGAGGATATGAGCATGGAGGGAATGGCGGAGGTGATAAAACAGATCATGGATACTGAAGCCCCCTCTAACTCCCCCGAAGGGGGAGAACCCCCATCTGCACAAAGCCAGCCTGTCGAACTATCCGTAGAAAATGAAATATCATTCGTATCGGAGTCTTCGAAAGTCCCCCCTTCGGGGGGATTTAGGGGGGCTTTGATCGGTCACAGCATGGGTGGCTATATCACCCTGGCATTTGTTGAAAAATATCCAAGCTATTTATCCGCTTTCGGATTATTTCATTCCTCCGCTTATGCGGATAGCGAAGAAAAGAAAGCAATCCGTAGAAAAGGTATTGAGTTCATTAATGAGAATGGCCCGTTTGAATTCTTAAAAAACATTATTCCCAATCTCTTCTCCCCAAATTCGCTTCTTCGACAAGCTCAGAACCAAATTCCCAATTCCATCAAAGAAATGATAAACCAGGGACACAACTTCTCCCCTGCTGCTCTCGTTTCATATTATGAAGCCATGATACAAAGACCCGACCGCACCGAACTCTTGCGCAAAACCACTGTACCTGTGCTTTTTATCATGGGAAAATATGATACTGTCATACCGCTTGAAGACGGGCTGAAGCAATGCCACCTGCCTGAAAATTCGTACATTCACATACTTGATAAGTCCAGCCACATGGGTATGCTGGAAGAGCCTGAAAAGAGCAACCTGTTGCTGAAGAAATTTTTGCGGGAAACCTGAATCTCAACTTGCCACTGATCCGATCAATGAAACGACTTTTAATAGCCATAATAACATTCTTTCTATTTTCCAGTACTTCCCATGCGGCCCATATTAAAGGGGGGTTTTTTACATATCAGTATTTAGGACCAGGAAGCGGAACCAATCTAAGATACCACATCACGCTGACTGTTTATATGATCTGTAATCCTTCGCCAGGCCAATTATCAAACCCAATTAATTTCAGCATATTCAATGCCGGCACCAATCAGTTTATTCAGGATGTCAGTGTTTCGATTACAAACCAATATAATTTAAGCAAGCTATATGATGACCCTTGTATCACTGATAACCAGGCAGTCTGTTATTATACGATTGTTGTTTATGATCTCCCTTCCATAGAATTGCCTTCTATACCCCAGGGTTATACAATAGCTTACCAGCGTTGTTGTCGGATCGCAGGCATAAACAATGTGGTTAATAGCGGAACTGTTGGCAACACTTTTACCATAACAATACCCGGAACAGCCGCCCCATTAAATGCGTTTTCAAACAGCAGCCCGCAATTCCTGATCAATGATACCGCTGTGATCTGTGCGGGTCATTATTTCCAGTATTCTTTCCAAGCCTCTGACCCAGATGGGGATTCATTATCCTATCAATTTTGTGATGCCTATACAGGCGGTAGTATACCAGATGCAGCTCCTGTAACAGCAGCAAATCCTCCTTATAGTTTTATTCCCTACCAGGCTCCTTTTACAGGCACACAACCTATGGGGGCTGGAGTAACAATCAACCCGGTAACTGGACTTATTAGTGGCATTGCGCCTGACATATCCGGTGAATATGTTATTTGTGTCTGTGTAAGTGAATACAGGAATGGAATATTGATTGCCACTACCAGGAAAGAACTTCATATACATGCAGGCGATTGTTTGCCCATTGCGGCCACATTAGATCCTCAGTATCTAACATGCAATGGCTTTAACTGGACATTTTCAAATGGAGGGGATCAATCGCTCATCTCCTCCTACAATTGGTTTTTTGGTGATCCTGGCAGCGGACCCAATGATTCATCAAACCTGCAAAGTCCCACACATGTATTTTCTGATACTGGAGCCTTTGTAGTCACTTTAATTGTTAACAGGGGCCAGGAATGCACCGACACGGGTAAAACTATTATGAAAGTTTATCCCGGTTTTTTCCCTGGTTTTACTGTTGCCGGTAGTTGCTTTACCAATCCTTTCCAGTTTACCGATACCACCAGGACAAATTATGGAATAGTAAATAGCTGGAGCTGGAATTTCGGCGATGCCTCGACGTTGGCAGATACGGCACATATATGGAATCCTGTCTGGACCTACCCTGCCTCCGGTCCAAAAGATATTACACTTATCGTTACCAATAGCAAAGGTTGTATTGATACAGCGCTGGTAACTATTAATGTGCTGGATAAACCACAGATCATACTTGCATTTAATGATTCCCTGATCTGTAAACCGGATGCGGTTACCTTAAATGCTGAGGGCAGCGGTGTGTTTAACTGGACACCCCTGACCAGTATCATCAACCCGAATACGGCGACTCCTACCGTCAACCCAACCGTTTCTACCTGGTACATTGTAAACCTCAATGACAATGGTTGTCTCAATAAGGATTCGGTGCATGTGCGGGTGGTGAACGGTGTGAATATTCTAGCCAGGGCGGATACGACCATCTGCCTGACGGATGCAGTCCAGTTAGACGCGATCACAAACGGATTGCAGTTTCAATGGACCCCCGCGACGACCCTGAATGATCCAACGATCCGAAACCCGATCGCTACTCCTTTGGCCGCTTCTACTACCTACCAGGTAAAAGCTACGATCGGTACTTGTTTTGCCACAGACAATGTAACCATAAATACTGTTCCCTATCCTTTAGCGAATGCAGGTCCGGATAAAACGATTTGCTATAATACCTCTGTCCAGTTGAACGGAGTCCAGAATGGCAATTCTTTTTCCTGGTCGCCGGCTTCGTATTTGGATAACCCTAATATCCTGAATCCCGTATCCTCGCCTCCGCGAACAACGACATATATCTTCAGCGTTTTTGACAATAAAGGTTGTCCGAAACCTGGAAGGGATACCGTAGTAATTACAGTCAATCCGAAAATAAGAGCTTTCGCGGGCCATGATACTACCGTTGTAGTGGGCCAGCCATTACATTTCAACGGAACAGGTGGTGTGAATTATCTATGGAGTCCATCCACCGGGCTTTCCAGCACCACGATCTTTAACCCGATCGGGATCTATGGCCCCGAAACAGACAGTGTCAGGTATAAATTAGTGGTCAGTGACCTGATCGGCTGCGCGGATTCTGCTTATATCACGGTACGGGTTTTTAAAACGAACCCATCTGTATTTGTTCCCACCGCCTTTACGCCAAATAATGACGGGCTCAATGATGTGATCCGCCCGATCACTGTGGGCATTCAGAAGATAAATTACTTCAGTATCTACAATCGCTGGGGTCAACTGGTCTTTACCACCACTGAAATAGGGAAAGGCTGGGATGGAAGGATCCATGGCACCGCTCAACCCAGCAGTGTATTTGTTTGGATGGTCAGCGCCGTGGATTACCTGGGCAAGAGTATTTTTGAGAAGGGGACGGTGACGTTGATAAGGTAAAGCCCCTCCAAACCTCCCCGAAGGGGAGGCTTCCCACTTCACAGCCCTTGCTTTTCGAAATTTCATTTTGTTGTTTGAAAATTCAGAAGCTCGATGATTGACAGGTTTAAAAGAAATAAACTTATTAACTTGTAAACACATCAACCAACCACTTCCCCCCATGTCAAAAATCGTCTTTATCACAGGAGCTACTTCGGGTTTCGGAGAGGCTTGTGCTTATAAATTTGCCGCCAATGGTTACGACCTGATCTTAAATGGCCGAAGAACGGAAAGATTGCAGGAACTGGCTGATGCACTGGAAAAAAAATATAATGTAGCTGTCTTACAGCTTCCCTTTGATGTACGAAATGAAAAAGATGTCTTTGCATCTATACAAAGTATTCCTACTGACTGGCAGGCGATCGATGTGCTGATCAATAATGCAGGGCTGGCCCTGGGCCGTGATTATTTTGAAGAAGGCGATCTAAGCGACTGGAATACCATGATCGATACCAATGTGAAAGGTTTTATGTATGTGGCCAAAGCTGTATCGCAACTGATGGTCAAAAGACATGCTGATACCGGTGCTGCTTCGTCAGGCTCTGCTTCGACAGGCTCAGCAGGACATATCATCAACCTGGGATCAGTGGCGGGTAAACAGGTGTACGAAAAAGGTAATGTGTATTGCGCCAGTAAGTTTGCCGTAGACGCCCTGAACCAGGGCATGAGGATCGATCTCCTCCGCCATGGAATAAAAGTTACGGCTATCAACCCCGGCGCAGCAGAAACAGAATTTTCCATGGTGCGTTTTAAAGGCGACAAGGCCACCGCGAAAAAGATCTATGATGGACTGAAACCTTTGACGGCAGAAGATGTGGCTGAGGTGATCTATTACTGCACTACTCTCCCCGACCATGTTTGCATCAATGATCTTTCCATCACCTGTATCCAGCAGGCTGACGCCATTTATTTTAACCGGGACTCCACTACTTGACCCTGGTCAAAAAAAAGTACTGTTTCCCGCTTAATTTCCTTTACTTGCGTTAATATCCGTTCCGCCCTTCTCTGTAGGCCCGAATGTTGCCGTAGTATCCCTGCGAAAATGTACTTGAAATAAAAGATTTTCGTTTTAATATTTAAACTCGGAAATATCCGATGCTATATTTACTACACCGTTCCAATACTTTAGAAACCCTGTTATGAAAAACCTGTGCCTCCTCTTCACCGCATTTATCCTTGTTGGATCTGCTGCTCATTCCCAAGACGTCATTCGCCAACAATCCTGCTCCAATGGTCTTATCGACAGGCAGGTAGACAGCCTGAAAAATCTTTATGCTCATGATGGTTATGTTTTATTAAAAGAAGCTTCCATCAGTATGGAAAGTGAATATGAGATGCCGGTGATCATTCCGTTAACCCAGGGTTCCTGGTACCAGTTCATATTCATCGGCGATTATACTTCCCGTCTTTATGAAGTAAGGATGTATGACTGGGAAGAAAGACAGGTTATTTTCCGCCAGAAAAAATGGGGTGATGTGGATGGAAATATTATCACCTATAGCTATGTACCCCAGTTCTCCGAGTTTCATATGATGAAACCGGTGCAGGTCAATAAAGAAAAGAAGAAGAATTTATGCGGTTATGTGATGCTCTTCAAAAGAACAGGCGCCAATACTGGTTCCCTGGTTAAGAATCCCTAAAGAGTCAGTGGGTCAGAAAGACAGTAAGTCAGTGAGATAGTCTTTTATTTAGAACATCCATTCACCGTTTACAACTACCAACATTTTTAAGAAAGTCAGTGGGTCAGTAGGACATTAAGTCAGTGAGAAAGTCTTCCATTAAGAACTTCTATTCGCCATTTACGAATCACAACTACTATCATTATTAATAATATCAATTGGACAGCAAGACAGCAAGTCAGTTAGAAAGTCTTCCAATTAGAACGCCTATTCACAACTCGCCATTCACAAAGGCAATCCGTGCAATTCCTTTTATTAATCCGTGAAATCCGTGATCTTTATTGTGCCAGTGATACCCTCACCTGCAAGCCCCCTCTTGTATTGGTGATCGGGAAAGCGTTACTGATCTTGGGGATACTCCTGTTCTGTTCAAAATAGAGTTTGAGGCTGACACGGCTGTTGAGAACATAATCTATTGAGGGTGCTATGCGGATCACTCGTTGACCGGAAGTGCCGAACGCCGTGCCCTGGTCAAGTTTGCTGTTGGCAGTAGCATCATCCCGCAGGCTGAAATCCATTTTGAAGGTGACATCATTATCCAGTTTCATTCCCTTCTTGCCGATCTTTATATTCTTAATGATCGGTACTCCTTTCTTCCGCCAGTTAAACCCAAATGTGACCTCGGTGGAACGGGTCTCTGCCAACTGGTAATCGATCAGGCTCAAACTGAGTTGGCGGCTTTTCTTGAACTCAAACATTGTTGTCAACTGGTTTTTAAATGTCATCTCGATCGCGATCAAAGGATCAAATGCCTCTATGATCGTAATATTAGGCACCAGGAAGAAAGGTATATAGTTGCCGGTACCCCCTGCTGTTGTATCCCTGAAGGAAGGATAGCCGATATGGAACGGATCAGTAAAAAGCAATGCTGTATTAAAGCTGTTCATGCTGAAGGTGCTGTGGTAGCCGTGACGGATCGTGACACTGGTAAAGATCTTATCCAGCCCGGGCAACTTTGCCAGTCCATTATAAGTAACAGCCCAGTTTGGTTTAGGCATGATGCCCGAGAAAGGATTGGACCGGATATTCGGATTGCTGTTCTTTGTTACTTTAATTCCCAGCGGATCCTTGTTGGTATAGGCAGCGATAAAGGCAGGAATAATTACATCCTGTGCATAGCGGCCATATCCTTTCACATAACCGTCAGCCCCCACACCATTACCGGCGGCATACGGATTCAGGCCTTTTAATTTATTTGATAATATCTGCCTGTTGTTTTCAAACTGGGTAAATGTTTGCGAAACGGCATTCGGATCAAACTTCCGGAATAATGTCTGGTAAGAAATATAGCTGACACTAAAGCTACCCAGGGCATAAGGACTAAGCCTGGCCAGTCCGGAATGACCTGTCGTGTCTTTGTATAGTTCAGAATATTCCTTGTCAAATGTTTTATCCAGGTTGACATCAATATTAAAATCACGGAAAGGGCTTACCTGGGCCGTGATGTTCAACCGTTGATTATAACGTTGTTGGATCAGCGCGGAGACCAGGGAATCGCGGGATAGCAAACCTTTTGCTCCAAAGCGGTTGATCCAGCTGGTATCGGGCTGGTAACCGAATATATAGCCAAAGCCCGGCTCCCTGCTTTTCACATCATATCCCAGTAATTGGGTGCTATCCATATACCCGGGCAGGGTGGTACCAAAATCTTCCGTGTATTGTATGCCTACTCTCTTCAAAGCTGTTACCAGCCGCAAAAAGAATTTTGGAATCGCACCGATCTCGGGCAGCTGGTTAGGATCCTTCTTGACTTTAACTTTCTTTTCCTTACCCTTTTTGGCGGTCTTCGTGGAATCAGCCTTTTTTGACTGACCCGGAATTAAATTGGGTTGGTTGTTATTGATCTTCGGGTTGCTGTTTTTATCATTTGCATTTTTGCCTACCCCGTTTTTATCATTTGCATTTTTATTTGGACTGTTTTTATCGGCTCCCTTCTTATCATCTTTTTTGTCTTTGCCCCCATTGTTCCCTGGAGGAGGAGAAACATTCAATGCCCTTAAGAATCTCACTTTGTTATACAGGTCCTCAAATTTCAACTCTCCGTTGATGGTCCTTGTCTGGGTATTGGATAAAGTATTTCCTAAATTAACGGTATCGGTCCTGGCCAGTAAGGAGGCGGCCAGCCAATTGTACTTGGTATTATAGCTGGCGCGCAGTGTGGTCCAGCTCAGGAATGGTATTTTTTGTGTGGGTACATTATAGGTGATCGTGGCCTCCTGGTGGTAGTTGGTATTACGACCGCCTTTAAACAGGTTATGACGAACAGAATCTTTTTTAATCCTGGTATCAATGCGGCCAATAGGCTCATCTATCCTTGCATTATTGAGAGCAGAATAATCGATCGCTATCGATCGGGTCAGGTTCCATTGCAGGATATAATACCGGTCGAATGTAAAGTACTTGTTGAAGGTTTCTGGTATCTGGTAAGGACCGCCACCCACATTGCGAAGACGTGTAGCCCCAAACTGACGGAATACATCAGCTTTGAAAGAGATCTGTGAAGGTGTATAATTGAGGTTGATGTCCCTGATCATAGCCAGCCAGGGCGATTTTGATTTGATCAGTTTCTTAAATGGCTCCAGGGGTCGTGTCACCGGGGCATAAGTATAGCCTAAGGCTCCCCGGGTTCGGCGCATCTCATCTTTTTCGACCAGCGGGTTGTGGCTCAGGGTCTGGATATAGGAATAATTAAAATCAAAATTGCTGACACTCCATGGCTTGGGCTTTTTACCATCCGTTTTTAATTTTCTGACATTGGTAAGATTGATGGTCTTGATCGTCGTTACATCCTGTGCAGCTTTAAGGATAGAATCCTTTTGCGTTTTTGTTACTTCTTTTATTTTATCCCTGAGGGTAATATCAAGATCATAAGGATCGTATTGAGGCGTACTGCTGCTAAGGCTCATACCGGCATAGACCGGTATTTGTATCCCCAGCTTTTTAGGCAATAATTTCCCGGCCTCAATACTGGTAGAGGCATCAATGGTATAAAGGTCTTCCTTGCTTCTGTCATTTACTCCCTGCTCAAGGGTGCCAAACCCGACACTTTTTACTGTACCTGAAAGGCTGATCATTCCCAGGTCGGCCAGTTTAATATCAGCTCGTCCCAATGCGGCCCAACCGCCTTTTTCATTCAGCTCTGAAAAACGAAGTTCATTGAACCATATTTCGGTACAGGCGGTTTCCCTGCGGGGATTCTCTACCGCCAGCAACATACCTCTTACTTCGCCCAGGTTGGGATTACCCAGGATACCATAGGACCGGCCATTGGCCAGTGTTTCCTCGTAAAATTGCGAAGGCGAAACCAGTTTATTTCTTCTTTCTTTCAGATTGGTGAGTTCAGATAGTTCAAAGTCCAGGTTATTCACAGCCGGCCATATTTTCAAACTATCTGTTTCGCCAAAAGCCGTCACTTTCAGCGGAATCTTTACTTCATAGTAATTACCTGAAAAATCATTCCCGATACGAATAACCGCGTTGAGATCGCCATCACCGAGTGGTTGCGCATTCACCACTGACTCGCAGTGAATGAACATGGATAGTTTTCCATATTGGCGCATATCCAGGTTCATGGTTTTAAACACACCCCTGGCGGTATTCTGCAGCAAACCACATACCTGCATACTTAAAGCCTGCTCGTTCAGGAGTAATGGAACATTATTATTGCTCAACTGTTGCTGCCTTTCAATACCCGGAGGTATAGCATAGTGGATCGGCTCGCGCTGATCATTTTCTTCCACATTCACGGCCAGTACATTTACAGTGGTAGGATCAGGAACCGGGAGGACGGTATAGTTACCCGATGTATCAATGTTGTTTGTATATTTTCTCCACTGGTTACGTACTAATTCGAGTTTACCAAACCGCATCACAACTGAATCATCAAAACCGGTAAGAAACATACGAATGAAACGGATGGATTTGAAATCGGGAATATTACCTATTTTCTGTTCATATTGATCGATCGGGACACGGAAGAGATACCATTTTTCGGTCCGGTTAGAGCCATCTGCCAGTGTCACTGTCGGTGTTCTTACATCCGTGATGTAATTGGAACCCGATGTCATAAACGGTTGAATATCTATCTTATATTGGAAATATTCTTCCACTTCATTCATTGTATTATCACGGTTCAGTTCCTCCGCATCAGGGTATTGGGTAAAGGCATTGACAAACTGGGAATTGTTTGCGGCTATCGGTGAGTTACCATTCGGGTTGTTGATACTTTTATACCGTTGCAAAATCCCTGTCACCGGTTGCTGATCAAAACTGGCGTCACGATAGGGTTTGAAATTATCGTTTGAAGGATCAAGTTTTGCCTGTTGATAAATAAGCGAACCGGCTCCAAAATTCGTCAACAGGCTGTTCAGGTAATTGGAAAATTTTATTTTTTCCTGATCATCACTCAACCCATCATAACCCACATCCTGGTACTGGCGGTCAGTAGGTTCATTACTGAATGCATTAGTAACCTGCAGGGGATTAGCCGGCACCTGGCCCCATACCGTGTTCGTATCCACCGGTTGATGGTTGGAGGGTGTGGGCAACCCATTTTCATACATTCTTTTGCCATCCTTTAAAATATCTTCAGAAACATTTCCCAGGTTAATATATAATTGTCCGCCATTGGGATTGGCCGTATTATTAATAAAGGGATCCTGCAACCAGAATTCGATGTATTCAATATTATTGGTTTCAAAATCGGTCTGGTCAATATTACGCATCAGACCACCCCATGCCTGTTTGGGGTTGCGCAATTTTCCGTTTGCATCAACCCTGGCCGGCTTAAACTCAAAATTATAAGGGCCCCTGTCTCTCGGGTAATATGCCAAATCAAAAGTGGTCAGCAACCCTTCGCCAAACTGGGTACTGCTTTTTGGGAATATCTCGGACTGGAATACCTGTCTTGTTTCCGGTTTGGATAATTCGGTAAGGTCACGGCCCAGCGGGTTATTAGAATTACCTTTTTCCTGCAATACGGATTCAATATCGTACCAGGCGAGCTTGGCCCTGTTATATCCAAGGCGGAGGTCATTACTCAATACGGATTCGGGAAATAAAGGACTAACACTGCCGGGCCCATTTTTTCCCTGCGGGATGGAAGACATCGTCCAGCTCGTTAAAGGAAACCGGAGATCAATGGATGAACGGGTTCCTTCAAAATCGTCAATATAGATCTGTCCCTGACTGCCTTTGCCGATCTGCTTGGCATGTCCGGGGTCAAGAACGGCTGCTTCAGCATAAGCCGTGATGGAGGACATGGTCTTGGTAGAATAGAAAGGTAGTTTATCCAACCATTTGGTGAGGCGGGGAATATTACTACGGTAATCCACATCCGCTCCATACATCGTGTTCTTGATGGGATCATCGCCATAGGATTGTTTGATAAAGAAAGGTCTTTCTCCCAATCTTACGATCGTTCCGCCGAGTGTTAATTTCTTGCTGGCCAAATAATCAAGCCGCAGACCCATATAATTTTTTTGCTGCAGGCCAAATGTCTGGTTGTTCTCGTATTGAATATTGACCGGGACCCCTGAATTAATGATGGCCTGGTTGGTAACACGAAGGGTGCCAAGATCATAGTTAATTTCATAATCCACGTTTTCCTGCAGGGTTAGTCCATTGGCAGTTACCGTCACAGAACCACGGGGAATATTATATCCCAACTGGTATTCACCACTGCTGGTGCTGGTGGCTCCATTGCCGGTAATACCGCCACTCGCCACTCCGGATGATTTGGACCGCCCGACCAGTTTAAACCGGTCCAGGTTAGCATAGGTTTGTGCAATCGCTTTAATAGTATCATATAACGGGTAATATAAATACCGGTTTCTTAGCTCCTGGTTGGCAAAAACATAGTCAAGATCATGACCAAAGGGCTCCAGCACGGGGAAGATGATACGGCTTTGAGAGGAGATGACGGTGAAACCTTCTATGAAATCAAACACTCCATCGGGCTGCGGATCATTCTGGTTATTCAACCGGTCAAGATTGACCAATGATATGATGGGCTCACCTTTATATGTTACTATAACGCTATCAGCCGGTAAATATCTCTTATCACCAAGACTGGGTTCTTCGTAATCCACATCCAGTTTAAAATCCTGGCGTTCCAGTTGCCCGAAACCTACTGAATACACATTCTTCATCATCAGGTTCCAGATAGGAAGGTTAGTTCGCTGAGATGTGGCTTTTAATAATTTCAGGAATAATACTTTTTGGGTATTCCCCGAAGAATCCGGCGGCACATCCTGTGAGAATTCACCTGTTTGGTATACCCTGCCATTATAGGTAAACTGGTAGGCTACTCCCAACACTTCATCCGGTTGCAAGGGCTGGTTAAGTGAAAGGAACCCGATCTGCGGATTAAAATAATAATCGGTGGGTTGTAATTTCCTGGCAAATGTTTTTTCAAAATCCTGCACCGGCACCAGGTTCATACCTGTTAATGCACTTTGCACCAGGGAGGAGTTGCGGGTATTAGGATTGGCAAGAACGGATGCATATAGGTTATTGGCATTATTGCGCGGTAGCTCTTCTCCCGAACCCGTCCACAAATTAGTACTATAAGGATGTCTTTCACCCAGGTCCATAAATGCCACAATATCCCTTGTATCTGTGGTAGCACCGGTTCGATTGGTGACCCATACTTCCATTTTCAGGATCTGTACCTGCGAGTTCACGACCGGCAATTGTTTCATTGCCTTATTAAAGTTATTATGGAAATACTGGGCAAGAAGGAAGTGACGGTTCTCATCATATTCATCCGCTTTCACAATAAAATTTTGAGCGGCGGTACCACCCTGCAAGCCGAGGGATTGGCGCTGAGATTGCTGGTTGGCCAGCACACCTGTAATATATAATTTACCAAACTGGAGCTGCGTCTTGAGACCGAATAATGATTGAGCCCCGGGTATCAGGGTACCTTTTGTGGCAAAGCTGGTATTACCCGCCTGGAATACTTTTATGATCTCATCATCCTTGCCATGATAATCCAGTTTCAACTGGTTCTCAAAATTGAAATTAGCCAGTGTATTGTAGTTGATAGGCAGTTTCAGCTTATCGCCAATATTTGCATCCACCTGCAACTGTGAGTTCATATTGAAATCAAAACCGCCGTTCTTCCTGGCTCGTTCCGGCAAAGTGGGATTGGCGATATTCTGACCCTGGTAACCCGCAAGCAGGTCCACATATCCTGAAGGCTTGATATCAATTTTACCCGTTCCTACAATGCGGTTAAATAGGTCATCAGTGATCCTGAACTTAGGCTTGTAAAGCCGGCGATTCATATTGGTGAGTAAGGCCGCTCTCTTTTTGAAATAATCCTCTTCATCTTTTTGCCCCTGCAGCCGTATAAAATCTTCCATAGTAAAAGCTGTAGGAGTACGATAATAGTGTTCCCCTATTTTTTCAACTATGTAATACTGCTTTGTTTTAGGATCATATTCGATACTGCGCTTAATGAAGCTTGTATCCATCAGGTCGAAATTGTTATAACTGGGATTGGAGTACGGGTCGCCGTACCGGTCGTATAATGGATAACGGGAAGTATCTATTTTATTATAATAATTGAAGGGGGTAGGCCAGAAATCACCGGCGTTTGCCTGAAAAAAAGAGGCAAGCACAAAGGTAAAAACTACCAGTGTACGGAGGATATGAGCAGTCTTTGGGTTCAATGTTTTTTCTCCATCAATTAGTAATCCTGAAAATAGTGGATTAGAGGGTACGAAGTGCTTTTTTGATCAGTTCCTCAACAGATAAACCTGGATCGGCCGCCAGGGTCTTTTCCAGTGCCTGGCCGGCAGCTAGTCTATTGATACCTAAGGCAGTCAAAGCATTTAACGCATCCCGTTGCAAAGTATTGTTTTTCA
>JADGPW010000239.1 GCA_017882265.1 Chitinophagaceae bacterium | reverse complement strand
TGGTTACATATTCAACATAGAATGGCGGCTTCATCCGCCGGCACTACAACAATTGAGAATGCATCGAATTGCACTTGCATAGATGATTTTTATATTCCTTTTGCGGAGACACCTGTACAAACCGTTCAACCCATCCCTGTAATTCAGAACGAATTTGTTACCATTCTTAATTGCCCGCTCCCATTCTCCTTTACCTTCTTTCATTCCCTCAGGGGCCCTCCTTCGGCGATTGCCTGATTTTTTTGCATTGTATTTCTTACAGAAATACATAACTCCTTTTTAAACGATGGGATGAGCATTGATGTTCATCCAAACCAGTACCTGGTTCAAAATGATCTTTAAATAGTTAAGGCTCTGCCTTAAAAAAATATTTGTATGAAAAAAAATAGCATACTGTTATTACTTATAACTTTCGTTCATTGTAGCATCGCTTTTGGTCAGCCCAATTTAACGGATACCAAAAACCCAGGTGAAAAGAAAACAGGTAAAGCGGTTTTAAGCGGTAAGATTACAGACGCTACAACCGGCTCCCCTATCTCTGGCGCCAATGTCTTTATTCATGATATCAGGGTTGGGGCTGTTGCTGATAATAACGGCGTTTTCAAAACCGCCCAGCTCCCTTCAGGTACTTATATCGTCGAAGTCTCTTCTGTCGGATATAAATCGTTAGCGGAGAATATTTTACTCGATGGCGATGTAACCCATGATTTCAAATTAGAAGTAAACTATACCGAAGCAAGCGAAGTAGTGGTGACAGGTTTATCTAAAGCCACTCAAATAAAAAGAAGTCCGGTCCCCATTGTATCGATTAGTCGCGAATACCTAACCAGTAACCTCAGCACAAATATTATTGACGCCATTTCTAAAGTACCGGGGATACGTGGCGTCACTACCGGGCCAAATGTTTCTAAGCCTTTTATTCGTGGCTTAGGCTTCAACCGCATTTTAAGCCTCTATGATGGCGTAAGACAGGAGGGTCAGCAATGGGGTGATGAGCACGGGATTGAAGTTGACCAGTATAGTATTCAGAAAGTGGAGATCATTAAAGGCCCTGCCAGTTTAAGCTATGGTTCAGATGCACTGGCCGGGGTGGTAAATCTTATCCCGACACAACCAGCTCCTGATGGAAAAATGATCGGTGATATTACAACAGATTACCAAACCAATAATAAGTATATCGGGGGGTCTGCTATGTTGAGTGGCACAAAAAAAGGATTTGAATGGATGGGTCGTCTTTCTCACAAACAGGCTACCAACTACATGAATAAATTTGATGGCCGAGTTTTCGGTACCTCATTTAATGAAACGGACGCCAGCGCTTTTTTAGGAATACATCGTCAATGGGGATACTCTTCCCTGAACTTTGTTTTATTTGACGACCAGCAGGAAATACCGGATGGTAGTCGTGACAGCGCATCACGCAAATTCACGCGCCAGATTTCAGAGGAAGATACGGTTCGCGAAATCGTCCCGGATGCAGACCTGCAGAGCTATAAAATCACTCCTCTTCATCAGCGGGTGCAACATTACAGGGTATATTGGAACAATAATTTCATTCTGGGCAAAGGGGATCGTTTAACAGTGAACCTGGCTTATCAACGAAGCGTTCGGCGGGAATTTAGTCACCCGGTGTTGTTTAACATTCCGGGATTATACCTCCAGCTTAATTCCTATAACTATGATATTAAATATTACTTCGCGGAGTTGAATAACTGGGCCATCACGGCCGGCATCAATGGTATGTACCAATCCAATACCGTGACTAATGGAACGGAGTTTGTCATTCCTTCTTATCACCAGTTTGATGTCGGGCCATTTTTGCAGGCAAAAAAGAGCTTTGGGAAATTGGATATAGCAGGGGGGATCAGGTTTGATACCCGGTCCTTTAAAAACTTTGAATTGTATACGGGTTCCGATCCAGTAACCGGTTTTGATAAACCAGTGTATGGTACCGATACCATAGGCGCCAATAAAGTATTTTCAAATTATAGCAAGACTTTTTCGGGATTCACTGGCAGTGCAGGTCTTACCTATAATTTCTCTGATAAGCTTTCCCTGAAAACAAATATTGCCCGCGGTTTCCGTGCCCCGAATATTTCTGAAATATCCGCCAATGGCGTACACCCGGGAACAAATATTTACCAATTGGGAAACCCCAATTTTAAGCCTGAATTCAGTTTACAGGAAGATATAGGTCTAACCTATACTACCAAACATATCGCGGCAACGTTTAATTTATTTAATAATTCTATTGCCAATTATATCTATAATCAAAAACTGGTCAACCCGGATGGAACTGACTTTGTTATCGTGCCGGGTAATCAAACCTTTCAGTTCCAGGCTGCCAAAGGCCATCTATATGGCACCGAATTGATCCTCGATATCCATCCGGTAAAAACCGTTCATTTTGAAAATAGTTTATCAATCGTATACGGTGATAATAAAGGTGTACCGGGAAAAACGGTAACCCCGGATGCAAAGTACCTGCCTTTTATTCCACCCACCCATGGCATTTCTGAATTAAGGTTGGATTTCAGTTCCAAATCCGCGCATATTGTAAAAGGTTTTATTAAAGCACAGGTTGAATATTATGCTGCCCAGAACCGGGCTTATCTTGAATTCGGGACAGAAACACCCACTCCGGGGTATTCCTTATTCAATGCGGGTATCGGTGGCACATTCACCAATAAAACCGGGAAACCCATTTTTAGCTTATACATCATGGGCAATAATTTGTTCGACGTGGCTTACCAGGACCATTTGAACCGGCTAAAATATTTTGAGGATTACCCGGGGAATTTTACCGGCCATGACGGGATCTTTAATATGGGTCGCAACATCAGTTTTAAGATAGATATCCCGCTCTCCTATGACAGTAAATAGTCTTGTAGCAGTAGCAGTTAGTATAAGGAAGCCCGGTGGCGAAGCCGGGCTTTACTTGCCTGACACGCACAAGGTTGGTAATGATTCCGATCTGAGTTACCTAAAAAAACCTAATACATGTATGGGTATATAGGTATTCAGATTTTTCAAACATGAAAGAATATGAGTCACGTTAAAAGACCTCTTGCTTACGCAGCCGGATTAAATACAACCATTTTTCTTGCTGAAGCATTCGGCGGAATGAAAGGGCATAGCAATAGTTTACTGATGGATAGCGTACATAATTTTTCTGATGAATTAGCAATGGTTTGCCTTTTCTTAGCGTATGTCTTACCTATTGCAATGTCAAAAAATTTTCAGCGGGTCGCCAATATACTTAATTCAGTCGGTTTGGTCATAATTAGCGGCCTTTTGATCTGGCAATCGGTAGAACATATCATCAAGCCATCACCGACAAAGGGATATATCCCACTTATAGCGGGAACCTTCGCTGTGATAGCGAATTGGGGAGTAGCAAAAATTTTATACCCGATAAAAAACCAAAATGCGGCAATCCGACTTACCTATTTGCATAATCTCGGGGATATATATGTGTCATTAGCACCTGTAGCAGCAGGTTTGCTGGTACTTATAACGGGTAAAAGTTTTTTTGATCCAATCATTGCAACGGGAATTGGACTTTGGCTTATCGGGTCAACCATCAGGGAAATATCAACATCGTACAATGAGCTAATCTGGCCGGAAAACGCCATTTGTCAACATGAGATTCCCATTCCAATACACAAAACGTAAACTTTAATCAAACAAAAAAATAGATGATAATAGGCAAAAAAATATGTTTTAACGTAAAAATTCAATGTGAATGCCTGCTCAATTAATTAAGGTGGGCATCGGTCAGGATGGGTTGAACAGGGAAGCCAGGTAAACCAAAATAATTTACACTGCTTAAATAAATATCTCATGAAGGAAGATGTAAGGACCATATTGAAAAAATACCGGGTAAATATTACCAAAACAAGACTCCTGGTGCTGGAAGCTTTCCTGGAATCCAGTGAGCCATTAACCCGAAAGCATTTTTTTAATGAAACATTACCTGACATGGACAGAACAAGTATTTTCAGAACCCTGAATTTGTTTGTAGAAAAAAATATCATTTATCGTCTCCCGGGAACCGATGGCATCCGGCGCTACTCATTGCGTCAAGCTACCAATGTTGTTCATTCCAATTTTATTTGCAGCTCCTGCAAAAAAATTATTCCGCTAAAGACTATTATGTTACCTGAAGTTGAATTGCCGGACAATTATACACAACAAAATATGGAAATAGTCATTGATGGATTATGCGATGAATGCAGAAATAAACAATAGTGATCAGATAATAAACCCATTACAGCCAGGAAAGACAATTACGCATTGAGGAAACTATTATCTATTATCTTTTATATAACTCGAAATAATCGATTGGTTTTCCAGGGCCACCCATCGAAGATATTTAGCTGGTGATAAAAGCCCAATCCTCGTAATCTATTAGTTTTATCTGCTACCTTCTTTCTTCTTTGTATTATTACCATCTTACAATGAAATATGTCCCGGAGGGACATTTCAT
>JADGPW010000238.1 GCA_017882265.1 Chitinophagaceae bacterium | reverse complement strand
CTTAAACACGGATTAAAGGATTAATAATGGATACCACGGATTGCATCCGTGAAATCGTTAAAATCCAGAAATCCGTGATCTATTGTGGGGTGATGAAATTTTCGGCAGACATGCCCTCTTGTCTCGGTGGTGGGGATAACAGGACAAACGTAGTATAGAGCCGCTTCGGTAGCAATATTGGGGCGACCAGGGTCGACCACTGAACTTTGTGCTACAGCTAACTGCCCCGTGGAGGTTCGAACCCTCCCCCTACAGCTTAGTTTTTGTATATGCTTGGATAAAAACCTCTGTAATTTATTTTACAGAGGTTCTTTATTTAAAAGCTTTTGTTTTGTGATAACAAACAATCAGTTAGATTCCCAACTAATAATGGATAAGCACAAGGCCATTGGCGCCTGCCCTGTTATCATTCACCAGTTGGGGCCCTCCGCCACCGCCACCACCGGGAAATATCCCAGCGCGGGCAGGATTGTGAAATGTTCGGGTAGACGAAGTGCTAATAATGATTGAGAATTCTTCAAAGGAACCCTTTGCCATATAATCGCCGGCATTAGCAGAATTTCCCCCATCTCCATAGTAACTAAGCCGGAAATACTGGTTGGAGCCGATCGAATTATATTCATTATGAAAGATACCGCCTGATTGTCCGGATTGAGCATAAAAAGGTCCACGGGGAGATGTTGTTGCTGATACTGAAGTGAAGTATCCGCCTCCAACGCCGGCAATATATTGGATGAAAGAGAAAACCGTGCTGGTAGCTGCACCGCCCCCACCATTTGCAATATAATACTGGGAAGAAATATCAATACGCGAATCACCCCCCGATTGATTATAAGTAAGTGTGCCACTGACCGTTTGATTATCCTTACCTCCTTTTCCAACGGTTACCAACAGAGTTTGAGCTGGTGTAACATTAAATAGCAAACTCATGTAACCACCGCCCCCACCGCCGGCAATAAGGCCAGCACCTCCACCACCCCATAGTTCAACCCAGACCCTGGTAATTCCTGCTGGTACATTCCAGTTTATAAACGTACCGGAGGTATCCGTAAAAGCTGCCACGTTTTTAAAATCCCCAAAATCGCCCCAGTTTAAGTTACCACTACTGTTTTTCATTAATACCTGCCCGGCAGTTCCATCTATACCATTAACCTTTATAGTACCGGCTACATTGATATTTCCATTTACATCGAGCTTTTCAGTTGGAGTTGTGGTCCCAATCCCGGTATTTTGAGCCTGCGCCTGGAACGTAGCGGTTATGGTTAGAAGGATAATTACATTCCTCATTTTTTTTATTAAAGATAGGGAAACAGTCGGCAGCCGGGCAGTCGGGCAGTCGGCAGTAACAATTTTTCCGACTGCACCCGACTGACTGACCGACTGCAAGACTGCCCGACTGCCAGACTGCTGACTGCAAGACTACCCGACTGAACCTATCTTCGCGCATGGGCCAAAAAAAGCTGATAAGGTTTGAAGAATTAAATACATTTCCCAATGTGCTTCAGTTTCCTAAAGAGATGAAGGGGAAATGGAATTCTTTTTTCAAAAACAGTAATCCTGTCACACTTGAATTAGCCTGTGGAAAAGGAGAATATGCCCTCGGACTGGGACGATTATACCCGCAAAGAAATTTTATTGGCGTGGACCTCAAAGGCAACCGCATCTGGGTGGGCGCTAAAATAGCATTACAGGATAAGTTGACCAATATCGCTTTCCTGAGAACGGAGATCGACCAGGTAGCGGAATACTTTGCAGAAGAGGAGGTCGCGGAGATCTGGATCACCTTTCCCGATCCTCATCTTCGAAAATCAAAAGCTAAAAAAAGACTGACCCACCCAAAATTCCTGCGCCTTTATCAACATTTCCTGGTTCCCGGTGGTTTAATACATGTCAAGACCGATAGCCCGGAGTTATATGCTTTCACCAAATCAGTGATCGCATTATATGGTTGTGTATTGCATGAAGATACTGAAGATGCGTACCGGCAGGAAAATACAAAGGAAGAATTGCTGATCAAAACATATTATGAGTCTTTAGATATAGCGGATAGTAAACGGATTCATTATCTGGGCTTTTCCTTACCAGCCCAATTAGCTGGAAAAGAAAAAGATGTGGAATTGAAAAGCGGTGGATGTTGAAGGTTACCATTGAACATTGATCATTGAAAATTGAACATTCTCTTTCCTAATAAATGTTCAATGCTCAACTCTCAATGGTCAATGTTCAATAACTCAGCATAACTTAACTTAACAATACTGCCCTAAAAGGGTTTTGAAAATTAGATCTATGGCGAATGAAGAATTGATAGAAGGAGTACATTATTATATCAATGATAACGGCTATGTGGTATTGACCGAAAAATATCATTTGGAAAAAGGATACTGTTGCGGTAATGGTTGTCTGCATTGCCCCTACCAATATGAGAATGTTCCTGAACCCCGGCGAAGTGTATTACTCAATTCCGGGGCCTCTAGGGAAAGGTTAGATAAAAACTGAATAGATAAAAGATAAAAGTGCATTAAAGTAGAAATAACCCTGCAATTCTGATACTTTCTCAAAGCCGGAAGATCTTTCCTGCTGAGGACATTATTATCTTTTAACTATTATCTTTTATCTCTTCCCTCCTCCTTTCATCCCATTCTCCCAACCGTAACCATATTTTTTATTAGCTTTAAAGCACACACCGATCAACTAATTTTTTGAGTTGACAATAAAATTGCTGTTTATGAAAAAGTTTATTCTTTGCCAGGTCATTATGTCGTGCATAGTAACCACCGTAGATGCCCAGATTGACGCCGGCCTTTTTCGATTTCCTGATGTTTCACAAACTCAGATCGTTTTTACCTATGCGAATGATCTATGGGTAATTCCGAAAGAAGGCGGTACCGCCATTAAATTAAGTTCACCTGCCGGCGTAGAAAGCTATCCTAAATTCTCCCCCGATGGAAAATCCATCGCATTTACGGGCAATTATGATGGGAACAGCGATGCTTATGTGATGCCCGTCACGGGAGGTATCCCTCTTCGTTTAACAGCGCATGGATATCCCGACCGGGTAGTAGATTGGACCACAGACGGCAAACGGGTTTTATTTGCTTCCAACCGCGAAAGTGGTAAGGCCCGATTCAACCAGTTCTATACGGTACCCGCTTCCGGCGGACCAATAGAAAAACTCCCGCTGGCTTATGCGGAATATGGATCCTATTCCCCCGATGGAAAACAGATCGCCGTTGTTTTCCGTACACAGGTAGGTCGCAACTGGAAACGCTATCGCGGTGGCTGGAAAGCGGATATACAGGTATTCAATTTAAATACGTTGAGCTCCTATAGTATTTCAGCCGAAGCAGACGCCGGTGATGAATTCCCGATGTGGCAGGGAAATACCATTTATTTTTTATCTGACCGTGGCCCCGAATTAAGGATGAATCTCTGGAAATATGATCTTGGCAGCAAAACCTATACACAACTCACTAAATTCACGGATTACGATGTTCATTTTCCATCTATCGGACCCGATGATATTGTATTTGAAGCCGGCGGAAAACTCATCCTCTATTCCCTGTCTACACAAAAACAAAAAGAAGTCAGCGTAAATGTGGTGACCGATAAAGCGATGCTGAAACCAAAAGTGGAATCCGCGGAAAAACTAGTACAGGAAATTTCGATCAGCCCGGATGGAAACCGGGCCTTGGTCCAGGCAAGAGGCGATATTTTCTCTGTTCCCGCTGAAAATGGTTTTGTAAAAGACATCACCAGAACATCCGGATCGGCAGAACGTTATCCTTCGTGGTCGCCTGATGGTAAATGGATCGCTTACTGGAGTGACCAATCCGGTGAATATGAATTGTGGGTTTCTGAAACAGACAAAGAAGGTTCCGCAAAGAAACTGACCAATTTCGGACCTGGTTACCGTTATCGTGTTTACTGGTCGCCCGATAATAAAAAACTGGCCTTTATCGATAAAGCCATGCAAATAAAGATCTTTGACCTGACCAATAATCAAACCACTGATGTGGACAAAGCATTGCGACTTACACATGGTGCATTGGAAGGTTTTTCTTTTAACTGGTCACCCGATAGCCGCTGGTTAACCTATGACCGTGATATGGAAAACCAGCACCGGGCTGTTTTTATTTATGATTATACCAATAAAAAACTGGAACAGGCGACAAGTGGTTTTTATTCTGCATCCAGTCCCGTGTTTGACAACGAAGGAAAATATTTATACGTGGTCACTGCCCAGTCATTTTCTCCCTCCTATAGCGATATCGACAATACATTCATTTATGCCAATGCGGCTAAGATCGCTGCGATCCCTTTAAGGAAAAGCGTTCTCTCCCTGCTGGCTCCAAAAAACGATTCGGTAACCATCAAAGAAGAGGAGACCGGGAAAACTACTGAACCCGCTAAAGATGAAAAAAAGAAGGATTCGACAGCCACAGCGAAGAAACCTGAAATAAAGAATATAGATATAGATTTTGATGGCTTTGAAAAAAGAATGGATCTGCTTCCGATGCCGGCAGGTAATTATGCCAGTGTAAGTTCCGCCAAAGGAAAGATCATTTATATGAAGTACCCCAATACCGGAACAACCGGCGGACAGGGCTCCATAAAATATTTTGATCTGGAAAAACGCGAGGAAAAAAATATCCTTGATGGTGCGGATAATTATTTAATGTCGGAAAACAGGCAGAAGTTACTGGTCGCGAAAGCCGGCGCTTATGCCATCATCAAACCGGAGGAAAACCAGAAATTTGAAAAACCTCTTCGCCTGAGCGAGATGCAGGTCATGGTGGATCCTATGAAAGAATGGAAACAGATATTCATGGATGCCTGGCGTTTCGAGCGGGATTATTTTTATGATGAGACCATGCATGGCGTGAACTGGAACCAGGTAAAAGACCGTTACCTGAAAATGCTGGATGGCGCCATGACCCGTGAAGAAGCCGATTTTGTGATCGGTGAAATGATCGGGGAGCTCAGCGCTTCACATACCTATCATGGAGGTGGCGATATCGAAGTTGCCAAATCAAAACCCGTAGGTTATCTCGGTGTGGACTGGCAGGCCGATGGTGATTATTATAAAATTAAAAAGATCATCCGGGGCGCTTCCTGGGATGCGGAGGCCCGCTCTTCGCTGGATGCAGGCGGAGTCAATATCAAAGAAGGTGATTATATCCTCGCGGTGAATGGTATTCCGCTCACTACCGACCAGGAGCCTTATGCTGCTTTTGTCGGGCTTGGCGGAAAGACCATCGAACTCACTTATAATTCAAGTCCTTCCTGGACAGGTTCTAAAACCGCCATCGTACAAACCATGACGGACGAATACCGTCTACGTAACCTGGCCTGGATAGATGACATGCGAAAAAAAGTGGATAAGGAATCCAATGGTGATGTGGGTTATATCTATGTGCCGAGCACCGGCGTAGATGGACAAAATGAATTGATCCGCCAGTTCAATGCACAGTGGGATAAAAAAGCATTGATCATTGATGAGCGTTTCAATGATGGCGGACAGATACCGGATCGTTTTATTGAAATGCTGAACCGGGATCCGCTGGCTTACTGGGCTACCCGTGATGGAAAGGAATGGCCCTGGCCGCCGTATGCGCATTTTGGTCCAAAGGTCATGCTCATCAATGGCTGGAGCGGTTCGGGCGGGGATGCATTCCCCGATTATTTCAGGAAAAAGAAAATAGGTCCGTTGATCGGCGCCAGGACCTGGGGCGGATTGATCGGTATCAGTGGTGTGCCGGGACTTGCCGATGGCGGCAGTGTGACCGTTCCCACTTTCAGAATGTATAATCCTGATGGTACCTGGTTCCAGGAAGGACATGGTGTAGATCCTGATATTGCAGTACCCGAAGACCTGAGTGCTATGGCCAAAGGCATCGATCCTCAACTTGAGCGTGCGATCACCGAAACAAAAAATTTAATGAAGACCAAAGAATATAAGAAACCCGAGCGGCCATCGCAGCCGAAAAAAGCTTATTGAGTGAATAGCTAAAAGTGAATAGATAATAGTTTCTTCCGTTGAAAAGACCTTTTAGATTTGAGAAAGTATCAAATCTGTAAGATCTTTTCGGATTTGAGAACTATTATCTATTCTATCCACTATTATGTACACTATTTTCTTAAATTTAGAATAGCTAAACTACATTACCATGAAACGGAAACTAACCTTGCTGTTCTTTCCTGTGTGTTTTATTATTAATATCGCTCAGGCGCAACCGGGAACCTGGAGACAGGTAGGGGAAGCCGGCATCTGGGGCAATACCATATTCGCCGCCAGTTCCCATGGTACATTATATACGATCGAAAAATCGGGCACCTTGTATAAGACCGACCCGGCCACGGCTTTCTATACCCAGGTCGGTAACCAGAGTTATATCAACACGAGTTTACTGATGGCTGGAGGAATAAATATTTTCACCATTGAAACCGATGGCAGCCTGTACAAGACCAACCCTGGTACGGCCAATTGGGAAAGAATTGGCGAAAAAGGAGCCTGGGCCAATACGATTGCCGGGACCGTGATGGCGGGTTATTTCTATACGGTTGAAACCAACGGGATCTTATATGCTACCGATGTTAATACCGGCAAATGGCAGGCCCTTGGGAAAGCCGAATTTGGTAATACGCAATATCTATTTGATGCCAATGGCAAATTGTATAGTATTGAAAAGGATGGCAGTCTTTACGAGATCAGTCCCACGGTTGGCAGCTGGAAAATGATTGGTAAAAAAGGAGCCTGGGATACCACGATAGCGTTAACCATCCTGGATGGCAAGCTTTATACCATAGAATCCAGCGGAGCTCTATATGTAACCGATCTTACTACGGGTGTCTGGCACGGGATCGGGAAAGCCGATTTTGTCAATACAAAATTTATGTTTTCCGGTAACGGAAAGATCTATACCATTGAGACCAATGGCAGCCTGTACGAAGTAAATGTGTATTGATTAAAAAATTAAACCCTGAAATTTTAGTGTTTGCTCCGGGGTTGATTAATGATTTCGGATTTTGATATTTATCAGGCTTGCATTATTCAATTTTATGATCTTGATTCGTCTTTTATCATTCGAATGTTCGGGGTCCGTCACTCTTTGCCAGAGCTCAATATGATGATCTTTCCTGTCCGGGGTCAGATGATTTCTTGCAGCTAACCTGGCCTCTCCGATATAAGGTGTCCAATTGCATAATTTCCATTTATCTGTGGTGCAATAAGTCAGGTACTCATAATCAGTTTCATTTTTGATGCTTTGCTTTTTACCTGAAAACAAAACAGCTGTTAAAAGAAATAAGATTTTGAAAGTACCCATATTGGTCGGATGACTTTAGAATTTTTATTATAATTACAACTACTATTCAATTTAAGAATATTATCGAATTTGTCCAAATGTAAGCGACATCTGTAGCGATAGGTTTTGAACAACAAAGGCGCAAAGGCATAAAGCTTTTTGAATGTGCAAATGAAATTGCCGGGAAGGGCGGGAAGACGGGAAGAAGAAACCTATTTTCTTCCCGTCCTTCCCTGCAAAAAATCGGCAAAGACAGTCTCAATTATCTATCAAAAATCAATGCTTATTTTTCAGATAGCTCAAGGCCCGTAATATAAATATGTCCGGTGCTTTTCGTGAAGCCTGGGTCATCGGGTCAACAAGTATTTCCGGTATATATTTTTCCCTGGGCAGACCCATTACGGTATATAATTTTTCGGCGGGAAAGGAAAACAGGATTTTTGTATTTGGCATTTCATAGCTGTAGACGGCTCCGTTGAGGCGGGCCATTCGAGTGCCTATAATTTTAGTAAATGGTCTTTTCAGTGCATCAAAACCTATAACGATCGCTTCTCCCAGACTAGCGGTCCAATGATCACAAAGGATCACTAAGGGCTTTGTATATTTTTTATCTTTTCTCGGGGAAACAATCTCCATCCAACTCCGCTTGATGCCTGTCATCATTTCGTCTGCGGGGTATTCGTGTTTTTGATAAAAATGTTCTTTATTAATAAACCAACTCATCATTGCTCTCGCGACTATAGTATTGCCGCCACCCGGAGTTTCCCGGAGATCGATGATGAGGGCTGTGGTTTTTTGCAATGACTGCATCACACTGTCAAACTCAGGGATAATGTCAGTGTTATACAGGCAATCATTTATTTTAATATACCCGATGTTGCCAAATAACCTGGTTTCAAAATGGGACAGATGCTTTATGTTTTCCAATAGCAAATCATTTTTGTCCGGGTAATAATCAGTTGTCTTTTCCCGGTATTGTAAAGTAAACTTTCGTTGTTTGGTATGATCTCCTGCCAGCACTAAACGCAGGGCAAAATTATTTGCTTCCATATCCGGATGCTTTAACGAGCTGGGCAGGAGAGATTCAACAGCGATGCCTATCGGAATATCATTCACGGCAATAACTTCCATTCCTGCAGTAACTCCGGAAGATTCGGATCCAAATCCCTTTCTTACTTCAGTAATGGTTGGTTTTCCATTCACATATTCAGCCCAGATATCGGTTCCTGAAGGGACAAGCCGGTAAGACAGAGTTGTATTCGTATTTAAGATAGCATGGTGATCATAGATTTCATAGAGGGCTTTTTCCAGGAGGCTGACAAACTGCTCTCTTCGGGATACACTGTCTATTCCCTGTCCATATATCTCTTTTACTTTTTGCCAATCCGTTTGTTTTTTATCGAAATAACTATACTCATTATTAATACGTTTCCAAAAATAATTAAAGTCCTCCCGGTATTTTTCAGTTGTCATTTTACCGGTTTGACCGATCACCAGGAGTGGGATTATGATCAATATCAGAATTGTGAAGGAAGATTTCATTATAGCCCAATTGAAAACTGAAGTTGAAATTAAAGCTCTGTTTAAAAATACTCTGGTCGCCAAGTTATATTGTTTAAGTAATGGCTGCTAACGACAAGGGTTTGCCCCAGGCCCTTTATCTAAGATAACTTATTAATACCAACCGTAAGATCGCCGGGCTGTGGAAGAAAATTCTTTCAATATTTGAAATGCTAAAGAGTTCTTAAAAGAGAATTTAATCCTTTCATAATGAATCACAACCATTACTTTACAGTACAAAACTAATTGACGATGCGACTGTTCTATACCTTTTTCTTGTGCTTTACCTTGTTGAGTTGTAAAAAAAATGGAGTTTACATACTTACTCAATCTAATCCCGGCACCTCCTCCAAAGACAGTTTCTATTTCAAAGCAAAATTGAATGGCACTGATGTTAATTGGGTAGTACCCTCGCATAAAAACGAAGCTTCGTTTATTTATAATGCTGGTGCTTCAATAGGCTATACTGATTTTAGTAACCAGTGTTTGGAAGGTTATTGCTATTACATGTCGGCCTCCACACAAATCTTCAGGACTGTGCCCGATGTAAGACCTCAAATGAATGTGGCATTTAATATGGCAACAGCAGGCAGAGGCCGGGACGTTATACTCTCATGGTTTGTACCAGGAACAAAGATCTACCAGACTACCAGGCGGAACAATACCACAAGCGATCTTTTAAATCCTGACAAGAACGGTGTTGTTATTTTTTATATTGATGGGAATGGAGAGTCATGGGCAAGCAACAGTGGCAATCAGCCGGGGAGCAGTTTTGAATCCGTTTCGCTGACAGATGAAACGAGAACTGATGTTAGTTCTGAAAAAGTCTGGACGGCAAGGTTTTCCTGTATGATTTATAATGCTGCAGGCAACTCGATCAAAGTCGAAAATGGTGAAGTTTGCGGACCTCTTATTCTACGTTAACTAACGGCCACGGCTTAGCGCAACCACTCAAGCCTCTGAATACCTTTACAACCATGGAAAGTTACTTTCTGTATCGGTAAGTGCCATCAATGAGCCGATTTCATTTTTCCCTGGTTTATTTAAAACTAGTTACTCACAATAAAAGTATGTTCCTCATATATGCAAAATAAAAAACAGCTATGAATATGTTTCATAACTGCTTGAATTTCAGAACCAGCTGCCCCGATTGAATCGGGGCGACCCTCCCGACAACGTCGGGATGCTCTAACCACTCTTCAAATAACAAAAGCTCCAGTTTTACCTGAAGCTTCTCTCCGCTCCTGCTGTAGGACTTGAACCTACGACCCTCTGATTAACAGTCAGATGCT
>JADGPW010000237.1 GCA_017882265.1 Chitinophagaceae bacterium | reverse complement strand
TCATTTTGCAGACATACCAGAAAAAATAGTTGCACAGGGTATTCTCAAGGGACTTAAAGGATAATGTCCTTTATTCGTAAAAGTCCGGGATGGAGCCAATTTTATTACATCAACCCCAAATACAGATTAAAGTTATCCTGTTTAAGGTAAAAAAATATACCCTCCCGTGGGTAGAACAGCTAATCTTTATTTAACCAGGGATTTTGGGAGAAAGAGTGAAGAAAATTCCTTTTTTGGAGCTGGAAATGATATCAGTAAAGCGGGCTTTTACGGGGTGAAATGATGATACTGATGAAAGCTAAATTTCTTTTGTCTTGATCATCCTGTTCTCCACCGGGGTGACTGAATAACCTTCTTTACGTAATAGGTTAATAACACCTTTTTCCCCTGGTAAGTGGCCAGCCCCGACTGCAATAAGTAAAGATTTCTGGGGTAATAATGTTTTCAGTTTGTTCACCCAGTTGCGGTTTCGGTGATAAAGCATGATATCCACAAAACCTGCCATACCTGCATCGGTTTCTACCATCAGTTTCTCCAGTTTTTTGAGGTCCTGGCTTTTGTAGGCTTCAAACATGTCTTTCATTTCCTTATCATCCTTCTCGCCTTTATTGTTTTTATCAATATAGTCCACTAATTGTTCCGCCTGCAGTTTATAGGGAATGCTATCGAGGACACTGGCCTGGTAAGCCATCGTTTCCAGCCCCCTGATCTTTTTCTCATATTGTTTTGCTTCCTCCATGATCACCTGTTCCATCATAACGGTGTTATCGCAGGGCAGGGAGCCCTCTTCTAAAGTGGAGGCCGCGATGATAGGTTTATAGGTCTCCAGCATCGAGAAAGGCAGCATGGATCCTTTATTTTCGAAATAATCCTTTACTTTTTTGTAATCAGCGGGGCTAAGCAGATCATGCAGGGTAGTGTCACCTCTCATCTTCATCTTGCCCATGACACCAAACATCTCAAAAAGGTTATCCATATCCACTTCAAAATATACTTCATCGCAATTATGGATAGCTTTTTTCATGTTGGGGCTAAGTACCGCATCGTCTGCGCATAGCATGTGAATGGTACCAAACAGGTAGGAAGGCTTTTCAAGGCCATTACCGCTTATCTTCCACAACAGTGTATTGTTTTCGTTGCCATCCTGGCCATATAAGGTAAGGGCAAGGAGACTCACCACTAATCCTGCACTGAATCGTTTCATCGGTAAAAATTTTAGGCAAATTACTAAAAGATAACGGCCAAACTTCCCTGCAAACACCCGTCCAAATAAAATCTGTGCCTTTGTGTCAGTAAAAGACCTCTTCCCAATAGCGGGAGAACTTAACACCCCATCTAACTTCCAGTTCAATAGGAGAAATTGGCAGACCAAGTTCCTGTTTAACAGCTAATGCAGGAAAGTTAATACCGGCGCCCAATGCAGCAGAAATAGTTCCCTGCACCCGGGGATTGATCTCCAGGATCAAAAAAGAACCCTTTTCAGACCGTTTTACCTGGATGCCAATATTCCCGTGTAATTGAAGTTCTTTGATGATCTTCGAACAATAAGAAATAATCGTATCTTCTTTTATAAACTCCCCTTCTACACTGATGCCATTGATCATTCTTTTTCTTAACCTCGGGATAATAAGAATGGATTCACCTTGATTGGCAAGGCAGTCAACGGAATACTCTTCTCCCGGCAGGTATTCACTAACAAGCAATTCAGGAAATGCACCTGAAGAAAGAATACGAAGAGCATCCTGGAAACGGAGATAAGTAGAATCGGGCTTATGATTAAACAACAGGTCCAGTTCATTCATTTGCTCACTTACAATTCTGAAACCCCTGCTGCCATTAGACACAGATGGTTTGAAACAAACCTGCTTCGCGGGGTAGCCTAATCCTTCCACAGCGGTTTTAAATTGATCCGGCGTTTCAGCGACCCTGAATTCAGGAACAGGTATTCCCCGCCATTGTAAGAATTCGTATAACCGGCTTTTATTATTAGCAATCTCAAGCGAAGCTGTTGGCGATACCAAAACTTTTGCTCCAGCCAACTCAAATTCTTTGCTGTGCTGTGATAAATGGATAAGTTCTCTTGTCACCAGGGGAAGGATTACATGAATATTTTTTTTCCTGCAAAGAGACAGTACCGCATCAACAAAACCAGGGTCAGCGGCAAAGGGGATTGCTTCAAAATCTTTATGGAGGTAACGTCCCACAGCGCCCGGATTAGCATCTGCGACAGTTATATGAAATGATCGTTCAGCCTGCAGGCATTTTAAAATACCAGCAGCACCAGGAGCGCCTCCGCCTGTCATAAAAATATTTATTTTTCCAGTGGTCACGAGTTAAATGTAGAATGTAAAATGGAGAATTTAAAATGTAAATCAAAGACAATGAGCAATTAACATTTATCCAGTTTCTAAATACAGTTACAAAATAAAAGATTCTGACTGCCTACTGCTGACTGTCTACTGACACCACCGCCTCCTCCCCATACATCTGGCCCTTGAACTTAAGTGAAGGTGATGGGATAAATGGACCAATACCAAGTTGCTCCCATTTTTCATCCACGGCTTTTATTGTTGCATCATCTGCGACAATGATATTCGGCCAGTCACGCTGGAAATCATCAAAGGCTTTTGTTTTTCGTGTGCCATCAAAACCCATACAGGCGGAGTAGGTGCTGGTTGCTGGTTGCTGGTTGCTGGTTACTGGTTGCTGGTTGCTGGTTGCTGGTTGCTGGTTGCTGGCTTGTCTGCCGAAGTCCTGAAGCAGGTGGGTTTCGCGTTTGCAGAGATGATGGTCTCGTTTAGGATCGAGGTTATTACAGAAACGCCATAAAGCAACAGGAAGGTCGTTGGCATCCACCGTATGCTCTACATAAAGGATCATCTTTATCCCGTCCGTTTCTTTCAATGAACAAATCTGTTTATGCAACTCTTTTATATGTCCCTTCCTGTTTTTCTCGACTGAAATGATCAAACAGGGAATTTCCTTTTTTAATAATGAATCATTAACTGCTTTTATCTCTAAAAATTTCTGCTTGAGCACTTCTGCCAACTTCTGACTTATATCTGCTGACTGGTGACTGCCGACTGCTGACTGCTGACTGCCAACTGCCGACTGATAACAATCATCGACCTCTTCTACAAACTTCGCCGTCCCGTCGATACACATCTTGCCGCCAAATCCCAGTTTACTACAACTGTGATCGAGCACATCCATCGGCCCTGTGGAAAAATAAATATCAGTCGCTGGATTCAGGTTTTTAAATACATCCTGTGCTACGCGTAAGTAATCATTGATCCTAAATGACTCTTCGAAAGTCCCCCCTTGGGGGGGATTTAGGGGGGCCGTCAATACCAGTATCTTATTAAACATCATTTGCCCCGCGCCCCACATGGCATTCATTACTTTTTGTCCCTGGCCGGCATAATCCTTTTTGATCTTCGTTATAACGAGGTTATGAAAAACTCCCTCTATCGGCATGTCCATATCAACGATCTCCGGTACCATGGTCATTTTGATAGGAGCAAGGAAAATTCTTTCTGAGGCTTTTCCCAACCAGGCGTCTTCCTGTGGCGGGATACCGACAATCGTAGCAGGATACACGGCATCCTTTTTATGTGTGATCGCTGTGATATGAAATCTCGGGTACCAATCCGGCAAAGAATAATAACCTGTATGATCACCAAAAGGACCTTCCCAGATCAGTTCGTCACCGGGATCCACATAGCCTTCAATAATAAAATCAGCATCTTCCGGAACTTCTACCCCAGGCTGGGTAAGGCATTTGACCAGTTCCACTTTCTTCTTTCTTAAAAAACCCGCCAGCATATATTCATCCACATTTTCAGGCAAGGGGGCGGTGGCGGAATAAGCATATACAGGATCACCGCCAAGGGCCACAGCCAGTGGCATCCGTTTATTTAGTTTTTTGTACTCATTAAAATGTTTGGCGGAAACTTTATGTTTATGCCAGTGCATACCGGTGAGTGTGGGTCCGAAAACCTGCATCCTGTACATGCCTACATTACGTGAACCGGTATTGGGATCTTTGGTATGAATGACAGGTAAGGTTACAAATGGTCCCCCATCTTTTGGCCAACAGGTAATGACCGGAAGTTTGGTGATGTCGGGTTCTTTCATGACGATCGCCTGGCACTCTCCCCTTCCCTTTTTTACTTTGGGCATCCAACTGGCAAACTGGCTGAGTTTCGGAAGTAATTTTAATTTATCGAGTATCCCTTCTTTGGGAGCAGATAACAATTTGAAAAGCCCTTCTATCTCTTTTGTCACATCGTCCAAATGTTCCACGCCCAGGGCCATACACATTCTTTTTTCACTGCCATATGCATTCATTAAGACTGGAAAATCATAACCGGTGTTCTCAAACAATAAAGCTTTCCCGCCCTGGC
>JADGPW010000236.1 GCA_017882265.1 Chitinophagaceae bacterium | reverse complement strand
TAAGGGCAAGGTGCGCAAGTTGGACCAGGTCGCCGCTGGCGCCTACGCCGCCATGTTCGGGGATCAGGGGGTTAATGTCGCGATTGATAAGCTCTTTCAGGAGATCCATGACTTCCGGGTGGATCCCCGAATGTGCCTGGATAATGGTGTTCAGCCTCGCCAGCATGGTGGCTTTGACATACACATCGGGGAGGGGATCGCCGAGCCCTGCGCAGTGACTCCGGATCAGGTTATATTGCAGCTGTAATTCATTATTCCCGTTGACCTTATATTGGGCCATGGGCCCTAACCCTGTATTTATTCCGTAGATTACCTTCCCCTTGGCGAATTCTTTGAGAAAATCAAAGTTTTCTTTGACTTTCTTTCTTGCTTTTTTATCGATCTCAATGGACTCTCCCTTATACAGGATCTTATAAAAATCTTTTAATGCGATCTTCCGGTCTCCAATGATAACCATTCTTTCCCTTCTTTATCTTTTATATTATGCAAAATAATATCAAACGATTTACGGTGAGCAAATGTACTACTTTTTTTTGGAAATAAGGAAAATTAAAACAGGCTGCAAGCCACAGGCTATAGGCTACATGCTTCAGGCTGCATGCTTTAGGATTTTGTTGCCAGGTATAATGACAGCATTTAAGATTGTAACTTATAGCATGGGGGATGTGCTATGAAGCTGTAAATCTGAAAAAATTCGAAATAAGGTATTTGCTTATCCTCAAATTAGGAGTATTATTCTATCCTAAAACAACCCTTCAACTGAAAGGTACCTTTCACCGGTATCATAATTGAATGTAAGGATCCTTTTACCTTCTCCTATTTCCGGCATTTTTTTAGCCACGGCAGCAAGTGCTGCGCCTGTCGAGACCCCAACCATCAGGCCTTCTTCTTTGGCAGCGCGCTGTGAAAATGTATATGCTTCTTCCTGCGTTATCGTAATGATACCGTCAAGCAGGGACGTATCCAGAATTTTCGGTACAAATCCGGCGCCAATGCCTTGCAGCGGATGAGGCCCAGGTTGTCCTCCGGAAAGAACGGGTGATGCCTGCGGCTCCACTGCAAAAATTTTGATAAAAGGGAAATTATTTTTCAGGATCTTTCCTACCCCTGTAATATGGCCGCCTGTCCCCACTCCCGTGATAAGGTAATCAAAGCCTTCCGGGAAATCTTCCATAATTTCACGGGCCGTAGTCTTAATGTGGATATCAACATTGGCCTGGTTCTCGAACTGCTGCGGGATCCATACCTTAGGATTGGCTGCCGCAATCTCATTGGCTTTTGCGATAGCGCCTTTCATGCCCAATTCGCGGGGGGTAAGTTCAAGTGTCGCCCCAAATGCTTTAATCAACTTTCTTCGTTCAATGGTCATCGATTCGGGCATTACCAGTACCAGTTGGTATTTTTTTACTGCGGCCACGATGGCAAGCCCGATACCTGTATTGCCGGAAGTTGGTTCCACAATTATACTGTCGGGATGAAGGATCCCTTTTCTCTCTGCATCTTCAATCATCGACAGTGCAATGCGATCTTTAATACTGCCGCCCGGATTTGATCTTTCCAGCTTTATCCAGACTGTATTTTTATCACCGAACAGCCTGTTAATCTTGACATGGGGAGTATTCCCGATGGTTTCAAGGATAGTCTGTGCTTTCATAATTTCAAATATTAGCTATTGGGTTTCATTATTTGAGTCACTGTTTCTCATACGTATTTCTGTGGTATTGTAAACCACTGTATTGGAAGGAATACTTCGTGTTATCCATGTGTTCCCACCGATTATACATTTTCTCCCGATCACCGTATTCCCACCCAGGATTACTGCCTGTGAATAAATGACAACATCATCTTCAATGGTCGGATGCCGTTTGGTTTGTGCCTGGCTCTTATTGACTGTCAGAGCGCCAAGAGTCACCCCTTGATACATCTTCACGTTATTTCCAATCACGGTTGATTCACCGATCACGACACCGGTGCCATGGTCAATGACAAATGGCGAACCGATCTTTGCACCGGGGTGAATGTCTATCCCCGTTCTTGTATGGGCATACTCGGTAAAGATCCTGGGAATAATAGGTAAATTAAGAATTGTCAGCTCATGGGCAATCCGGTATATGGCAATAGCGAGGAAACCGGGGTAGGCAATAATCACCTCGTTCATGCTTTTTGCAGCCGGATCACCCTGGTATATCCCTTTTGCATCTTTCCAGAGTTTATTATATATTTTTGGAAGCTGACGGACGAATAGTTCAGCGATCTCAGGAATATTTCCCGGGTTTTCATCTCCCAGGAGTTCCATCAAATTAACCAGTTTCAGTTTGAGGGATTCAAGCTTGGAAAGAATTTCCTTTGTGGCAGAATATTTTTTCTCTGACAAATGAGGAAAAAGAAATCCGACCAGTTCCTTGATGAATTTTATGCTCTCTTTTTTCAATAAGGGGGACCAGGGATAGGATTTATATTTATTTCGGATCCTCCTGGCGAAACTGCTGAACTCAGAATGCTGGCCGGTTACTGGCGAATATCCGGTTGGAATTGATCCCCCCGGATCAGGGAAATTATTATCAATCTTTTCCATTTCTTAAATGTGGGCGAATTCCACCCGTTCATTTGACTTGCCAAATATAGTCTAATATTGGAGTTTTGTATAGTGTGTTTGATCTTTATTAAAAATTTCAGAAAGATAGTTTGAAAAAAATTTCACTGCTTAAACGCACAGGTGCAAAAAATTATTAAAGCGATTCAAGTTTGGATTCTTTTAGATTTTTTTTATTTCACTGAGTTACGCTGAGAAGACACAGAGAACCATAGAGTGACATTGTAACCAGGTAACCAAGTATCTTTGTGACTATTTATTTTGCGTCTTAGCGACTTAGCGGTAAAAGTCTTTAGGAACACGGCAGATCAAAATAAGGTTTAACAGCCGTTCAAAATCTCTAGGATTTGGATTTAGCAAAAAGAATTACCTTTGCCCATTGGATCGGCTCCGTGGCGTAACTGAATAGCGCATCTGACTACGGATCAGAAGGTTGGGGGTTTGAATCCCTCCGGAGTCACAGGAAAATCAGCCACTTACAAGCATTGTTTTGTAGGTGGTTTTTTATTTATAGTATCATTTATGGTAATCAATTCCCAAAAATTACAAATTCACTCTCTGGTTATCGGGGTACTGTTTAACCTTAAAACTAAAGACTATGGAAGCACAATCACCAGAAAAAAACATTTCAGCAAAGGAAATTATTGATACCGTTGTTATATGGGATCTACCGCTGCTTAGGAACGATTTACAGGAAATGGTAGATTATTATTTGATTAATTCTGAGCACAGTCCGGAGACCAAAAGTGACCGGTACACTTCTTTTTGTGTGGTAAGAGACGCCCTACAGCAAATAGATTCATTGAGGTCAATAAAAAGCGGAAATATCGTTGCCCGGTTAGCTGCGAATCCTTTGAATTTGAATTAAACTATTCGGGCAATCAAGGGAAAAGTACCCAACAATAAATGTAATACTCAGAAAAACAGGTGCTTACATCCAGTGCGTCGCAGAAAACAGTTTTGGGTTGGCGGGGTGAGCCGGGAAAACCATCC
>JADGPW010000235.1 GCA_017882265.1 Chitinophagaceae bacterium | reverse complement strand
TGGAAAACCACATGGTTCATTGTCATGTGTATGCTCGCTGTCAGCACCCTTTTCTTCCTGGTGGTCAGGTATATTTCTCAGCGAAACCTGAAAGAAAAACTATTACGATTAGAAAAAGAACAAGCTGTTGAAAAAGAAAGGAACCGCATCAGCAGGGATATGCATGATGACCTGGGAAGTGGCCTGACCAAGATCGCTATCATGAGTGAGGTAGTGAAAAAGCAGTTACATAAACCGGAAAAAGCGAAACTGCAGTTGGAGAATATCTCTGAATCATCGAGAGAACTGGTAGATAATCTCCAGGATATTATCTGGATATTAAATCCCAGGAATGACACCCTGGAAAGCCTGGCTGCTTATATAAGGGAATATGGGCTAAAATTCTACGAACCTTTTGGCATCCGTATACAATTTAATTATCCCGAAAGTTTTTTGGATCTTAAACTTTCAGAAGAAGCCAGGAGAAATATTTTCCTCGTCATTAAAGAAACATTTAATAATACCGGTAAGCATGCCTGGTGCAATACTGTTTCCATTACGATTGAACAGCACCCGTCAATCGTGATCGTAAAAATAGAAGATGATGGAAAAGGTTTTGAACTGAATAAAATCAGGCTATTTGGTAACGGGTTAATGAATATGAAAAACCGTATTGAAAAGATCGGGGGGATGTATACAATTGATTCAGCGATTGGTAAAGGAACAACAACCATTATTGAAATACCCGTCTAACACTTTTTTGTTATCATTATTTGCACCCAACGCTATACTTTTGAAATGGTCATGATCCATGTAGTCATAATAGAAGATATCAGGGAAATCCGGGAAGGCCTGCAATTGTTGATAGACAGCAGTGATGGGTTTGTCTGTTCCCGAACCTTTGCTTCTGCTGAACAAGCCATTGAACATCTCCCGTCCGCATGTCCTGACGTGGCACTGATGGATATTCATTTGCCGGGTATCAATGGCATCGAAGCCGTACGGCAATTAAAGTTACAATGCCCCCGCACCCAATTCATCATGAGTACAATATATGAAGACGATGAGAATATTTTTGAAAGCCTGAAAGCCGGTGCCAGCGGCTATTTACTAAAAAAAACAGCTCCTTCCAGGATCCTGGACGCCATTGCAGAAGTATTCGAAGGAGGCAGCCCTATGAGCAGCCAGATCGCCCGGAAAGTGATCGCTTCTTTCCAGAAAAAAGATTCCATTGACGAAGTGAATATTCTGACACCGAAAGAAAAGGAGGTGTTAAAATCCCTTGCCAAAGGTTTACGATATAAGGAGATTGCTGATGAGCTCAATGTCAGCATGGAAACTATCCGCAGCCATGCCCGGAATATTTACGAAAAACTCCAGGTGCAAAGCCGGACCGAGGCGTTAAATAAGGTCTACGGTAGAAAATAACAGGATATAGTCAAAAAAGTCAAATTAGTCATAAGGGTCAACTCTCAACAATTTGACCCATTTGACTCTTTTGACCTATTTGACCTATACCTACCTGACTCATTTGACTGATTTGACTTTTGTAGCTTCTTTGATCTTCTGTTCCTCTCACACTTTTTTGGGATTGTCCTGTCTAAACGAAAAGAACAACTTTATACAAAATTATTTTGTATGAAAAAACTTTTCACTTTCCTGCTTGGCGTTTCTGTTTGTTCAATCGCTGCAAATAGCCAACTATTAAAGAAGCTGGGGAAAAAAGTAGAAAATAAATCTGAACAAAGAGCCGATAGCAAAGTAGATCAAACCATTGATAAAGGACTTGATAAAACAGAAGATGGCATCAAAAATGCCGGAAAGGATAATGGTAATACTACTACCCCTGGAACGAACACAAACAACAGTCCGAATAATAATAAGAAAGACACCGTAGCACAGGAAAACCCAATGGATACTCCTCCACTAAAAGTATATGCCAATTACGATTTTGTTCCCGGAGACATCATCCTGTTTGAAGACAATTTTACCGATGACGCCGATGGAGAATTCCCCAGTCACTGGGACCTCGAAGCCGGACAGGGTATCCTTAATAAATTTTCTGGGTCAGAATGTTTTTATTTAACGGATGGTAATTATGCGCGTGTCATGCCCTTAACCAAAACAAAAGCTTATTTAACCGATCCTTTTACGATCGAGTATGATGTCTATAACCCTAATAATGCTGCTTATGGACTGATGACATTTTTCAGAACGGCGGATGGTTCTGAATTAGGTAGCATGCGGGTCACCCCTGAAGATGTAAGTTGCTCCTACGCAGATGGCAAGTCGTTAAGCGGAAGTTTGCCAAAGGATATCCAGTACGAAAATTTTAAAAATAAATGGCACCATGTGGCTATCGCGTACAAAAACAAACAGATAAAGATATATGTTGACCAATACAGGGTATTGGTCATTCCCAATTCAGGAATTGTTCCGGAGGCAGTCGACTTTGGCGGTATTGGCGATCCCACTAACCCGATCATTTTTAAAAATGTCCGTATTGCAAAAGGCGGCGACATGAATATGCTGGGCAAAAAATTCACGGAAACTAAAATTGTTACCCATGGTATCAATTTCGATATAGATAAAGCTACTATTAAACCTGAAAGCATGGGCACGCTGAATATGATCGTGCAGGTGATGAAAGATAACCCGGATATTAAATTTGAAATTGATGGTCATACTGACAACAGCGGTGCGGCTGCTCATAACCTCAGCTTATCCCAACAAAGAGCGGGGGCTGTAAAAGATCAGCTTGTCACTATGGGAATTGATGCAGCAAGATTAACCACGAAAGGATGGGGAGACAGCAAACCGATCAGCGAAAATTCAACCATCGAAGGGAAAGCAAACAACCGGAGAGTGGAATTTGTAAAATTATAAACAACCTCCTGCAGAACTAAAATTGATGCCATGAAAAAGATATTTTTCTGTATACTAATGGGAAGCCCTCTTTTCCTTTTTGCGCAGGGCAAAGTTGCCATTGGCCCCATTGTTCCGCAGCAAAGACTTAGTGTGGACAGCACAGAAAATGTTGATCAGGGAAATTATGATGATGGCACAAAACCTTCGCTTCGTTTTGGGTCAGCCAGCGGCGAAGCAATCGGCAGCCGGCGTGTAAGTGGAGGCACCAATCCTTTCGGGATTGATTTCTTTACCAACTCTATCAAACGGATGGTTTTGAGTAATGGTGGGAATCTTGGTATTGGGGAATTAGCTCCGGGCTTTCCATTAAACTTTGCCAGCACCCTGGGGGATAAGATCTCTTTGTATGGAAACAGCGGTTCTACTTATGGATTCGGCATTCAATCTCTTTTGATGCAAATTCACAGTGATGTTGCGGGCTCGGATATTGCATTTGGATATGGAAGCAGCACTGCGTTTGTAGAAAGAATGAGGATCAAGGGAAATGGTATGGTAGGCATTGGCGTCGTCAATCCCATTGAACAATTACACATTTATGATACCGCTAATACCGGTTATCCATTTTATGTGGAAAGTAATAATGTCAACGCCTCTTTTATCGCGGTGAATACGAGGAACAATACAGCCAGCGTGGGTATCTCTTATTACCGGGGTGGCTCCTATAAGGGTGATAATTATTTAAATCCAACCAATGATTACGTGATCGAACTCGCTCCTGTAGGAAGCATTTTCTTTGGAAAGAGTACCAATGGCTTTATCGGGCTAAGCACAAATTCACCGCAACAGAATCTTTCCGTTAACATGGGTATGAATATTGACCAGGCGAATTCCAATACAGGGACAACTACCAATATATTGAGTTTTGGTAATGCCAGCGGTGAAGGCATTGGTAGCAAGCGAAACGCGGGGGGTAATTTTGCCGGGCTGGATCTTTATACCAATTTTATTAACCGTATGGCGGTAACGAATGCAGGGCTTGTAGGTATTGGTGTGACAAACCCCGGCGCTAAACTACAGATCAACCAGGTTGGTAACTGGACAAATTCCGAAGGTCAGACCAACGCACTTGAAATATGGGATAATAATGAAACGCTATACATGGGCGCTGATGAGGTCAATAACCTTAGTTATATCCAGGCAGTGGGTAATGGCTTTGTACATACGCTGGCATTGAACCCACGCACAGGAAATGTGGCCATTGGTAAAAATACAGCTACTGTACCTCTTGATGTGGCTGGTAATATTAAAACCACCGGCGATATAGTGGTTCAAACCGACCGTGGTCTAGTAAGAAACAGCGGCACAGAACAGTTAAAGTATGTGGTCTCCGGAGCAACGCTGACCACCACCCAGTCAGCTTTTCAAACAGATAATATTGGTTTGGCATTTGCGCAGTCTTTTTCGACTCCGCCCACAGTATATGTAGCCAATATTAAACCAGACGGGGCTAACCCTATGGGAAGTACCGACAAGGTCCTTATTACTATTACCAATGTAACCACTACTGGTTGCACCTTGTATGTTCACAATACACACAATGCTAGTATTACATTCGATGCCGTATGGCAAATTGTAGCTATCGGGCCACAATAAATGATTGCGGTATCCGGCCTGAGCCCCGCGGCACTATACCCCGGACAGATAATAATACGGGGTAAGACGGCTAAAGAAAAGCGGAATTTGAAAAATGCAATTAAATTTCTTATTCAGATAAATTTTAAAAAAATAAAAATGAAAAAAACACTCCTCCTCACCGCACTAAGTTTATCCGTTTTATTGGCCCATGCTAAAATATGGCGGGTAAATAATGTTCCGGGTGTGGCCGCTGATTTTACCACTGCACAGGCTGCTCATGATGGCGCGAGTGCAAATGATACCATTTACCTGGAGTCCTCTCCAACCAGTTATGGTGATCTAATCACCACAAAAAAACTGACATGGATAGGACTTGGATATTTTTTAGCTCAAAATACGGGCCTCCAATTCCATAATAATACCGGCTTCGTAAGCAACGTAACGGTTAACCCCGGGTCCGATGGATCCCTGTTCCAAATCAGCTCAACGCCCGGAAATTTTACTATTAATTCATGTTCCAATATCACATTACTGAGATGTTATATAGAGTACTCCTTGTTTGTCTATGGCTCATCCAACCATATTACCATTACGCAATGCTACCTTAATGTGGGTTCGGGATTGCTGTATATTCAACCCTCTTCCACCCAATTTGTTTTTACCCTTACCAATAATATTATCCGTGTCAATGCGATAAACGTGAACCAGAATGCTTACCAGGTTACTTTTAATAATAATACACTCTTTTCCAATGGCGGTGCGCCCAACAACAATAATTTTATTGATAATGCAACCATCAGTAACAATATATTTTATGGCGTCTCCACAACCGGTTTGTTTGATGCCGGGTTTCCGTCTAATGTAACCAATAACCTATGGGTAACTTATAACAACCCCACATTTGTAGGTTCCAATGGTAATATTTTTACTGCCAGCCCGTCCACCGCATTTGTTCTCGGCGCTTCTCCCGATGGTCAATATAAACTGGCCGTCGGTTCTCCTGCCATTGGTACCGGCGCAGGCAATGTAGATATGGGAGCCTATGGCGGCGCTAATCCTTATATAGTATCTATGATACCCGCTATTCCGACTATTTACCAGTTATCAGTTCCTGCCAATGCAACGGGGAGTACGCTTCCCTGCACCGTAAGCACCAGGGCAAATAATTAACAAATTCAGAATATATAAAATGGCAATTCCCATTACCATGGATACATGCATAACCCGGCCCTGTTTCAACCCTTATAAAGTTGTCAGCACCTTTCTTCTGCTATTAGTGTTTGGAGCTACAAAGGCTCAGCAAAATATTGATTCCCTCGAATTTGGAATCGATAATATTGCCGGCTTTGGCCTGGCGGCCAATAAGATTCCAGTGACGAATGCACCGGTAGTAAATAACTTCCCATTCAATGTAAATATCTCATCCACCTCTAACGGGTTACATACATTATTTGTAAGAACACATAGTATTACCACATCGGGGCCATCACAGGGCTACTGGAGCGAAACCAATTATACTTATTTCTACAAACAAAATAATATTGCTGCTTCCGTAAGCAATGTTCAAAAATTAGAATATTTTATTGATGCGGACCCCGGCGAGGGCAATGCCATTACTATTAATGTTATACCCGCAGTGCAGGTAAGCGGCATCAGCTTTAATCCAAACATTGGCGCACTGGCGAATGGTTTTCATATATTATTTATACGGAGCCTCGATCAGAACGGAAAATGGAGCATTACCAATTATACTTATTTCTACAAACAAAATAATATTGCTGCTTCCGTAAGCAATGTTCAAAAATTAGAGTATTTTATTGATGCGGATCCCGGTGAGGGCAATGCCATTACTATAAATGTCATACCCGCAGTGCAGGTAAGCGGCATCAGCTTTAATCCAAACATTGGCGCAATGGCCAATGGATTTCACGTACTTTTTATAAGAAGCCTTGACCAGAACGGGAAGTGGAGCATTACCAATTACCAATATTTCTATAAACAGAATAATGTCCCTATACCGGTAAGCATCGTGAACAAGATGGAATATTTTATTGATACAGACCCGGGCGCTGGCAATGGAAACGCGATCACCTTAACTCCTGCCACTACTATTTCAGGATTAAGTTTTAATGCCAACATCAGCAGCCTGGCGGCAGGCTTTCACGTTATCTTCATCCGCAGTTTGGATGCCAATGGTAAATGGAGCATTACCAATTACGCTTACTTCAGCAAAGCAGGACCTCAAACTGCCACGCCTGTAAATATTGTAAAAATTGAATATTTCATTGATGCCGACCCCGGGTATTTCAGTGCGACAGATGTTCCTGTAGCTGCCGCGCCGGATATTGCCAATAAAAATTTTACTGCAAATATTACCGGTCTTCCTGTGGGAACTCACTACCTGAATACCCGTTCGTTAGACAGCAGGGGCAACTGGAGTGTTAATGCCATTGCGCCATTCAATATATTCAGCACATTGCCGATACGGTTATTATATTTTTCTGCACAACCCAATGGCACCGCTGTAGATGTAACCTGGCAAACCAGCTTTGAGCAAAACCTCCAGTCGTTTAAGGTAGAACATAGCATAGACGGATCAATATTCACCACGATCGGAACCGTGGCTCCTGCCAATGATCCTTCCGGAAGTTCCTATAGCTTCAAACACCTTACTCCTGCAGAGGGCAAAAATTTTTATCGGCTGAAAATAATTGAAGCTGATGGAAGTTTTCACTACAGCGATATAAAACTGGTGAATTTCGATCTGCAATCGCTGGTAAATATTTATCCTGATCCGGCTGATGATTATTTCACCGTAAAGACCGAATTGAAAAACTTTACATTGGAAATCATCGCTGCAGATGGAAGACGGATAAGACAGTTCAATTCTTTTAATACTGGTACCCCTGTTTCGGTCAGCAACCTGCCTTCCGGTTTATATACTATTCGTATCACCACCCATCAAACTATTACAAATACTTTATTAATAATTAAACACTAAACAGAGCGTGTAATAAAAACCATTTAACTATTCAATTAATTGTTCAAAAAAAAGATATGTATAAGTATATTTTATTTTGCTTACTTCATTTTGGGACTATAACGCAGGCCCAGCTCAACACCAATCAGAATGGCCAGGGTATGCCTACTGCCGCCGGTACACTTGATAATGCAACTGTTTTCACGGTTGAGTTTTGGGTTAAAACAAACGAGGACAGGAGAAATGATATCTATTGGCAAAGGCCTTACCTTTTTGGCAACGAAACAAATGGAGATAATTCCGGTGACTTTGGCATCACAACCAATAATGGTTATATCGGCATGTGGGAAGGCCTCTCCGATTTAAATACTGATCAACAATTTCTTTCTTCCAGTATCCGTCTCAATGATAATTCCTGGCACCATATTGCTGCCGTCAATAATGGCCAGACACTTAATTTATATGTGGATGGAAATATAGTAGGTTCATTAATTTCAGGGAGATCGTTACTGACAAACAGCGCCCCGCTTACATTTGGCGCCGCCTCACTTGATCATGATTTTCCAGGCAACGACAATAACACGAATTTTTATTCACCCGCATCATTTGGCGATGCGAGAATTTCAACTACGGCAAGATATAGCGCCAACTTTATTCCTGTAAATTCATTTACAGAGGATGCGAATACGATCGTCGTTTACCATTTCAATGATCAAAATAATAATGCGTATTCAAATAACTCTGATCAGCAGCTATATCCTGACCCCAACCGTCCGGTGACTTTTGATCCAGGCGAGCCTATAAATGACAGCTATGCGCGACCGGCCAGGCTGTATATCAATGACTCTGTTGCATTGAACGGAAGGTTACTACTGGGCAAGAAAAACTGGAGCCTTAGTTCTGAAATTGGGGTCCATTTTTTTGAAGGTGATTCTAAAAAAGACAACTATTACAAGCCTGAAGAAATAATAGGATTCAAGATAGGTGACAGTTATTATGAACCCAAATTCCTGGGGCCGGGGGGAGCCATCAACACCCAGTTAACAAAAACCATTGTAAAACGGTTAACCCCGGCCGGAAGCAGGATCGCGATGTTTGAATACGAGAGCCGGGCCACTACAAAAAGCCCGAACGGGCATACAGAATTTAAAAGAACAATCATATACTTTGTACAATTACCCGGCGTTACAGATGACAGAGTGTATCAATTTTCAGACAATAAATTCACTCCACATTTTGATACAAGAGTAAGTACCCTGGTGCAGGACATGCCTGCGCTGGCGGATAAGATACGCAACAAGGACAAAGATTTCTTTTATGCCTTAGTTACAGATGATAAGCACCAGCTACTTGTTTGGTGGAATATCATCAATGAATACAACAGGCAGTAAGCTTTAAATAAAATAAAATAATTTTTATGAAAAAGGTCCTTGTTAATTTACAAATAGTTTTATTGCTGGCAATAACCCTTCCTGCTTTTGCTCAACCTCTTCGTACCCCTGCAGAGGCAGTAAAAGATATAGCCAGGGCGCTCAAGGGAGGAAGGGTATCATTGGAGAGCAATAAATCATTAATGGAACCCAATGATGGCGCCGCACTGAGTGTTAAGCTGACCATTTACCCGCAATTCAATGAACAAACAGGGGAAAATGAGGGGGTGCCTTATTATATGGATCTGCCAGATGGAAGTGATCCCAACTCACCAGCCCAATACAAGGAAGGAAACTGGAAAATTGTTCAGGGCGGTGGAGCTCTTACCCGTATTGATGAAACTCACTACACTTATATGTCACCAGCAACTGCCCCTCCCGATAATATCATGGTGATCTCTGTTGACCTGAACCCCACGGGGCCTAATTGGCCGAAACTGGTATTGCTCAAAACTTTATATTTTGTAAATGATCAAACGGCTATTGTGGTTAATTTACCCGAAGTGGGCTTTAATAATCAAAAATACGTTACGCAAACAGGCGGAGGGGTAAAGATACCTTCTATGGAGGGATTAGATACGCGTGTAGCCTCTCATATTGATCCTGCCCTGCAGGCTAAAATGGATGCGGCCAAAGCAGCCATGGAAGCGGCGCAACGTGCAAATGGTATCGACTTAACTGCCCTCACCAGTAACGCAATGGCTTATTATGATCCGAAGAACGATCTAACCGCTATAAAGTTTACCCAGCTTTCCCTGCAAATGGAGAATGGCAGAGATGTAAGATCATCGGCCACTGCAAACCCCAATACTATCCTTTGTGAATTCTCTTATAAAGGAAAAGGGACAGGACAACATGCGCTTAGTGACAAAATATCGGGTGTAGGTTTCCTGATAGTAGGGACACTCAAGGGCTGTGGTTGTGGCAATAACCGTAATGGCCAGGAAGACCAGGCGCCCTGTAATGGATATGTGAACATCAAAAGCATGGATGATAAAGTGATGAAAGGAGAATTGTGGGCGGAAGTATATTCTGTTGTTGACAAACGAATAGTAAGGGGTTTTATCCATGGAAGGTTTACTGCAAACATTGCTAAATTCCAGTAGAAATATCAGCCATACGCTGCGGAGAAATTCTTGTTACCTCTTTTAATAAAAACTTTGTATTTTTTGAAATATCCATAAAGTAAGAAAAAAAATGGACAGCTCTGCCGCCAGACAGGAATGCATGGACTCTCCCTTCTTAATTGATTCCTAAAAAACCCTGCTGGTAGTTAATAATCTGTTATCACTTTATAAAATGGGTACTTCTATAAATACAAATAATTCTATGGCATAAATTTTCGAAACAATAGATTATTCTTTACATTTATATTATTGCTAATCCATTGACAAGGTCTCTGAATCCACTCATTTGCATGCCTTGAAATCAATTGTTCATCATTTAATAAAAAAGTATGAAAAGATTTTTCACCCTGTTGTTGCTATGCCCCTTTTTTGTAAACGCGCAGGATGCATTTAAGTCATATAATAATTATGACTTTGTTCCCGGAGATACGATTTTGTTCGAAGATCATTTCACTAATGATGTGCTGGGTGAATTTCCGGCACATTGGGAACTAATTGCCGGGCAGGCAGTGATGAATAAGATAACCGATATTCCCTCCCTTTTGCTGACCGACGGTAATTATTGTAAGGTAAAACCCCGTATGAAAGAAAAAAGCTACCTGGCCGATCGGTTTTCCATTGAATTTGACACCTATGTTACACATACTGCTTATGGCATTATGATCTTTATGCGCGATGGTAAAGGGAATACTATGAATGTCCAGTTAGGTCCCGACAAGGTTACCTGGAATTATTCCAATACAAAAGCAATGGCAGGTAAATTTCCACCCGAACTCGTCAATGAAAGTTATTTCAATAAATGGCACCATATCGCTTTAGCTTATAAAACGGACCAGCTTAAGATCTATGTAGACCAGTACAGGGTGCTTACCATACCCTCCTGCGGATTAAGTCCGGCCACCGCTGAATTTGATGGCATTGGCAGCAGCAAAAATCCAATCATTATTACAAACGTGAAAATTGCCAAAGGTGCGGGTATGTATGTAGCCGGTCAGAAATTTTCTGACACAAAAATTGTAACCCATGGGATCAATTTTGATGTAAATAAAGCTACCATCAGGCCAGAGAGTATGGGTACCCTGAACAATATCGTACAGCTAATGAAAGATAACCCTGATATAAAATTTGAAATAGGCGGGCATACGGACAGCGACGGGGATGACGCATATAATATGACGCTTTCCCAACAAAGGGCGGATGCGGTAAAAAAGCAATTAGTAAGTATGGGCATTGATGGTTCACGCTTCAGCACAAAAGGATATGGCGAAAGCAAACCGATCAGCCCCAATACAACCGATGAAGGAAAAGCCAATAACAGGAGGGTGGAGTTTGTAAAGATGTGACCGGTCAAACGATCTTCCCATCCTTCATATACAATACCCTGTCGCTGAGTTTGGCAAGCTCTTCATTGTGCGTAACAATAAGAAATGTTTGATTGAACTTATTGCGAAGGTCAAAAAATAACTGGTGTAACTCTTTTGCATTGGCTGAATCCAGGTTGCCGGTAGGCTCATCGGCAAAAACAATATCCGGGTTATTGATCAATGCCCGGGCAACGGCTACCCGCTGTTGTTCTCCCCCGCTCATTTCATTTGGCTTGTTTTCCAGGCGATGAGAAAGTCCAAACAAGTTCAATAGTTCCAGGGACCGGTCCTTTATTTCTTTTTTCTTTCCTCCCCCCAGCCAGCCGGGTATGCAAACATTTTCCCATGCGGTAAATTCAGGTAACAGGTGATGGAACTGGAATACAAACCCGATATGTTTATTCCTGAACGCAGCCAGTTTTTTACCGGTCAATGAACTGATGACCGTGTTATTCATGGTCACAACGCCCTGGTCCGCTTTGTCCAAAGTCCCCAGGATATGCAATAAGGTACTTTTTCCTGAACCGGAGGGCCCCACTATAGCTGCCACCTCTCCCTGCTTTATTTCAATGTTCACCCCTTTCAATACCTCTACTAACCCGTATCGTTTGTGAATATTTATTCCTGTTATCATGCAGCCAAAGGTGAGTTTAATAAATCAAATATCTATAAAACGAACCCACGGGCAAAACGACAGATGGCGCTCCCGAGTATTTTTAAGAAATCCTTCCCAATGGCGTGTACAACTAAGGATTTGGAAAATTCGTTAATACAGCTACATTTGCGGAAAATTAGGGGTAGTCCTGATAGCCATCGGGAAGAAAAACCTTATTCAAAAATTAAACCCTGAGAAGATGTTCTGGACCTTAGAATTGGCATCGTACCTTGAAGATGCTCCCTGGCCGGCTACTAAAGATGAACTGATCGATTATTCGATCCGTTCCGGCGCCCCTATTGAAGTGGTGGAAAACCTGCAGGAACTGGAGGATGAAGGCGATGTGTATGAAACCATTGAAGATATCTGGCCTGATTACCCTACACAGGAAGACTTCTTGTTCAATGAAGATGAATATTAACCCCTGTCCCCCTAAAGGGGAACTTAGTCCAATTAGTCCTTCCCCCTTTATTTCCCTAAAACAATCAGATCATCATTAAGTCATCACCATTATTGTGATCATCGATCTTTGAGTCACATATTTCATGGGTCAGTTTGATATTCGGATTTATTGAAGTAATACGAGTAATAAAAAACTTCAAATAAGCGGGCCGGTGTTATGGCAAGCCCCCTTTAGTGGGTTTGGGGGTTTATTTCTCCATCTTCTCCACCACTTCCTGCGTCACACCGGTAAATGAAAATCCCCCATCGTGGAACAGGTTCTGCATCGTTACCATTTTTGTCAGATCGCTGAACATCACTACACAGTAATTAGCGCAATCTTCACCCGAAGCATTCCCCAGAGGGCTCATGGCAGCTGCATAATTAATGAATCCGTCAAACCCTTTCACACCACTACCGGCCGTTGTCCTTGTTGGCGACTGGGAGATCGTATTCACCCTCACTTTCTTTTTCACACCATAATGATATCCAAAACTTCTGGTCACACTTTCCAGCAATGATTTGGCATCGGCCATTTCATTATAATCGGGAAATACCCTTTGCGCCGCGATATAGGTCAGCGCCACTACACTACTCCATTCGTTCAAAGCATCCAGGTCCCAGGCGGTGCGAAGTACTTTATGTAAACTCATCGCCGATATATCTAGTGTTTTTTGATTCCATTCATAATTCATTTCGGTATAGTGTTTTCCTTTGCGCACGTTAACACTCATGCCGATAGAATGCAGGATAAAATCGATCTTACCACCAAAATGCTCCATGGCTTTTTCAAAAAGATTCTTAAGATCCTCCATATTGGTCACATCGGCACCGATAACTGGCGCATCGCCACAGGCGGCAGCCAGTTTATTAATCTCTCCCATCCGCAGGGCAACGGGGGCATTACTCAGCACGATCTGCGCCCCTTCTGCATGACATTTCAACGCCGTTTTCCAGGCAATGGATTTTTCATCCAAGGCGCCGAAGATGATCCCTTTTTTCCCGATGAGCAGATTATTCGACATGGCGTTTAATTTTATTGTGGTAAAAATAAGGAGTTATACTGATGGAAAGACGGGGAATTAGGAATTGGTTATTTGGAATTAGGCGGAGAGAAATTAAATCAGGAACTCCAATTCCAAATTACCAAATACTAATTACCAATTACCCTTTACGCTCCAGGGAGCAAATATTTAATAATAAAAACCAGCCCGAATGTATAGGCAAATATGAGGGTGAATATGGCGAACAGGTAAAGCAGGAAACGTCGTCCGGAT